>JAKLDR010000003.1 GCA_022703445.1 Planctomycetota bacterium | reverse complement strand
TGGAGCATCCCGTCCACGTCCTTGTCGGCGGCCGCAGCGAAGATCAGGACCAGCGGCGAGCGGCCCGGGAACTCCGCGTCCACCGAGGCCAGGAGCTTGCCGGCCGAGTCGGCGTTGTGGGCGCCGTCGAGGACGGTCAGGGCCGGCTCGCGGCGGGCGACCTCCAGCCGCCCGGGCCACTCGGCCGCCTCCAGCCCGCGGCGGACGGCCTCCTCGGGGAGCGCCAAGCCCCGGCGCTCGGCGGCCAGCTCCATGGCGGCGACGGCCGCGGCGGCGTTGCCCAGCTGGTGGGCGCCGAGCATCCTGACGGTCAGGTCGCGATAGGTCCTCGCCGGGGTGCAGAGGGTCATCCGTCGCCACTCTCCGGGACGGCGCTCGCCGGGCTCGATCCGGAAATCGCGCCCCAGCGCCATGAGGGGCGCGGCGCCGGCCGCCTCCGCCTTTCCGCGGATGGCGGCGAACGCCTCCGGCGGCTGCTCGCCGACCACCAGGGGCACGCCGGGCTTGGCGATGCCGGCCTTCTCGCCGGCGATCTCTGCCAGGGTGTTGCCCAGCTGCCGGACGTGGTCCAGGCTGATCGGGGTGATGACCGAGACCAGAGGCGTGATGATGTTGGTGGCGTCGAGCCGCCCGCCCATGCCCACCTCGACCATCGCCAGGTCGACCGGGCGGTCCGCGAAGATCTGGAAGGCCAGGTGGGTCAGCGCCTCGAAATAGGTCAGCCGCCGGTCGCTGGCCGACTCGCGCACCGCGTCGTAGGCGTCCCGGCACCCGGAGAGCGTCCGGGCCAGCAGCTCCTCGCTCACCATGCGGCCGTCCAGGCGGATCCTCTCGCGCAGGTCGATCAGGTGCGGCGAGGTGTAGGTGCCGACCGATAGCCCCGCGGCGCGGGCGATGTTCTCGGCGAAGATGACCGTCGAGCCCTTGCCCTTGGTGCCGGCCACGTGCACCGAGCGGAACCTCCGGTGCGGTTCGCCCAGCCGCGCGGAGAGCTCCAGGATCCGGTCGAGCGAGAAGGTCGAACGCCCGGCCTTGTCGGGCATGGCCCGCTCGTAGTTGACGAAGCCGTCGAGGTAGGCCAGCGCTTCAGCGTAGTTCACAAGCCACCTTCAAACTCAACACAGAGGCCGCAGAGGAACGCGGAGTCCGCAGAGGACAACGGCCAATGAGCTCGGTTGTGTTCATCCGTGGTCCAGAACCCTGAAAGTTGTCCTCTGCGCCCTTTGCGGACCTCTGCGTCCTCTGCGTTGAAGATCAGTCAGCCCGGACGGCTTCGAAGACCCGCTTGGCGCCGGCGAGCAGGCCCTTCATCTCCGAGAGCGGCAGCATGTTGGGCCCGTCGCAGAGGGCCTTCTCGGGGTGCGGGTGGGTTTCGAGGAAGAGCCCGTCGGCGCCGGCGGCCAGCGCGGCGCGGATCAGGTGCGGGGCGAAGGCGCGCTCGCCGCCCGAGCTCTGGCCGGAGGCGCCGGCCCCGGGCAGCTGCACCGAGTGCGAGCCGTCGAAGACCACCGGGTAGCCGAAGCTCTTCATCACCGCCAGGCCCCGCATGTCCACCACCAGGTTGTTGTAGCCGAAGCTGCTGCCGCGCTCGCAGAGCATGATGCTGCTGTTGTCGGTCGAGCGGATCTTGTCGACCACCTGGCGCATGTCCCAGGGGGCCATGAACTGGCCCTTCTTGACGTTCACGGGCAGGCCGGTCTCTCCGCAGGCCAGGAGCAGATCCGTCTGGCGGCAGAGGAAGGCCGGCACCTGGAGCACGTCCACGGCCCTGGCGGCCTTCTCGGCCTCATCCGGGGAGTGCACGTCGGTGAGCACCGGCACGCCGAACTTCGCGGCGACGCGCGCCAGGAGCTCCAGGCCCTCCTCCGGGCCCGGCCCGCGGAAGCTCTTCACCGAGGTGCGGTTGGCCTTGTCGTAGCTGGCCTTGAAGACGTAGGCGATGTCCAGCTCGGCGCAGACCGCCTGCAGGCCTTCGCAGACCCGGAAGGCCAGGTCCCGGCTCTCGAGCACGCAGGGCCCGCCGATCAGGAAGAGCCGCCCGCGGCCCAGGACCACCTTGCCGGCTTTCACGGAGTGGGGCATGGGACCTCCTCGCTTGCCGTTCCACGCGGATTATAGGCGGTGGGATGGGCGGGGCAAGGATGGCGCGGTGCTTTCGGGGCGGCCGGCGCCCCGCCGTCATTCACTCGGGCCGGGGCGAGGATGAGTGCCTCCAGCCGCCGCGCTTTCCCGAAATAGCGCAGGGCATCCGGCCGTTTCTTCAGCGGCTCTGAGCCGAGCCTAGAGAAAGGAGCTTCGCATGGAACGTCAAATCGGGGAAGCAGCTGGCAAAGTCTGGCAGGTCCTGAGCAGGAACCCGTTGGCCCTGGGACAGCTGCCCAAGGTGACGGGGCTTCCCGTGGACCTGGCCAATCAGGCCCTGGGCTGGCTGGCCCGGGAGGGCAAGGTGGTGGCCCAGGACACGCCCAAAGGCACGGTCCTCAAGATCAAGAACTGATCGACAGAGGGCGCAAGAAGTTATAGTCGGGCCGGCCTGTCCTCGGAGGTGCTAGGAGGCAGGCCGGCTCTCATGCTTGGGGGACCGCGCAGCCGCCGGATATGAGGCGTCTCCCGGGCGGAACCGGGCTTATTCCCGCCGCAGCAGCGAGCGCAGCAGTCCCCACCGCCGGCCCATGCCGCGCAGGCGCAAGAGGCACATGGCGTAATGCAGCGCCATGGGCAGCCGGCCCCGGAGCCCGGCACCCAGCACCTTCCCGCAGGCTCGGCCGTTGGCCATGGGCACCAGGTAGCCCGGGTCGAACGGCCGGAAGCCCCGCAGGGGCCGGCCTTCGGCGGCCCTGCGGATGTTGTCGGCTGCTGCGGCGCCTTCGCTCAGGGAGAACTGCACGCCCATGCGCAGCGGCTGCCCGTCCCGGCGAAAGGCTGCGGCGTCCCCGGCCGCGAAACAACCTGGGGCGAAGCGGAGCGACTCATCCACCAGGAGGCGGCCGTTGGGCGTCTTCTCGGCCGGCAGCGCCCTGACCAACGCGCTCGTGCAGACCCCCGCGGCCCAGAGCAGCCGCGCGCGATCCAGGGACTCGCCGGAGCTGAGTTGCACCGTTCCGCCGGAGACCTCCGCGACGGCCGTCCCGGTCCGCACCTCGATGCCCAGGGAACGCACGTTCCGGCCGATGTAGGCCTGAAAACGCGGCGGCAGCGCGGCGCAGAGGGCTGCGCCGGTCTCGACGATGACGATGCGGAGGGGGCTTTCCCGGCCGCGGGCCGCGCGCCAGAGGTTGGTCGCGCCCTCCACTCCGGTGTAACCGCCACCGGCCACCACCATGGCCGCAGTCCGCTCGTCGCGCGCTGCCGCGCGCAGGGCGAGGACGTCCGCCACGGAATGGAGGGTGAGGGCCTGCCCGCGGCAGTCCTCCCGGCCGTGGAAATCGGACTCCGAGCCGGAGGCGACCAGCAGGAAGTCGAAGGGCAGCGTGGCCCCGGAATCGGTAACCGCGGTCCGCCCCCCGAGGTCCACGGACTTGACGGCCTCCGGAACGAATCGGAAGCCGTAGGCGTGCGCGGCCTCGGCCAGCGGATACTGGACGTCCTCCGGACGAATGTCGCGACCCACCAGGTCGGGGAGCACGGGCAGGAACTGGTGTGTGTCCCTCCGGTCAGCCAGGGTGACCTGGAACCGCCCATGCGCTGCCGGGCCGGACAGGCGCCCGGCCGCGGCCAGTCCGGCGAAGCCGCCACCGATGATCAGGACGCGGGCCACGCGCCAGCCCTCGATGCCAGCACATCCGCGATGAGCGCCAGGCTCACCGTCGTGTGCAGGATGATGGTCATCCGCGAGGAGCGCAGCAGTTGGGGTTTCACCTCGTGACCATCGCGGAGAACGCGGCCGGCCCACCAGGCCAGGGGCAGCGTGGCCAGGGCCGCCATGGCGAGCGGGCCCGCCAGCCCCAACGCGATGGCCGCCAGGATCGCCAGATAGGCTGCCGTGACCAGGGCGGCGAAAAGCCGGAAGGCCCGGGCCGGCCCGGTCCAGGCCACCAGGTTGCGCTTGCCGACGGCCGCATCCTCGCGGGCGTCGGGGACCTCGTTGGCCAGGAGGATGGCGGCGGTGAGCAGCCCGAACGGCAGCGAGAGCAGCCAGACCCCGGGCGAAGGGAAGGAGCCGGTCTGCGCGTAGGCCCCGGCGACGACGGCAACGGGCCCGAAGAGCACCAGGACGGCGGCCTCTCCCAGGCTCCGGTAGGCCAGCCGGAGCGGACGGCAGGAGTAGGAGAACGCCAGGAAGAGGACCGCCCCGAACAGGAACAGCGCCTCGGGCCGGCCCAGGACGGAGGCCAGGCCGGCGGCGGCCGCAGTGGCGGCCAGGGCGAAACCGACGGCCGCGTTCCGGTAGAAGCGCGGGGTCAGGCGTCCCTCCTGGATCAGCTTGGAGCCGCCGAAGAACCCGTAGTAGGTGGGGTCCAGGTCGTCCGCCCCGCTGGCCGAGTCGGCGAAGTCGTTGGCCAGGTTGGCGGCCAGGTGGGTGCAGACCGCCGCCGTCAGCCCCAGGGCGAAGGGCAGGGGCCGGAAGGCACCCTCCGGCAGGAGGCTTCCGTAGACGTAGGGCAGCAGACTGGCGGTCGTGAAGGGCAGGCGCAGGGCGCGAACGATGGTGGCCGGGGACGCGATCACGCGCCCACTGCCTGGGCCGGCCGCAGGGCATCTTCGGCGCATCCGCGAAGGGCCCGAAGGGACGTCTCCCCGATGGTCAGCGCTTCGCCGGCCCGCACCGCGCTTTCGATCATGAGGTCCATTTCGCGCCGGGCCAGGCCCCGGGCGCCGGTGCGTTCCAGGATGGTGCGAAGGTCGTCGAGCAGCCCACGGTCGACGGAGCGGCTCCCGCAGATCTCCTGCAGCCTCCGGCGCTCCGGCTCGCGGGCGTCGCGCCACGCGAACCAGACCGGCAGGGTGATCTTGAGCTCGGCCAGGCCGGCGGCCCCGGCGTCCGGCGGGGCCTCCAGCAGCGCAGCCAGGTCGTCGAGGTCGTCGCGCAGCTGGAAGGCGCGGCCGAGGTGCAGGCCGTACTCCTGGAGACGCTCCAGCTCCGGCGTCGGCGCGCTGCCCAGGATGGCGCCGACGCGCAGCGGGCAGACGAAGGTGTAGAGCGAGGTCTTGAGGTCGTAGATGCCCAGGATCTCCTCGCCGGAGAGCGAGCCGAGGGGCCGCTCGCGGGCGCGCAGCTCCGCGAAGGCCCCGGAGCCGGTGCGCACCGCGGTGCGGGTGAGCTCGTCCAGGGCGGACAACTTCCTCCGCTGGTCGTCGGTGCAGGACAGGAACTTCCGGACGGCCATGGAGTAGACCACGTCGCCGGCCAGGATGGCCAGCTCCCGGCCAGCGCCACCCGGGCCGTCGAGCATGGCGTGCATGGCCGGGCCGCCCCGGCGCACCGGGCTGTGGTCCACGATGTCGTCGTGGATCAGGGCGAAGACGTGGAAGAGCTCCAGAGCCAGCGCCGCGTTCCAGACCGATGTCTCTCTCCGCGCCGAATAGCCCTCGTAGGCCAGCAGCAGCAGCCAGGGGCGGAGCCGCTTCCCGCCCCTCTTGAGGAACTCGCGCAGCGCGGTGCACAGCTCCGGGGCGGTCTGGCGCAGGCCGCATTCCCGGCCGATCTCCTCAAGGCAGGCGAGCAGCCGCGCGTCGAAGGTGGCGACGAGCCCCGCGGGCAGGTTCACCGGTACCACCTGCCGGCCAGCGGGGTGACCAGCGTCCCGAGGGCCAGCCGGCCGCCGCCGGTGAAGGCCAGGGCCAGGAAGACGATGCCCAGCGAGAGGGGGTGGGCGACCATGCCCCAGCCCTTGTCCAGGCTTATCAGCAGCGCGGTGGCCACCACCATGGTGATGCACATCATGATCGCGAAGGGCCGCACCAGCAGGCCCAGGACCAGGGCCAGCCCGCCGACCGCCTCGGCGATCGCGCACATCAGACCCCAGAAGACCGGCGCGAAGGTGATCCCGAAGACGCCCATGGCCCCGCCCAGCTCCTCCCATTTGGCAGGGCCGCCGAGCAGCTTGGGCACGCCGTGAACGACGAAGACCGCGCCAATGCCGACGCGCAGGATCAGCAGACCCACGTTGGCCGACTTGGACCCGGACAGGCTGCCATTTACGTCAGGCATGGTGCAGCTCCTTCCGCTGGTGTGAAGGGAAACTCGGCAGGCGCGCGATGCATTCCCGCGATCCGCGCTTCTGCACCATGCCTGGCGCGGATCGCCATACAGCTGTTAGGCCCGTCTCAGGAGTGCCCGTCCAGCGTCTCGCGCACCTTGCGGGCCAGCGCCTCGGTGGTGAAGGGCTTGCCGATGAAGGCCACGCCCTTGATCAGCACGCCGTGGTTGACAATGTGCTTCTCGGTGTGGCCGGACATGAACAGCACGCGTTTGACCAGGCAGCGATCCTTGAACATCTTGGCCATGGTGGGGCCGCTTATCCCCGGCAGGACCACGTCGGAGAGCAGCAGGTCCACCGGCACCTTCAAAGCCTCGGCCTGCCTGATGGCATCGCCAGCGGTTTTGCAGGGCAACACGCGGTATCCGAGCTCCCGCAGTTCGGTGGTCAGGAGGTCGCAGACCGCGGGATCATCCTCCAGGAGGAGGATGGTCTCCGATCCGCGCAGCGTGGGCGCCTCTTCCGCACCGGGGATCCGGGGAGCCGCACGCTTCCCAGGTTCCTCGTCGGATGCCGGGAAGTAGAGGCTGAACGTGGTGCCCCGCCCCAGTTGGGTGTCCATCCGGATGTGGCCCCCGCTCTGCTGCACGATCCCGTAGACCGAGGACAGTCCCAGGCCGGTGCCCTCCCCGTAGCTCTTGGTGGTGAAGAACGGTTCGAAGATGTGCTCCTGGGCCTCCGCGCTCATGCCCGTGCCGTTGTCGGAGACGGACAGAAGCACGTAGCGCCCGGGCGGGAGGTCCTCGTGCGCTTCGCCGTCGGTGGCGGGGGCCTGGACGTTGGCCGTGCGGATGGTCAGGTCCCCCCCCGTGGGCATGGCGTCACGACTGTTGACGGCCAGGTTCATGATCACCTGGCTGATCTGAGTGGGGTCGGCCTTCACCGGCCAGGGAGCTGGCGAGAGCTCGAAGAACACCGCGATGTCCTCGCCCAGGACCGGGGGCAACATCTTGCGCATGCTGTCCACAAGCTCGCTGACGTCCAGCACCACCGGCTCCGTGACCTGCTTGCGGCTGAAGGCCAGGAGTTGCCTGGTCAGGTTCACGGCCCCTTCGCCCGCCTTGTTGATCTGCTCCAGGGCGGAGCGTTGCGCAGCGGACAACCCGTCGTCGCGCAGCAAGCGCTGGCCGTAGCCCGTGACCACGGTCATCAGGTTGTTGAAGTCGTGGGCCACCCCGCCGGCCAGCTTCCCCAGGGCCTCCAGCTTCTGGCTGTGCAGCAGTTGGTCGCTCTTGACCTTCAGTTCGGCGGTGCGTTCGAGGACCTTCCTCTCGAGCCCGTCGCTGGCCCTCTTCAGTTCCGCCTCCATCCACTTGCGTTCGGTGATGTCCATGACGATCCCGATGTAGCGCATAACCCTGTTCCGGGCGTCGCGCACCGGCTGCCCCCGCAACATCAGCCAGCGCTCCGCGCCGTCGTGGTCGCACGCCCGCCACTCGATGACCAGTTCCGCCCCGGCTTGCACCGTCTCCTTCATGGCGTGGTTGACCCTCTCCCGGTCGTCGGGATGCACGAGCTGCAGCCACGTCCGGTAGGAGGGGGTGGTCTTGTGTGGCTCCAATCCGTAGAGCTTCCACAGCTCGGGGGACCAGAAGTTCTCGTCGGTCCGCAGGTCCCACTCCCAGGTGCCGGCCTTGGCGGCATCCTGAGCCATTCGCAGGCGCATCTCGCTCTCGAGCAGCCGCTCCGCGGCCTGCCGGCGGTCCAGGGCGATGCCGATGCTGTGGCTAAGGTCCTCGAGGAAGCTGACCGTCTCGGGCGAGAACCGCCCCTTGCGGCGGTCGTTGATCTGCAGGAGGCCGATGACCCCGCCACCGGCCTTCAGCGGGATCAGGGCGACCGATTCGTATCCGCTGGTGATGCAGTAGTTGCGCGGGTTGGTTCGCGGGTCTTCTTCCGCCTTGAGTTCCAGAAGCTTGGAGGCCTCGTTGGTCCAGAAGCTGCCGCCCGCCGTGAAGAATGGCTTGCTCGGATCGGTCCTGCCCGTGAGGACCAGGCCGCAGGTGCACTCGACGACCGGTTGGCCGGCGGCGTCTTGGGCGACGGCCCCGTGAGGATCCCTGGCGCACAGGAAGTTCTCGGTCCGGGCGAACTCCTCTGAGAACCCCAGTTGGTGGTAGTAGGGGAAGTCCTCCCCGCACTTCAGGCGCAGGCCGATGGCGTCGCAGCCCGCCCACTGCCGGATCAACTTGAGCAGGCCGTCGACCTGGGAGGACGTCTCGCCCGGGTCGTTGAGGAGCTGCAGCGCCTCCGCCGTCAGGCGCCGGTTCTCCTCGGAGCGCTTGCGTTCGGTGATCACGTCGAAGACGGCCACGAAGCAGCCCCGCTCCGCGCTGAACACGGAGACGGAGAACCACATCTCGAGCGCCCGGATGAAGATCTCGAGCTTTTCGGAACTGCCGGTCAGGCTAGCCCGGCCGTAGGCCTCGAACAACTGCGGGTCGGTCTCGCGAATCCCCGGGATCACCTCGGTGACCTTCTTGCCGACGACGTCCTTCAGGCCGGTCAGGGACTCGAACGCATCGTTGACCGCGAGATACACGAAGTCCCGCGGCTTGTCGTTATCGAATATCATCCGGCAGTAGGCCACGCCTTCGCTCATGTTCTCGAAGAGGCCCCGGTACTGCGCTTCGCTCTCCCGCATGGTTTCCTCGGTCCGCTTGCGCTCGGTGACGTCCTCGATGGCCAGCAGGACCAACGGCGGATGGCCCGGCGCCCACGCGACCGCGCGGGCGTTGAGCACCATTGCGCGGAAGCCCAGCCCGGGGAATTCGTGCTCGATGGCGAACCCGTCGACGGCCGCCCCGTCATTAAAGACCCCTTCGATCATCTCGCTGAGCCCGGGGATGCTCCACTGCCCGCCGCCCAGTCCCAGGAAGTAGTGGCCCTCGGCTTCCGCCCTGCCGGTCCGGAAAGCGGTGTAGAAGGCCCGGTTGGCGGAGACCACCCGGAACCCCCGGTCGAGCACCACCAGCGGCTCGTGGACGGTATCGACGATGCTCTCGGCGTATGCCCGGGCCGAGAGCGCCTCCTGCTCCCTGAGCTTCAGGACGCTGACGTCGGTGAGCGTGATGACCACGCCGTCGATCTTGTCGTCCAGCGTGCGGTAGGGACGGACGCGCATCAGGTGCCAGCCCCCGTTCTTGGCGCGGACCTCGTGCTCCACGGGCGAGAGGCTCTGCAGCACCTTCCCGGCCGCGGACGTGATGTCCTCGCCGGCCAGGGCGTGGCCGATGTCCCCGATGGGCCGCCCGACGTCGGCGGGAATGAGGTGCAGCAGCTCCGTCGCCGAAGGTGTGAAGCTCCTGATGCGCAGCTCCCGGTCCAGGAACACAGTGGCGATGGCCGTGGCGGCCATCAGGTTGGAGAGGTCGTTGTTGGCGGCGGTCAGCTCCCGCAGGCGGTCGTTCAGCTGGGTGTTGACCGTGCCCAGTTCCTCGTTGACCGACTGAAGTTCCTCACGCGAGCTCTCCAGTTCCTCGTTGGCCGACTGGAGTTCCTCGTTCATGGCCATGACTTCTTCGTTGGCGGACTTGAACTCCTCGGTGGACGACTCGTGATCCTCGGCCGTGGCCCGGAGCTCGTTCTGGAGCGTCCCGATTTCGGCCTCGAGCTGTTCGACTAGCGGCGCCTCCCTGACCTCCAGGGCGCCCCGCTTGTCCCCGGGCAGGGCCCTCTCCGCCGCGCGCACCTCCTCGAAGAGGATCGCCGCCAGGTTCTCGTGGTCGGGGCCAGGCTCGCCCGTTGGGCGGACCGCCAGGTTCGCGACCACCATGCCGTCCCGGTCCTTGAGCCGCACCTTCTTGAGGATGGAGGACTCGCCCGTCTCGGTCGCCTTGCGGACCGCGGCCCGCAGTGCGGTCGCGGTGCGTTTCCTGACCATCGCGAATATGTTCAGGGTGGGCTCGCCGGCGGGCAGGTCCAGGAATCGGTTTATCGGGCCGTCGAGATACAGCACCCGGCCCCGGGCATCGACCAGGGCCACGCCCACCGCAGCGGCCTCGATCACGGCGCGGCGGACCACGTCCCCGAGGTTGACGGGACGGGGCCTGGCCGGCAGCGCCCTGCCGTTCGCCAGGCCGCGCAGGCGGCCAGATCCCAGCGGGAAGTCGCCGGCCTGGACGCGCGTCAAGTTGCGCCGGAACACCCGCCAAGGCTCGTTGACCGACTCGAACCAGTCGCCGGCCTTGCCGATCGTCTCCGACTTGCCGAGGAAGAGGTACCCGGCCCCGGGATTCAGGGTGAAGGCGAAAAGCGCAAGGATCTTGCTCTGCATGTCCGGCTCAATGTAGATGAGCAGGTTCCGGCAGCTGACCAGGTCCAGCTTGGCGAACGGCGGATCGGCCAGCAGGTTGTGCAGGGAGAAGATGACGGAGTCGCGAAGCTCCTTGGAGACCTGCCAGACGCCGTCCTTCTGCACGAAGAAGCGGGCCAGCCGCTCCGGCGAGACGTCCCCGGCGATGCTCGCCGGGTAGATCCCGGCGCGGCCGATGGCAAGGGCGCCCTCGTCGATGTCGGAGGCGAAGATCTGGACCGTGCAGCCGGCGATCGCCCGCGCGGCCAGTTCCTCCTTGAGCGCGATGGCCAGGGAATAGGCCTCCTCCCCCGTTGCGCAGCCCGGCACCCAGACGCGGATCGTCCGGCCGTTGGCCGCCGCCAGCGGCCCGATGACCGTCTCGCGGAGCACCTGGAAGGCCTCGGGGTCCCGGAAGAACGAAGTGACGCCGATGAGCATGTCCTTCGACAGGTGCGCGACCTCGTCGGGGTGCCCGGCCAGGAAGTCCAGGTAGTCCGGCAGGCTGGCGATCTGGTGGAGGTCCATCCGCCGCAGGATCCGACGTCCGACGGTGCCCTTCTTGTAGCGGCGGTAATCGTTGCCGGTCCGCTGGTTGAGCAGGTCCAGGATCTGCCCGATGAGCGCCTCGTCCTCCTCGGACAAGGTCTCGTCGCGAGTGCGCCCGGCGAACGCCAGCAGCACCCGGGCCATGGCCTCGACGGGCAGCACCCGGTCGGCCAGCCCGGTGGCGATCGCGCTCCTGGGCATGGCGTCGAACTCGGCCGTGCCGGGCTCCTGGACCAGGGCCAGGCCGCCGGCTCCGCGGACGGCCCGAAGCCCGTAGGTGCCGTCCGTGCCCGTCCCGGACAGGATGATGCCGACCGCCCCAGCCCCCTGGTCCCGGGCCAGCGAGCCGAGGAAGAAGTCGATGGGCATCCGCACCTCGTGGTCGGCGGCGGGCCGCGACATGCGGAACCGGCCCTTGCGGAGAGCCACGAAGACCCCGGGCGGCGCGGTATAGACCACGTCGGGTTCCAGCGCCATGCCATCGGCCGCCTCGCCCACCTTCATGGTCGTGTGCCGGCCGAGGATCTCGGCCATGTGGCTCTCGTGCCCGGGAGAGAGGTGCTGAACGACGACGAAAGCCAGCCCGCTGGTGGCGGGCATGGTCGCAAACAGGTTCTGCAGAACCTTCAGCCCGCCAGCCGAGGCCCCGATGCCCACGACGCCGCGACATGCGGCTCCGGCCTCATGAGTCGAAACGGGCTTCGATGCCCCTTCAGATACCTTCGAGCGCTTCATTGTCGCCCCTTCCACTACGATCTGGAAAGTTAATTATCGAAGGCATCATAGCACAGAAAGGCCCGGGCACAAGACTCTAACGTGGAATCTGGCCGTGTCTGTGCGCCCGGCCGCCGATGGCTTGCCGCGCCTATTTCTTTTCGGGAATATCCTCTGGAGGCGGTGCCTCGCTATGCGGGGACCACCACCACGCGATTCTTGCCCTCGGCCTTGGCGCGGTACAGGGCCTCATCCGCCTGCCTGACCAACTCCTGGGCCGTGCAGGTGTTCTGCGCACAGCAGGCCACGCCTATGCTCACCGTCACCGACCGGCCAGCCGGCAGGTTCTGGGTGACTCTGGCCCGCAGCCTTTCGGCCAGCACGCCGGCCTCCTGGGCATCGGTCGCCGGCAGGATCACCGCGAACTCCTCCCCGCCGTAGCGGCAGCAGCTGTCCGTCGCCCGGATCGTCTCCGCGATGGCCTTGCCCATCGCGGCCAGGACCCGGTCCCCCTCCTGATGGCCGTACCGGTCGTTGATGGCCTTGAAGTCGTCGATGTCGAGCATCATCATGGAGACCGGTGCGCCGCATCGCGAGTGGCGCGCCAAGGCCATTTCGATCTGCCGATAGCAGCAGGAGTGATTGTAGAGCCCCGTCAGGCTGTCGTGCTGCGCGATCCGGACCATATCGGAGACGCGGGCCTCGCAGATGACCGTGGCCGAGGTCAGTTCGGCGGTGAGGTTGGAAAGGTAGTCCAGCGAGGCGACGGCGATGCGGATGTTCCGCTGCATCGCGAAGGACATTTCGTACTTGTGCCGCAGAATGCGGCCCCAGAGGCCCTCGGCCGTCTCCGGCGGGAAGCGCTGGTGGGTGACGGCGTAGAGGAGGTCGGAATAGAACATGTTGCCCCGGGCCGCTTTCAGGTCGTCGACCAGGAGCCGGTCGGCCTCGCTCAGCTGGCGATCACCAGCCAGGGCGGAGACGAGGTCCAGCGGCAAGGTGGTTTCGGTCAGCAGTTCCTCCTGCTGCGCGATGCCGGGGTCCGCGGGAGGGGGCGATGCGTCGTCCGGGGGGGACATGGCGGTTTCTCCTCTTGCCTGTCGAGGTCCCCGGGCGGCCGGTCACTGCGCGGCTCCCGCGGCCGCCCGGGGTCTCACGGCGGGGAGAAGCAACTTCCGCGCCACGGATCCCATGGAGCGTCAGGGCGCGCAAGTGCCACGATCCGCCCTGCCTGCGGAAAGGGGCGCTGCGCCAGGAAGGTCTTCGGCGAACATTCGGCTGCGATCAGGCGCGCAGCCAGGTGGCCAAAGTGGTCAGCAGGCACCGTTCAGCCTGAACCACTCCTGCCCCTTCCGGTCGCGACCGACGGACAGCTTGCCCTCGCGAGCCAGCCAGCCTATGCCCTGGTTGAGGCGGTCCTCGGCCAGGCCGGTCTCCAGGCTGAGTTCCTCTGCGGTGAGGTACCCCTGAAGATCGAGGGCCCGCCAGATGACGCCGGCGGCCTCGCCGATCGGCACCCCCGTCCCCCGCCCCTTCTCCTCCAGGGTCAGCGTCCCGTCGGCAGGCGAGGGCAGCGCGGCCCGGACGGCCGGCTCCGAACCCGCGGACCGGTCTTCGCACCGGTCCTCGACCACCAGTTTGCCCTCGCGCACCAGCCAGCCGATCGCCGCGTTGGCCAGTCCCGGGGTGAGGCCCGTGGCCCGGGGGATGTCCCTCCTGGCGACGGTCCCGCGCGAGCGCACCAGCTGCCAGACCGCCGCGGCCGCCCTGCCGACCTCGACCTTCCGGCCGTCGGCCACCCTGTTGAGTTCGATCCGTCCCTCCCGGGCCAGCCAGCCCAGGCCCTGCTGGGCGAGGTCCTCGGGAATCGCCGCGGCCTGCGTGGCCCGGACGAGCAGCATGGGCCCGCGTGAGAGCAGGAGCTGGCGGACCCGTTCGGCCGCCTTGGACACCCGGACCTCCCGCCGGTGCCCCCTCCGCTCCAGGGACAGTTTGCCCTCGCGGGCCAGCCAGCCGATTCCGCGGTTGGCGTCGCTCTCGGACAGCCTGGCTGCCCGGCACAGCCAGTCCAGGGCAACCGGTCCGTTGGCGGCCAGGACCTCCCACACGGCTCCGGCCGCGGTACCCATGTTGTTCACCACGACGTCAGTGCTCATTGGATCTCCTTAGGCCTGCGGCGATGTGCCCACCGCAGCCGCCGACAACTCGCCAACCACCGCCAGAACCGCGAACAGGGACATCACCCGGACATGGGCCCCTTGGAGTTCCTCCGGACCGGCCGCGTTCCTTGGCGGGGCCGGGTCTCCGCCGGTGACCGAGACGGCGCCATCAGCTTTCGGTCCCGCCCGCGCGCCCCGCCCCGGTTTCCGGACGCACTCTAGGCCCGCCGCCGCCTGGTGTGCGTCAGCAGCGTGAGTATGAACAACACCATGAAGATGCCGAAGACGATCTTGGCGGCCAAGCTGACCGTGCCCGCGACGACACCGAAACCCAGGATGCCGGCCAAGATGGCCACGAGCAGAAAGGTCAATGCGTAGTACAACATGGTAATGCTCCTTTCGTGCGTATGCCTTCGGGCCACACTGAGTTCCGGTCAGAGCGATTCCGGCTCACGTGCGGAGCCGGATGCCCCGCAGCGTTCTCCAAAGCCTGGCCGCTGCGGTTCGTGCGCGCCCCGCGGGATCTGCGGTCCTCAGCCGGTCAGGACTGCGCCAGCGCGGTGCCAGCCCCTCCAGGAACGTCCTTTCCAGGAAAGCCGCCGATAGCACCGCGACCGCGGTGGCCGCGAGCAGCAGGATCGCCGCTAGGTACAGCAAGGCAGAGCCCCACCGTCCTGGCCGCTCTTCGAGAGCACGCCCTCCACCGTGCCGACCAGTTCGGTCATCCCCGGGTTCTTGACCGCGAAGCCGGCCTTGCCGCTCAGGTTGGAGGCGTTGCGGGATCCGCCGTACACAGTGTGCACCACCACGGGGATGTCCGGCCAGTCCTCGCGCAGGACGTTCAGCATCGTGCTCCCGCTGACCGGCATGCGCAGGTCGAGGATCACCAGGTCGGGGCGGTCGGCCTTGATCTGCCTCAGCGCCTCCAGGCAATCGGCCGTGGTCTGGACCTCGTGGCCCAACCCGGAGAGTTTGTCCCGAACCAGCTCCAGCCAGTGCTGCTCGTCGTCAAGCACCAGGATCTTCGCCACGGTCAGCCCTCCTCAGGCATCCACAGACCAGGGTGAGGCGCGGCCCAAGCTTGGCACGACCGGGCGCAGACTCGCGCTGCCGGCTGTCACCGTATCACTCTGCCGCCACGGGGTACTCACTCCTCCGCGCCACGGCCTATGCGCCCCAACCTGGTTGCGAGCCAACTCCTCAAGCCATCCAATTCCCACCGTGCGAATCGCAAGCACCATGCCACGGGCTGTCCAATGGTGGGGCCGGTCGTTTCAGAGGGCGCGGTCCGCGCCCTGGCCATGGACCGGTGCTTCAGCTGAAGCCAAAAGCTAGGGGCGAGTGCCGCCCGCCCTCGTAATCGATGAGGCACAGCGGCCCACCCGCCGGCTGCCTGACGCGGCTTCTGCGTCTTTCGTGATGGGTAACCCCAATCCCAGGCACCGCCGCCTCAGCGCACTCGGCAGTAAGCGACAGATGGCACGGACGTTGCTCCTGGGCAACCGCGGGGAAGTGCGTCCTGAGATCGAGGCGTTCCGCAACCGGGAGGGTCGGCCATGATCAACGCGAGAGAGGAGCGGCGCCGGGGCGTGCGCCTGAACTCCAAGCTGAGCAGCGCCATGGGGTTCACCTGCGAGCACTGCGGCACCCTGCCCGGCCAGGCGCTGGTGGCCGACATCAGCGAAGGGGGTGTGCACCTGCTCTTCGAGTGGCCCGAACAGACCCCGTTCCCCCTGCGAATCGGCGACGGGCTGGGGTTCCATCTGAAGGTGGAGGGCCTGAGCCGGGGCTTCGAGAT
Organism: Planctomycetota bacterium; assembly: GCA_022703445.1. Taxonomy (GTDB): domain Bacteria; phylum Planctomycetota; class SZUA-567; order JAKLDR01; family JAKLDR01; genus JAKLDR01. The sequence continues at coordinate 125,228 of JAKLDR010000003.1, read as the reverse complement.
CTGGAGCATCGTCTACCGGATCGACCCGCGGGACCGCCGCGGGCGGGTGGGCGTGGGTGTCAAGTTCCTGGGGCTGGACGCCGTGGTCCGCGAGCAGCTCAAGAAGGTGCTGGTCCTGCTGGCCATGACCAGGCTGCGCGTCTGGCGCACGGATGGGCAGCCGGCGGAAGCCGGCCGTCGCGCGCCCGGCCAGTGGGAGAGCAACCGGTCCGATTCCGAGGCCCCGATGGGTGCGGCGGCTCAGCCGGCCTTCGGCCCAGCCGGCAACGGGGGGCCTCCGGACGCCGGGCGGGGCAAGCTCTTCCTGGGCGAGATCCTGCTGCAGAACGGGATGCCCTCTCCGGAGCGCTTCGAGCCGTTTCTGACGAATGGGTTCTGCGGAATGCACCCCGTCGGACTGGAATCATTCCGGAATGGCCTGTTCGACGAGGCGGCCATGACCGGAGCCCTGGCTGGGCAGCAGGACTGGGGCTCGGACCGTCCAGCCAGCCAGTCGCTGCGCTTCCCCGCACAGCTCCGGGCCGAGTACCGCTTCCTGGACAGCGGGCGCAAGGTCCCGGTGGACGGCGGGCCGAGCTTCGGGCTGACCCGCGAGATATCCCCAGCGGAGTTGGTGCTGGTCGGGCCGCTGCCCGGCGGGGTCAGCGCCAGGCGCATCGCGGAGGAGGCCCTGTGCATGGCCATCCAGGTTGACTGCCCCAGCGTGAGCCGGTCGCTGACCATGGGCTGCACGCCGCGTCTGGTCGAGCCCTCCGAGTACGAGGGGGAGCATCGCCTGCACTGCCGGATCGATCATTTCCCGGACAACGGCGAGCAAGCCTGGGTGCGCGCCTGCATGGTCCGGGGCGCCGGCTGCTTCCGGCCGCAGGCCATGCGGCCCGATTCCACCCAGGAGGGATGAGCCCGTGGACTTCCCGAGGAACGCGCTCGCCATCGATCCGTCGACAGAGGCCGAAAGAATAGCGGACTTCATCAGGGAACAGGTCCTCGCCCGGTACCGGCGCAAGGGCGTGGTGGTGGGCCTGAGCGGCGGGGTGGACTCGGCCCTGGTGGCCGCCCTGGCGGTCAGGGCGCTCGGCGCGGGGCGTGTTCTCGGGCTGATGCTCCCCGAGAAGGAGTCCAGCCCGGTAAGCACGCCCTACGCGCTCGAGCAGGCCCAGGCCCTGGGCATCGAGGCCCTGCACATCGACCTGACCCCGGTGCTCTCCGCCCTGGGGGTGTACGAGCAGAAAGCCCGGGTCATCACCCGCATCTGTCCCGTCTACAACCCGGACACCGACCGGACCAAGATCACGCTGCCCCCCAACCTGCTCAGGCGGGACGGCCTCAACGTCTACTCCCTGACCGTGGAGAAGCCGGACGGCTCGCGCCTCTCCTGCCGGCTGGGGCCGGAGGACTTCCGCGCACTGGCCGCCGCCCAGAACATGAAGCAGCGCAGCCGCATGATCCAGCTCTACCTTCACGCCGAGAGGCTGCACTACGCCGTCTGCGGAACGACCAACCGTCCGGAGTTCGACCAGGGCTTCTTCGTCAAGCACGGCGATGGTGCCGTGGACCTCGAACCCATCTGTCACCTTTACAAGGGGCAGGTCTTCGCCCTGGCCAGGCACCTCGGGGTGACCGCGAACATCCTCAAGAGGACGCCTTCGCCGGACACCTGGTCCGGCGGGGTCAGCGACGAGGAGTTCTTCTTCCGCATGCCCTACGAGCAGCTCGATGGCCTGCTCTGCGCCTGGAACGGGGGCGCCACGTCACAGGAGGCGGCCTCCGCCCTCGGGCTCGAACCCGAGCAGACCGCGCGGGCCTTCCGGGAGCTGGAGGCCCGCAAGCGGGCCAGCTGGCACCTGCGCACCGCGCCACCCAGCCTGCTCGCGGCCGAGCCGGCTGCCGTCTGCCCGTGATTTCCCGCGGCCTGAGGAGACCTACGGCCATGCAACAGGTGATCACCGCGTTCGTCTGCGAATCCCTCCCCCCGGGCTCGCCGCACCGGAAGCTTGACGAGAACACCTCGCTGCTCGAGTCCGGCATAATCGACTCAACCGGCGTGCTCGAGCTGGTCCAGTTCCTGGAGGGCAGATTCGGCGTCACCGTGGAGGACTCCGAACTGGTCCCCGAGAACCTCGATTCCATCAGCCGGATCTGCTCCTACCTGCGCAGGAAGGGCATCACCTCCGCGGAAGGAGCCGCCCGCCCCCGGGCGGAGGACGAGTATGCAGCTCCAAGACTTCCTAGCTAGCAGCGCGGCGCGGTTCCCGGAGAAGACGGCGATAGTCGCGGCCGGCGAGCGCATATCCTACGCCGAGCTCGACCGGAGATCGAACCGCCTGGCCGGGGCCCTGCGGGACGGCGGCGTCCGCTGCGGGGATCGCGTGGCCGTCTGCCTCGAGAACGGGATCGAGTGCGCGGTTTCGATATTCGGCGCGCTCAAGGCCGACGCCGCCTTCGTGGTCATGAACCCGGCCACCAAGCCGGACAAGGTCAGGTTCATGCTCGAGGACTGCGCGGCCCGGGCCTTCATCTTCGGGCGTCAGCCTGACGGGGCCATGGAGGCGGCCGCCCTGAGCGTCGGCTCGGTCGAGTTGCTGGTCTCCTGCGGCGGGGGGCAGCCCCTGGCCCCCTCCCCGCGGCTGCTCGACTTCGACCGCGACCTGGCGGCCTACCCGTCCGAGCCGCCCGCGCGGCAGGCCATCGACATGGACCTGGCGGCGCTCATCTACACATCGGGATCGACGGGCTTCCCCAAGGGGGTCACGGTCACCCACCTGAACATGATCTCGGCGGCCAACTCGATCACCCAGTACCTGGAAAACGTCCCGGAGGACGTGATCCTCAACGTGCTGCCCCTGTCCTTTGACTACGGGCTCTACCAGCTGCTGATGGCCGCCAAGGTCGGGGCCACGCTGGTGCTGGAGAAGTCCTTCGCCTTCCCCTTCCAGATCGTCCAGCGGGTGTGCGAGGAGCGGGTCACCGGTTTCCCGGGGGTCCCGACCATCTTCGCCCTGCTCCTGCAGATGAAGGACCTCCATGGCGGGCGTTTCGACGGCGTCCGCTACGTCACCAACACCGCCGCGGCGCTTCCGCCCGCGCACATCCTCCGGCTCAGGAGCATCTTCAGGAAGGCGCGCATCTACTCGATGTACGGGATCACCGAGTGCAAGCGGGTCTCCTATCTCCCGCCCGACGAGCTCGACCGGCGCCCGACCTCCGTCGGCCGGGGCATGCCCAATGAGCAGGTCACGGTGGTGGACGAGCAGGGCCAGCCGGTCCCGCCGGGCACCGTCGGCGAACTGGTCGTGCGCGGCTCCAACGTGATGGCCGGCTATTGGAACCGTCCGGAGGAGACCGCCCGGGCACTGCGGCCCGGCCGGTATCCGTGGGAGAAGGTGCTCTACACCGGCGACCTCTTCACGGCCGACGCGGAAGGCTACCTCTACTTCGTGTCTCGCAAGGACGACATCATCAAGAGCCGCGGGGAGAAGGTCAGCCCCCGCGAAGTTGAGAACGCCATCTACGAGCTCCCCCAGGTCCGCGAGGCGGCCGTGGTGGGCCGGCCCGACCCGATCCTCGGCGAGGCGGTCATCGCCTACGTCGTCCTGGCCGAGGGCGCGGTGCTCAGCGAGCGGGAAGTGCTGTCCCATGCCGCTTGCCGGCTGGAGAGCCACAAGGTCCCCAAGCGCCTGATCTTCCGCGAAAGCCTCCCCAAGACCTCGACCGGCAAGATCAGAAAGGCCGCCCTCCGCGAGGAATGGCGGCTTGTCGCCGCCGAGGAGAGGAAGGAAGCATGACGCTCTGCCAGCGGTGCGTCCTGCCGGAGACCTTCCCCGGAAGCGACCTCGACCCCGGCGGCCAGTGTGCTTTCTGCCGGGCCCGGCCGGCGGGCACCGATGACCAGGCCGTCAGGAAACGCACCCGGGACCGGTTCGAGCAGCTGGTCGGGCAGGTCCGCGGCCGGAGCGGCCACCACTGTCTAATGGCCTACAGCGGCGGCAAGGACAGCACCTACACGCTCATGCTGCTGCGCCGAAAGTACGGGCTGAGGGTCCTGGCGGTGACCTTCGACAACGGCTTCCTCAGCCCCGCGGCCTTCGACAACGCCCGGCGCACCGTGGAGGCCCTGGACACCGAGCACCTCATCGTCAAGCCGCGGATCGAGTTCCTGCGCAAGCTGTTCGCCGCCGTGGCCGTCGAGAACCCGTTTCCGGCCAGGGCGATCGCGCGCGCCAGCCCGGTCTGCAACGTCTGCATGGGGCTGGCCAAGGGCATCTTTCTCAAGCTCGCCATCGAGAAGCAGATCCCCATCCTGGCCTACGGCTGGTCTCCGGGACAGGCGCCGCCGCGGGCCGGCCTCTTCCGTCTGAACGCGGCCATGGTCCGGGAGATGCAGGAGTCGCGGCTGGCGCCGCTGGCCGCCATCGCCGGCGACGAGTTGCACGATTACCTGCTGGACGAGCTGTCCCTGACGGGATTGTCCGATTACCCGTACAGCGCCAACCCGCTGTCCTTTCTCGATTACGACGAGAGGAAGATCCTCGCGGCCATCGCCGTCCTGGGCTGGAAGCCGCCGGCCGACACCGACGGCAACTCCACCAACTGCCGGCTCAATCTGCTGGCCACCCGGCTCCATCTGCGGCAGTTCGGCTTTCATCCCTATGCGTTCGAGATCGCCGGGCTGGTCCGGGGCGGATTCATGAGCCGGGCCGAGGGCCTGGCCAAACTCGAGGACCTGGGCAGCATCGAGCAGGCTGAGGCGGTCGCCGGAAAGCTCGGGCTGGAAGCAGGCGTGGTTCCATGACCGGCCCGACCGAGCACCCCTTCTACTTCGGCGAGGGCGCCGCCATCTTCGGCGTCCTGCACCGCCCCGCGGCGTCCCCGGCCCGGGGGCCGGGCTGGGTCCTCTGCAGCGCCTTCGGGGTCGAGCGCAACAACTCCCACCGCCTGCTGGTGGAGTGGGCGCGGGAACTCTGCCGGCACGGCTATCCGGTGCTGCGTTTTGACTACCGCGGCACCGGAGACAGCTACGGGCGGTTCGAGGATTTCAACGCCGGCTACCACCTCGATGACGTCGCCTCGGCCGTCGCCGAGCTCGAGCGCTGGACCGGGGCGCCCTGCGGCGGGCTCCTGGGGCTCCGGCTGGGCGGCAGCCTTGCGGCCCTGGCTGCCGCCAGGATGGGGGGCGTCAGCCGGCTGGTCCTGTGGGAGCCGGTGACCGACGGCCGGGCCTACCGCGACCAGCTGCTGCGCGTCACCATGGCCAACGAACTGGCCCACGCCGGCGTCCGCCACTGGTCCCGGGACGCGATCCGCGGGGAACTGGCCGCTGGCGGCCAAGTTCTGGTCGACGGCTTCCCGCTCAGGGCGGCCATGTACAACTCCCTGGCCGTGGTCACGCCCGGGCGCTGCGCCCGGCAGGCGGCCGCCCGGGTGCTCATCGTCCAGGTCAACCCGAATGCAGGCGGCTCGCCCAGGCGCGAGCTTGAGGAGCTCAGGCGGGCCTTCGCCGCGCGGGGAGAGGCCAGCCTGGAGACGGCCGAGGCGCCCCTGGTCTGGATGAGGACCAGGCAGTATCTGTGGCGGCCGCCGGAGCTCTTCGGCAAGACCCTGCGCTGGATCGGGGCGGCCGCCGGCCCCGAGACCAGGCCCCTGCTTTTGCCCGCCGCCGTGCCGGAAGCCGCGGAGGTTGTCAGGGGGCCCGAGTGCGGCGGCATCCGCGAGAAGCCCGTGGGCTTTCCCGTCGACGGCCGGATGGTCTGGGGCGTCCTGCACCTGCCGGCCAGCCCGGCGGCGGGGCGGCCCAGGGTGCTGATGCTGGCGGCCGGGGAGACCCCCCGTTCAGCCGTGTTCTACTCCGGCCTGGCCCGGACGCTGGCCGCGGCCGGCTGGCCAACCCTGCGTTTCGATCCCCGCGGGATCGGCGACAGCTCCGGCGAGATCGACGTCACCAGCGTGGCCGAGTGCTTCGCCAGGATTCAGCGGGGGCTGTTGGTGCCCGACGTCCTGGCGGCCATGAGTTTCCTGGACGGAGAGCTGGGCCCGGCCCCGAACGTGCTCACCGGGCTCTGCGGCGGGGCGGTCACAGCCGTGTTCGCCGCGGCCGGGGATCGCCGGGTTGCCGGGATCGCTCCGCTGGAGCTGCGCCTGCACTTCGACGGCCCCCCGCAGCCGGCCCCGCATTCCCGCGGGTGGCGGCGGCTCCCCTGGGCGGGGATGCTCTCGCTCCGGCAGAGCACGCTTCCCCTGCTGGCCGTCTGGCGCGCGCTGCGCTTCCTCCGGGCCAGGGCCAAGCACCTCCGGCAGCAGGTTGTGCGGTCGCTCAGGCCCGTGGGCGGCGGCCCGGCCGGCCACCGGGACCGGTTCCTAAGGCATCTCGGTGACGATGCCAACCTGGAGATGTTGGCGGCTCTCGGACAGGTGCTCGCCAGCGAGATTCCAGTGTTCTGCGTGTTCGCCGAAGGGGAAGGGCGGCAGCAACTGGAGGCCGCCCTGCCGGACCTGCGCGCGGCCCCGCCGGGCGGAGCGGACGGACTGCGCCTGCAGACCGTGCCGGGCGCAGATCACAACTTCGTCATGCCGGGCTGCCCCGAGCGGCTGGCCGGCATGCTGTTGGACTGGCTGGCCGCGGCCGGGCGGCCCTGGGCGGGCGTATGCCCGAGCCAGTGTGCCGCGGCCGGGCAGTTTCTGACCGCGGGCCGCTAGCGTTTCTCGACCGCGATCCTGTCGATCAGGACGTTGGCCTCCCGCCCGACCACGATCCGGGTGTGCGGTCCGGCGGCCAGGGCGAAGACCTTGGGCGCGAAATGGCCGAACCCGTGGCGATTCTAACTGGCACGGGGACCAGCCTCGAGGCCGGCAACCTTCCGCCGAAGGTGCGCCAGAGCGCCCGAAGGGCGGCCAAGATGCTCGGTATCGCCGATTCGAAGGCTGAACGGCAGATCATCCATCGCATGTCTCGATCTCCTCTGGAAGAGCTTGGCCCCGTTGCGAGCACGGCGGCCTAGCGCTTCTCGACTCCTATCTTGTCTATCAGGACGTTGGCCTCCCGCCCGACCACGATCAGGGTGTGCGGTCCGGCGGCCAGGGCGAAGACCTTGGGCGCGTACTGGTTGGCATCGACGGTGCCGGTGCCGCGCCAGGAGGCCAGCCGCTCCTGGCTGCCCGTGGTCACCGGAATGTCCCAGGCCATCCCCGGCGACGCGGGCTCGCCGTCGATGTTGACGAACAGCGAGTTGGCGGCGGTGTTGGGCGCGCTGACCAGCGCCTTGACCACGTAGTTGCCGGCCGCGGCGAGATTGAACTTGTAGACGGCGCGCCCACCCTTGAGCGGGTCCACCGTCTGCACCGGTTGCGAGATCGCGCCGTTGGCGATGGCGAAGGGCCCGCTGAGCTGGCAGTTCTCGGCCTCCCACCAAAGTCCACCGAGGACCACCTCGACGGTCACGGGTGCCGAGGTGGCGGTGGCCCCGAAGTCGTCGGTGGCCCGGGCGGTGAGCACGATCCTGCCGACCGTCTGCGGCGTGTAGCTCAGCTCGAAGGGCGCGCCGGAAACCCGACCTATCGACTGGTCGTTCACGAAGAACTCCACGTCGGTCACCGGTCCGTCCGGATCGGCGGCGTCGGCCGCGATGGTCATGGCGGCGCCGACGCTGAGGGCCGCGCCGTCCGCGGGCTGGCCGATGCTGACCATCGGCGGGGCGTTGACCTTCAGCGTGACCGCTGCCGAGGTGGCCGTGGCCCCGGAGTTGTCGGTGGCCCTTGCGAGCAGCACATGGGTGCCGGCCGGGGCCGGATTCCAGACCAAGCCGTACGGCGCTGCCGCGCTCTCGCCGAGCTTGGTGCCGTCAACCAGGAACTCAACCTTGGCGACCGTGCCGTCCGCATCGGAGGCGGCCGCGGTGATGGTGACCGGTCCCGGAGCGCCGAGTTTGGTGCCGTCGACCGGAGCGGTGATGCTCACTGCAGGCAGGGCGTTGACCTTGATCGCCACCGCAGCGGAGGTCGTCGCCGCGCCGGAGTTGTCAGTGGCCCTGGCGGTCAGGGCGTAGCTCCCGGCCGGGACGTTGGCCCAGGTCAGGGTGTAGGGCGCGGCGAGATCCTCACCCAGCTTGGTGGCCCCCGAGTAGAACTCCACCTTGGCGACCGTGCCGTCCGGGTCGGAGGCGCTGGCGGCCATGGTCACCGAGGCCGGGGCATTGAGTGCCACTCCGGCCGCCGGGGCGGTCAGGCTCACCGCCGGGGGCTGGTTGACGGACCGGACCGTGATGCTCACCGGGGCGGAGACCGTCGCCGCGCCGGCGTTGTCGGTGGCCCGGGCGGTCAGTACGTAGGTCCCGGCCGGAACGCCTGCCCAGGTCAGGGCGTAGGGCGCCGCAGCGTCCTCTCCCAGCTTGGTGGCGCCCGCGAAGAACTCCACCTTGGCGACCGTGCCGTCCGGGTCGGAGGCGCTGGCGCTGATGGCGACGGAGGCCGGCGCCGTGAAGGCCGCCCCGCCGGCCGGGGCGGTCAGGCCCACCGCCGGGGGCTGGTTGGGCTTGGGCGGGGCCTGGCCGAAGAAGGCGGCGGTGGTCACCAGCTTGGTGCCCATGGTGCCGGCGGCGGCGTTCTTGGGCGTGAAGTCCCAGTCGCTGGCGAAGACCAGGGGGTCCGGGATGGCGCCGGCGTCGGCGCCGAGGTGCTTGAAGGCCCCCTTGGCGAAGGCCGGATCGGCCACCGCGCCCACGGTCAGTCCGCCGCCGATGGCCGACGGGGCCGGGTACTGCATGTTGTTGGCGTGGGTCTCGGTGATCTCGGTGCGCATCACCCGGCCGCCGTAGAAGATGCTGTTCTTGAAGCTGTGGCCGGTGCCGCGCAGCACGGTGCAGTTGGTCTCCGTCTTGTTGGGCGGCTTGTGGCCGACGAAGGTGCAGCCGTCGATTACCCAGTTGTTGCCGGCGGTCTTCTCCAGTGCGCCCTGCCACTGGTAGTCGCCCATGTTGCCGATCAGCAGGCTGTTGCGGATGGTCACGTTGTGGACGTAGTCGGCGTCGCCGACGCTGGTCTCGCCGAGGATCAGCGCCTGGTTGTGGTTGGGCCCGATGATGCAGTCCTCGTAGAGGTAGTTGGACATGGTTCCGCCGTCGAAGATCTGCATGCCGTCGTTGTGGGCGGTGTAGTTGAAGGACAGGCCCGTCGCCGTCGGGTGCGGCCGGCTGTTGTAGACCCACGAGCGCCGCATGGTGAAGTTGCTGACGCTCCGGCCCTGGATGCCGTCCTGGCCGCAGTCGTGGATCACGCAGCGCTCGATGGTGTGGCCGTTGCCGCGAATCTCCACGCCCTTCTGGTCCGGATACCAGACTCCGCCGGCCTGGTAAGCCGTGCCGCAGTCGTAGATGTGCAGGTTCTTGACGGTGATGTTCCCGGCGGCGGCGACTGCCGTGTTGCTGTTGCTGATGCGCACGCCGTGGCCGTTCGTGCCGTAGATGGCGATCTTCATCCAGTCACGGCCGTCGACCTCTATGTGCTGGACGTTGTCGAAGTAGATGCCGTAGGCCAGCACACCGGCCGTCTGGTATGTGTAGCCGGCCTGCGCGGAGTAGGGCAGCAGAGCCGAACGTCCGCCGAAGATGACGATCGGGCCGTTGTGGCCGGCCTCCTCGGAGCGCCAGACGCGGATGGGCGCGCCGGCCGCGCCGCTGACCTTCGGGGCCAGCGCGGTCCGGTAGGTCATGCCGCTGGCGCCGCCGTCCAGGTAAATGGTGTCCCCCGGCCTGATCGCCGGCCAGGCGATCTTATCCAGCTCGCTCCAGGCGTTGGCCCAGGACGTTCCGTTGTTGGCCCCGGCCGCCGCCTTGGAGACGTAGTACGTTGCCGCGGCCGCGTCGGAGTACGTCAGAACGCACAGCCCCAGAAGGAGCATGGCTCCGGCCGCGACGGCGCCACGCTGTCCGACTCTCTGCGTCATCATCATCACTCGCCCTCCACGTTCACTGGCTGGGTCCATCGGTCTGTTCCGGCCTGCGGAGAGAGCACGTCCCGCGCCATTGCCAAAGCCCCGGGCGAACGGGTGCCGGAACTGACGCGCAAACCCGTGGTCCGGTTCGGGTTAGCAGGACTGCGAAGGTGAATTCAGTGTCAGGGCGGCGCGGCGCTGCTGATGACCGCCATTAAGAAGATGGCAGAGTTTCTGCCGGACGAAGCCGCAAATGACGGCAACGGAAGGCGTTGCGGTTCCCGAAAGAATATCTGCCGGCAGGCAACTGGCGCGTCCGACAACCCGGGAATGCTGCCCTGCGCTCCGCAGTTACCCTCTTGTTTGGCGCCTTGTGATCCCCAATGGACCGCATGGCGGGAGAAGCTCATGCTCAAAACCAGGCACAAGCCCAGGCCTCAGGACAATTTCATGGAGGTGCTGCGCGCCTCGGAGACCCGCTATCGCCGGCTGTTCGAGGCGGCGCAAGACGGGATCCTGATCCTCGACGCCAATACGGGCATGATTGAAGACGTGAACCCCTTCCTGGTCAACCTGCTGGGGTTCTCGCGCGCTCAATTCCTCGGGAAGCAGCTCTGGGAGCTGGGGTTCTTCAGGGATATCGCCGCCAACCAGGCCAGCTTCGCGGAACTGCAGGAGAAGGGATACGTCCGCTATGATGACCTGCCCATGAAGACGGCCGACGGGCGCCGGATCGAGGTGGAGTTCGTCAGCAACGTCTACATGGTGGACCACCACAGGGTGATCCAGTGCAACATCCGCGACATCACCGAGCGCGCCCAGGCCAAGGGGCGGCTGCGGTTGATGGCCGACATACTCGATGTGGAGCCTACCTCGGTCGTGGTGCACGACGCCTCCGGCGGCATCCTCTACGGCAATCGCAAAGCCTCCGAGCTTCACGGGTATTCGCCGGAGGAGTTCCTGCGCCTCAACCTGCGTGACCTGTTGTCGGCCGAGGCCCGGGAGCTGATGCCGGCGCGCCTGCGGCACATCCAGACATCCGGACAAGGCTGTTACGAGGTTGTGCACGTCCGGAAGGACGGCTCCGCGTTTCCCCTGCGGGTCCACGCGCGCACGGCGGAATGGGAAGGCCGGCCGGTGATCCTGAACGTGCAGACCGACCTCACCGAACGCACGCAGATGGAGAACCAGCTGCGCCAGGCGCAGAAGCTGGAGGCCATCGGGCTCCTGGCGGGGGGCGTGGCCCACGACTACAACAACATCCTCATGGCCCAACTGGGCTACTGCGAGCTGATGAAGAGCAGCCTGAAGGACGACGACCCCCTCGCCAAGGATCTGGCCCAGATCAAGGCCTGCGCCGAGCGGGCGGCGGCGCTCACCCATCAGTTGCTGGCCTTCAGCCGCAAGCAGCCCCTCCAGCTGGAGGTCCTCGACCTCAACGCCGTGGTGGCTGGCATCGGGAAGATGCTCCGGCGGCTGATCGGCGAGGACGTTGATTTCGCCACCGTGCTGGGCGCCGACCTGGGCAGGGTCAGGGCCGACCCCGGCCAGATCGAGCAGGTCATCACCAACCTGGCGGTCAACGCCCGCGAAGCCATGCCGCACGGCGGCAAGCTCGTCATCGAGACCGCCAACGTCGACCTGGACGCGGAGTACGCCCGGAGCCACGTGAGCGTCGTGCCCGGCCGGTATGTCATGCTCGCCGTCTCGGACACCGGGGAAGGGATGGACGAGGCCACGCAGAGCCGGGTCTTCGAGCCCTTCTTCACGACCAAGGTGCGGGGCCACGGCGCCGGCCTGGGCCTGGCGACGGTCTACGGCATCGTCAAGCAGTCCGGCGGGAACATCTGGGTCTACAGCGAGCCTGGCAAGGGCACCAGCTTCAAGATCTACCTGCCGCGCGTGGAGGCCGAGCCGACGCCGCCGGCCAGGCGCGAACCGGTGCCGGCCTGCGGTGGTGGAGAACAGGTGCTGGTCGTCGAGGATGAGCTGACCATCCGGGAGCTGCTCCAGAGGATGCTGGCCGGGCTCGGCTATCGCGTGAGGGCGGCCGCCAACGGCGGCGAGGCGCTCATCGCGTTGGAGGAGGAGGGGCTGAAGCCGGACCTGCTCATCACCGACGTGGTCATGCCGGGGATGAGCGGCACGGCGCTGGCCGAGCGCCTGCGCAGGGTTCAGCCGGGCCTGAGGGTGCTCTACATGTCCGGCTACACCGACGACGCCATCGTCCACCACGGGGCGCTCGACTCCGGCACGCCTTTCCTCCAGAAGCCCTTCAGCACCAGCGACCTTGCCGCCAAGGTGCATGAGCTGCTCGGCGCGGGGTAGGCGTGGACGGTCCGCCCATGTCCGATGCGGGGGAGGTGCCTTCCGGTCCAGCCCCGGACGGGGCTCCGGTCCCGGTTCAGGAGGCGCCCCAAGCGGTGCCCCTGATCGCCATCGTGGACGACGACGCGGACGTGCGCGGGGTGCTGTGCCGGGCTTTCGAGCGGGCCGGTTTCCTGCCCGTGCCCTGCGCCGGCCCGGACCAGGCCCTCCGGATCGTCCGGACCTGCTGCCCCGACGTCCTCCTGGTGGACCTGATGATGCCGGAGATGACCGGCGCGGAGCTGGCGCGGCGGCTCCGCGAGGAGCCGAGACTGAGCCACGCGGTCATCGTGCTCATGACCGGCGCGGTCAAAGACGCCGACCAGAGCGAAGCGGTGGTCGCGGGGCTCGAGGCGGGCGCCAACGACTACCTCTTCAAGCCGCTGGACCTGGCCGAGACCGTCGCGCGCGTCCGTGCCTGGCTCAAGGTCAAGCGCGTGGGCGACGAGGCCGCCGGGCGCGAGCGGGTCGCCGGCCAGGCCCTCCGGGATGAGCAGGCCTGGAGCCGGGCCGTCATCGCCTCGATGGTCGACGCCCTGCTGGTTGTCTCGGGCAACGACGTCATCCGCATCTGCAATCAGCGGGCACTGGAACTCCTCGGCTGCCGCGACGAGGAGCTGGTGGGCCGCCCCCTGGGGGCCATCTTCGCGGACGGCGCGGACGGTCCGGACCGGGAGCCGGCCAGGCTACGCCGCGCGCTGGGCCGGGGCGAAATCCACGACTACGATGCGATCCTCAAGCGGTGCGACGGCGGCACCGTGCCGGTCAGCCTGAGCTGCGCGCTCCTGCCGCCCGTGGGGGCCGCGGTTCCGGAGATGGTCCTGGTCGTCCGGGACATCACCGACCGCGTGCACCTGCAGGAGGAGCAGCGCCAGCACGCCCGGCAGATGGAGGACGAGGCCCGGCGCGCCCAGGACTACGCGCAGGTCGTCCTGCGCGCGGCCGGCCCGCAGGGGACGCTGGTGGGCAGGGGCGCGGCTCACGGGCGCATCTGCAAGTTCGTGAGCGATGCGGCCGGCGCGCCCTCGCCGGTTCTGTTGCTTGGCGCGAGCGGCACGGGCAAGGAGGTGGTAGCCCGGGCGATCCACGCCAACAGCCCGCGGGCGGAGAAGCCCTTCGTGGTCATGGACTGTGCCGCGCTGCAGGGCTCGCTCCTGGAAAGCGAGCTCTTCGGTCACCAGAAGGGCGCCTTCACGGGGGCCACCGAAGCCAAGGCCGGGCTGATGGAGGTGGCCGACGGCGGCACGCTCTTCGTGGACGAAGTCGGCGAGATGCCGCTGGAACTGCAGTCCAAGCTCCTGCGGGTGCTGGAGCGCGGCGAGTACCGTCGGGTGGGCTCGGTCCTGGATGAGAAGGTGGATATCCGGGTCATTGCCGCCACCAACCGGGACCTGGCCGCAGAGGTCAGGAGGCGCCGCTTCCGCGCCGACCTCTACTTCCGGCTCAACGTGCTCTCAATCGTTCTGCCACCGCTGCGCGAGCGCCCTGAGGACATCTCTCTCCTGGCCAGGCATTTCCTGCAGAACAGCCGGATCACGCTCAAGGGCAGGAAGCACTTTCCGGCGGACACCCTGCGGTGCCTGGAGGCCTATGAGTGGCCCGGCAACATCCGGGAGCTGGCCAACGTGGTCGAGCGGGCCATCATTCTCTCCGGGACCCAGGCGGCCCTGCGGCCCGAGCATCTTCCCCCGGATATAAGGAGCGCCAGCCGGCATCCGGCGCAGGGTCTGCGGGGCAGGAGTCTGGAAGAGGTCGAGAAGGAAGCCATTGTCGCCGCCCTGAACGCTTCCGGAGGCCACAAGACCAGGGCGGCCGCCATCCTCGGTATCGCCCGTGTCACCCTTAGGGAGAAGATAGCCAAGTACGGGCTCCATCAGGCCGTTGGCAGACGGCCTGTTGGAGCGGGTGCTAAGAACAGCGGCTGAACAGGCGGGGATGAACTGGCGACGCGCAGCCGGGATCGCGGCTTGCGCCAGCCGCTGCGCGCCTGCTGCCCCCTGTTCCACGCTTCGCGGGCCCTGACCCGCGGAACCGATGCTTGCCTGCCGCCGGCAGCCTGTGGGCAACCGGTTGCGACGGTCGGTTTCCGGCCATCAGATGCAGCCCCTTGGCTGGTCGCCGCTTATGGCCGGACTGGTAGACAACCTTCCTTCCTCCGGGCCCCCGGCATTCCAGCGGTGCGCGCCAGGGCGCCGGGGTTCCCCTCTGTCAGGGAGCCAGCCGGGAGGGAGAGGGCTTCCTGGCCCGGGCATTGCTACCGTCGGGAGCCAGGCAGGCCGGGCACTGAGGACCCGGGGTTGCGGAGAGGGAGAGGCCATGGCTGCAGGGGTTGGATGCGGGTTTCACACCCAGACCGCCGCGCCCGCAAAGGCAGGACGGGGCCGGCGGATACTGGTCGTGGGTCGCGACCCCGTGGCCCGTGGATTCCTGGCGGTGCTGTGTGAGGCCAAGGGATTCCTGGTGGCCGAGGCCGACACGGCCTCGGCTGCCGGAGCATATCGCGAGGCCGGACCGTTCTTCTCCTGCAGGGTTGGCGTGCGGCAGTTCTTCTCGCGCTGTGCCGCGCTGCTGCAGGAACTGGCCGCCACCAGGCTTCAGACCCTCGTGCTGATGGTGGGCGACGCCGATGACGAATCCCCCGCCGAGCTGGAGACCGCCGAGGCCGTTACGGTCATGGCCAGCCCATCCGAAGACGAGGCCATCACGCGGATCCTCACGGCTCTGGCGGGAGCGCGTGGCGGGCAACCAGGATGCTGACCAGGCCCGACCGGTGTCGCCTGGGTTCCGGCAGCGGCGCGGACCAGGACGTCCGGGGGTCGGCGGATCAGGCCCCGGCAGCGGCCGCCCCGGCCGGCTCCGCAACCATTCTGCTCGTGGAGGACGAAGCTGCCGTCCGGGCGATCCTCCATGCATGCCTGACCAGGTGCGGGTACGTGGTGCTGGCTGCCTCCGGAACGAAGGAAGCCGCGGCGGTCTTCCGGCAGGCCGGGGGTGCCGTGGACCTGGTCCTCGTTGACTGTCCACCGCCCGGCACGGGCGTGGCCCGGCTCTGCCGGCGCATGGCGGCCTCACGCCCCGGCCTGAAGGTGCTGTTCATGTCCGCGCGCCCCGAGGGGGTCATCCGGCACGGGCGCAACATGGGGCCCGGAGCTCCCCTCATCCAGAAGCCCTTCGGCCTCGGCGAACTGGCCAGGAGGGTCCGGGACGTTCTGGGCGGGCCGCTAGGCCTGCGCGGCGGCAACGGCGGAGATCGCTCCTCGGCACCCTGAGCCGTGTCCTGCGGTGCAGCCGAAACAGTGGGCGCCGGTAACGATCTTCCGGCCCGCCAGTTCCAGGGGCTCGAAGCGGTCCAGATGATTCGGCACGCCGTGGTGCACGCCCATCCCCAGCGCCAGGTTGAAGTCGCAGTCGAACAGGGCTCCGTCCCAGCGCACGCTCAGCCCGTGCCGGCAGATCAGGCCATCAAGGGAGTTGGGGTTGAAGGTGCTCTCCAGTATCTGGCGATAGGCGGGCTCGACCCCCTGTGCGCGCAGAGCGGTGAGGAACCGGCCGATGGGCATGTTGGTGACGGTCTGCAGGCGTGTGAAGAAGAGCCCGAAGCTGCGCTCCAGCTCCAGGCGGTAGTCGGCCTCCAGCGTCTCCTGGTTGGGAGGCAGGAAGGGGCCCGTCGGGTTGTGCACCAGGTCCAGCGGGAGCTCGCGTTCCCGCCCGTAGCCCAGGACGTTGAGCCGCCGCATGGCCTTGAGGCTTCGCTGGTAGGTGCCCTCTCCACGCTGAGCGTCGACATTGGCCTGCAGGTAGCAGGGCAGCGAACCGATCAGGGCCACCCGGTGCTCACGGAAGAACTCCGGGAGCGTCTCGGCGCCGGGCTCGAGCAGGGCCGTGAAGCTGGTCCGCACCGCGACCTCCAGCTGGGCCTCGCGGAGCGCGGCGATGAAGCGGCGCAGGAGCGGGTGCAGCTCGGGCGCGCCCCCGGTGATGTCCACCTGCCGGCAGTCCGAGGCCCTGGCGGCTTCCAGCACCAGTTCCATCGCCGGCCAGTCCATCGCCTCGCTGCGGTCGGGGGAGGCCTCCAGGTGGCAGTGCCCGCAGGACTGGTTGCAGCGCAGCCCCAGGTTGACCTGGATGCAGTCGATCTCGGTGCAGTGCATCGCCTCGCCGATCACCGCGGTGGTTTCGCGCTCGAATTTGGCGTCCATGGCTCGTCTCCTCTTCAGCCGTTCATCAAACTCCCACTCCCGCCGTTTCCGTCCCGCGGTCTCAAGAGCAGAACGTGCGGCATCCGGCCCTGGCCGGATCCATTGAGGCCGCTCCAATGTCCTCGAAGGTCTTGATCTTCGTCATGCCTTCAAAGTGAAGCTTGTCCCCGACATAGACCCTTGACCTCAAGGTGACCAGCTTGTTTTTGAGATTCTCGAGAACGTGCAGCTCCACAACGATCCTGCTGCCCGGATAGATGGGTCTATGGAACTCAAGGTTGTGCACCCTCAGTATCGCGGAATCGCCGAAGGCCCGCACGATCGACTTCACGATGATGGCGGATACGAGGGCGCCCTGGACGGGAGTGCGCTCGAAGCCCACCCTTCTCGCGTAGTCGTCGCTGTAATGCAGCAGGGTGAAATCATCGAACGTTTCCCCGAAATGCTGCATGATCTCCCTGTCGACGACATAATCGTGCCTGACGCTCTCATTCTTCCGAAGCAAGTTCTCCTCCAGACATCCCATCGGCATTCCCCGGATGACCGTTGTGTCTTCAGTGCACCAGTGCCCCTGAGGCGACCGCGGCGCACGGCACCTGGGGCGACTCCGCCAACGCCTGCTTCAGCTCCGCGCAGACGAAGTCCACCTGCTCGTCGGAGAGTTCGGGGAACATGGGCAGCGACAGGAACTCGTCGGCGCAGCGTTCGGCCACCGGATAGCTGCCCCGTCCCAGGCCGAGGAAGGCGTAGGCCTCCTGCAGGTGCACCGGCACCGGGTAGTGGATGGCGCAGTGGACGTCGGCCTGGGCCAGCCGCTTCATCAGCCAGTCGCGGCCGCCGACGCGCACGGCGTAGACGTGGTAGATGTGCCTGCGGCCGGCGGCCTCCCGGGGCGCGACCAGCCCGTCGAGGTCCCTGAGCAGCTCCCCGTAGCTCCGGGCATGGGCCCGGCGCGCCTCGTTCCAGCCCTCCAGGCGCTTGAGCTTGACGCTGAGCACCGCGCCCTGGATGCCGTCCATCCGGCCGTTCCAGCCGATCAGCCTGTGATGGTACTTGCGGGACTGGCCGTGGTCGCGGAGCATGCGCAGGCGCCCGGCCAGGTCGGCGTCGTTGGTGACCACCGCTCCGGCCTCGCCGTAGGCGCCCAGGTTCTTTCCCGGATAGAAGCTGAAACATCCGGCGCGGCCGAGCGAGCCGGCCGGGCGCCCCCGGTAGGCGGCCCCGTGGGCCTGGGCGGCGTCCTCGATGACCGGCAGATCATGTTCCCGGGCGATTTCCAGGATCGGGCCCATGTCGGCGGTCTGGCCGAAGAGGTGCACCGGGATGATTGCCGCGGTCCGCGGGGTGATCGCCCCCCGAAGCTGCTCGGGAGACATGGTGCAGGTCTCGGCCTCGACGTCGACGAACACCGGCCGGGCCCCGGCCATGCTGATGGCCTCGGCGGTGGCCATGAAGGTGTTGGGCACGGTGATGACCTCGTCGCCCGGTCCCACGCCCAGCCCCAGGAGCGCCAGCCACAGCGCCGAGGTGCCGCTGGAGACGCCCACGGCGTGGGCCGTCCCGGTGAAGGCCGCGAACTCGCTCTCGAACTTCTCGACGTACGGTCCGCCGGCAAAGGCCGCGTCGGTCAGCACCTGGCTGATCGCCGGTCCAACCTCGCTGCGGATCGTCTGGTACTGCGCCTTGAGGTCAAGAAACGGTACGTGCATGGGTCGCCTCCTCATTCGGGTTTCCGGCGGGGACTTTCCGGAGCACTCTCGCGGGATTGCCGGCCACGATGGTCCCCGGAGGCACATCCCGGGTGACTACGCTGCCGGCGCCGACTATCGCCCCCTGGCCGATGGTCACTCCGGCCAGGATGGTGGAGCTCGAGCCGACCGAGGCCCCGCGCTGTACGAGCGTCGGCACGCACCGCCAGTCGTCATCGCCCTGGAGGCCGCCGTCGGCCCGGGTGGCCCGCGGGTAGAGGTCGTTGATGAAGGTCACGTTGTGGCCGATGAAACAGTCATCTTCGATGGTCACCCCCTCGCAGATGAAGGAGTGGCTCTGCAGTTTGCAGTTGCTCCCCACGCGCGCGCCCTTCTGGATCTCCACGAAGGTGCCGATGCGCGTGTTGTCACCGATCTCGCAGCCGTAGAGGTTGACGAACCCGAAGATGCGCACGTTGTGCCCCAGCTTGACGTCCGGAGCCACGCGCTGGAAGGTCTGCAGCTGGCTATCCATCGACGCCCTCCTTTCCGCCGGCCTCGGCCGCGACGGCCGCCGCGGGCGCCCCCGCCACGTTGTGCGGCCGCCCATTGACCCGCAGACGCATCCGCCGGTAGGCGCTGTGCAGCGCAGAGCCCACCCCCAGGCAGAGGCGGCTCAGGGCGCCGCCGGGCGCGTCAAACTGCCCGAGGTGCTCCACCGGCCTGCCGGACTTGCCGGCCAGGCCCTGCTTGAACCGGGCCGGACCTGGTGAGCGCTCGAAGTCCACCCCGCCGAGGTCGAACCGTCGGAAGCCGCGCCGGTTGAGCGTCTCGACCGTCCGCCACCACATGACGTAGCCGGCGCGCAACTCCCGGCCCCTCGGCCCGGTGGCGGCCAGGATGCCCACCGCCGTGTCGCCCAGAGCGGAGTAGACCAGCGCGGACACCGGCTCGCCGCCGGCCGAGCACAGGGTGATGCGCATCTTGAGCGCCTCGGGCAGGCGCTCCTGTACGGACTCCATCTCGCGGGAGTCCACAAAGGCCACGAACTGCTTGCGCTCCTTCATCTCGGCGTAGAGCCGCAGGAAGGCGCGGTACAGCTCGGGCCCGGTCCCCTCCTGGATCTCCAGCCCCTCCCCTTCGCCGCGCCTGAGCTGCTGCTTCCAGGAGCGGCCCAGGGTGCCGCGGAGCCGGTCCGGCGGGCCGGACACGTCCATCTCGATGGTCTGGTAGTGCTCCACCGCCCCCTGGTGGGCGAAGCCCTCCTCGGTGAGCAGCCGGCGGACGGCCTCGGCATCGCCTCCGTCCTGACGGTCCTGAGGCCGCAGCCGCAGGCTGAGCCCCAGCTGCCGCGAGTAAGCCTGGCGCAGCCCGCGGAGGATCCGCCGGTAATTCCCTAGGTCGCCGCCGCCGCCGCGCGGCCGGCACATGGGCCCCCAGGCGGAGTAGGCCACTCCCACGCCCAGCGCGGGCACCCGGGTCAGGCGGACCTGGGCCGCGGCCATGGCCTGGCCGTCCCGGCTGACCACCACGTGGCCCAGGTTACGCGCCCCCCAGCGCGTCGCGCCGTAAGCCCAGGTCTGATAGAGCACCGCGTCGTCGAAGCCCAGCAGGATCGGGTTCCACTCGGCCTCATCGCAGGTTCCGCATTGCACCCGATAGCCCTGGCCAAGATCCTGCACCTTGAGTTCGTTCAGCATGATCGCTCCTTATTCCGAGTGCCGAAGCCAGCCGGCCATGGATGCCTCCGGCCACCGGCAGCCACGAGTAGGCGCCCAGCACCTTGAGCCGGAACTCCAGGCGCCAGTCAGTGGGCCTGACCAGGCAGCGTCCGCAATCGATCCGGCCGTTGGCGGGGCGGACCAGTTCCGGCTTGATGGTGAAGACGCGGGTGTAACCCGCCTCGCGGGCCAGGTTGATGACCCTGGCGTCGCAGGCTCCGTGCGGCGGGCTCAAGAGCGTCACTGGCCCGCCCACCGCGTGCTCGAGCCGCAGGCGGGACTCGCGCAACTGCCGCCGGAGATCCTCGTCGGACAGGGTCGGGAGGCGGACGTGGTCGAGCGAGTGCGAGCCCACCCGGACCAGCTCCCGGGGCAGCATGCGGAGTTCGTCGGCGCTCAGGACCTCCTCGCCGGCGTCGGAGTGGGCGCTCCCGGCCAGCCAGGCCGGGCCGGTCCCCAGGCAGCCGGCCGGCACGAAGAGCACCGCGGGAATCCCCCGCCGCAGCAGCTCGGGCAGTGCGTTGCGGACCACGCAGCGGAAGCCGTCATCGAAGGTGACCATGGCGCATGGCCGGCGGTCGTCGGCGGGGAACTCGGCGGCATCCGCCGCGACCGGCCGGGCCAGGCGCAGGAGTTCGTCCATCTGCCAGGCGAAACGTGCGCGGTCGGTCTGCCGCACGGTGTGATAGTAGAGCGCCACGCAGCGGGAGTCGTCCAGGCCCGCCAGCGCCCGGAGGCGCCCGGACAGCCACATCGGCAGCCACCAGCCGGCGCTGACCGCCAGCAACAGAACCCGATAGAGGAGCTCGCCGGCGCTCACCCCGGTGCCCCCCGGGCCAGCAGGCTCAGGCGGTTCACGAAGTGCCGGCGCTCGACTTCCCAGCGGTGCCGGCGATACACGGCCTGACCGCGTTCAATCACCGCGCGTTCGCGCTCCGGCGCGGCCAGCGCCCGACGGATGGCGGCCGCCAGGCTGCCGGCATCCCCGGGTTCGAAGAGGAAGAGCGAGTTCTCGTCGAAGTAGTCGCGCACTCCGTGGGTGCGCGGGGCGACCACCGGCTTGCCCATGGCCAGGTACTCGAAGATCCGGGTGGGCAGGTTCAGATCGGTGAAGACGCTGCGTTTGTTGGGGATCACCCCGACATCGATGGCCGGGATCGCGGCGGCTATGCGCTCCAGGCTGACCCGGCCGTGATAGGCGACTGCGCCCTCGAGCCGAAGCTCCCCGACCCGGCGCTGAAAGGCCTCCACGAAATCCCCGTCACCGTAGACCTGGAAGGAAATCCCGGGCAGTTCCTCGCGCAGACGGTCCAGGGCCTCCAGCGCGGTGTCCAGCCCGTGGCGTTCGACTATGGTCCCATGGTACATGAGCACGCGCCGGCCATCACCGCCAGGCCGGGCGCCGTCGCCGGCCGGGGCCGGCCGGAAGACGGTCTCCTGCGGGCTGTTCATGACGATGGCTATCTTGCGCTCCGGGCAGCCCCGCGAAACGAACAGGTTCTGGAATGAGATGTTGGGGGTCAGCACCAGGTTGGCCATGGCGATGCTGCAGCGCTCCAGGAGGCGCAGCAGCATGAGGACCGGATGGTTCGCACCCAGGCCGTACTTGGTCATGAAGACTTCGGGCATCGGGTCATGCAGGTCCAGGACCACCTTGGCTCCGGTCAGCCTGGGCAGAAGCGCGGTGAAGACCAGCACGTCGGGCATGTTGTGAACGTGCACCAGCCGGTAGCGCCTGACCAGGTGGAGCCAGGAGACCGTGCAGAAGGCCATGAGCAGGAAGCTGGCGTACTCCCACAGGTAACGGAGTTTGCCCCCGCGGCGCTGGGTCACGGGCAGCCGGAATACCCGCACCCCGCGGACGGTCTCGCGCCTGGGAGCACCCGGCCCGGCGAGGCAGACCACGTCCACCTCGGTTCCCTCGTCGGCCAGGGCCTCGGCTTCCCGGCGCACCCGCGGATCAGCGGGATAGTGCGAGAAGACCACCATGCAGGCGCGGATCATGTCTGCCCCCACAATTCCCGGATCCTCTCCAACTGCTCCCGGCGGACGAAGGCGACGACCTTCGGGTCCAGCCCCTGCCTGACCCGCCGCATCAGAGCCCACAGGTAGCCCCCGAGCCGGAAGGCGCTCCCCAGCAGCCAGGGCCGCACGGTCACCCGCCGGACGCACTTGCCGGCCAGGTACAGCGGGTGATAGCCCAGGACGTAGTCCCGGAACCCCTCCCGGAACTGCAGGCGGCAGTTGAGCGCCAGCTGCGACCCGGGGGTCTTGTGGTGCTGGACGCGCAGGTGCGGGAAGGAGGCCACCTCCCAGCCGTGCATCCGGGCCACGGCCTGGGCGGCGGCGTCCTCGCCGCCGTAGCGCAGTTCCGGGAAGCCTTCGATCTCCTCGAAGCACCTGCGCCGGAAGATCTCGACCGCGCCGGAGGCGTCTCTGGTGGTGTTGCCCGGGCGCGGGCGGAAGGCGCCGCGCCGCTTCTCGCAGACCCAGCCGCCGCCGACTCCCAGGCGCGGGTTTCTGACGAACTCGTCGATGAGCCGCTCGAAGTAGTCCGGCCCGAAGGTCACGTCGGCATCCAGGTTGCCGATGAAGTCGAACTCCAGCGGGCGCAGCCTCCGCCAGCCGGCCCGGAAAGCCCGGACCTTGGAGTCGAAGCCCGCGTCCGGGCCGCCTTCCCTGTGGAGCACTTCGACGAAATCGCTGCCGGCTGCGTACTGCCGGGCGATGGCCTCCGTGCGGTCGGTCGAGCCGTCGCTGACGATGACCCAGCGCGCGGGCTTGACCCGTTGGGCCAGCACCGACTCCATGGTCCTGGGCAGGTAGGCCTCCTCGTTGCGGGCCGGGGTGACCAGCACGTACTTGCGAGAGGGGGGGGGCCGCCACGGCCCGTGTCTAAGCAGCATAGGCGGCCTCCTGCTCCGGCTCCGCGGCGGGTTCAGGCCGGTGGGCCGCGGCCAGTTCACAGAGCCTTGCGCCCAGTGCCCAGGCGATCCAGAAGACCGGCGCGGGCATGCTGGACCCTCCGGTGATCAGCGACTCGACGAAATTGGTGAGCAGGCTCATGGTCATCATGGCCAGGACCACCGCGCGCGACGGCCCGGCGGCCAGGCCCCAGACGCGGACGTAGGGGAGCAGCAGGATCGCCAGCCACACCAGGAAGGCCGGAAGTCCGGCCCCCAGTAGAACCGACAGGTAACCGTTGTGGGTGGACTGGTTGGCGATCACCGTCCAGCTCACGCCCGCGACCTTCTGGTACTCGGGGTCCTGGAGCAGCTTGTTCTGGGTCTCGAAGCCGTAGCCGGTCATCGGCCGCAGCGCGAAGAGCCGCCAGGAGGCGTTCCAGATGTCCGGGCGGCCGGTGAGGCCGACGGCCGATTCGTCGCCGAACTGGCGCTGGAAGCTATCCGGCGGTCTGGCGGCCAGGACGGCCAGGCCCAGGAGCGCCGCGACGGTGAAAGCCAGCGCCCAGCGGCGCTTCCCCACGGCCAGCAGGAACACCAGGACGCCCGCAGCCGCCCCCACTATCGAGGTGCGCGATCCGGACATGACCAGCATGGCCACGGCAACGGCCAACAGCCCACCGACGGCCAGTCGCGCCAGGCCGTGCTGACGCAGGAACTGCCAGAGGAATATGGTGTAGGCCACCATGCAGCAGCCGCCCAGGCTGTTGGGATGGTCGGTCAGGCCCTGGAACCGGTCCGGGGCGTTCCACCACCAGGCCCTGGCCGGCCACAGGAATACCGTCGCCAGGTTGGCCAGCGCCCAGACGGAGAAGAATATGAACACCGCGTTGAGGATCCGGGGCAAGCCCCCGGGCTGCCGGCTCCAGGCCAGAACCCCCAGCAGGAAGAAGGCCAGCATCACGAAGGATCCGGCCTTGATCAGCGTGTAGAACGGGTCCACCGACCAGGTCGCGGAGGCCAGCGCGGCAACCAGGAACGCGCCCAGGAGCAGGAACTGCCAGGGCAACCGGCTGTCCCGGCGGACCGTCCGGCTTCGCGCCCAGGCCGCCAGTCCGGCCATCCCGGCAACGCAGAGCAGGCCCACGCGCAGGTATCCGCCCAGGCCGCCCTCGACCAAGTCCGCCTCCGGGGTGTTGCCCTTCAGCACCGAGGAGCAGCAGGGGGAGAGCAGCGCGATGAAGACCGTGGCGGCCGGCCGGCTGCTGAGCCAGATCGCCCCGGCGGCGCCGAGCACGGCGAGGTTGGCGGCCAGCAGCGCCAGCACCGCGCGGTCTGTCGGCATGGGCTTCCTTCCCTCCGAATCCCGCGGCGGCTAGCCGGCCTGGAGGCGGATGGCGTGGCCGCCGTCGCGCAGTGATTCGTTGGCCGCCTCCAGCACGCGCACCACGGCGAGCCCCTCCCTCCCTCCGGATTCGCTGCGCTCGCCGTTGCGGACGCAGTCCACGAAGCGCTGACACTCGACGCGCAGGGGTTCGTCCTGCTCGATGTGCGGCGCGAGCATGTCGCCGTAGTGATAGGCGAAGGGGAAAGAACCGAAGGAGTCGTACTGGCGGGGTGCTTCAACGCGCTTGTCGTAGATCCGGATCTTCTCCAGCGGCTCGATGTCGTCGTAGACGATCATCTTCCTGCTGCCCACGATGGTGGTGCGCCGGACCTTGTTGGGGTCCAGCCAGCTCGACTGGATGCTGGCGAAGGGCCCGTCGGCGAACTTCAGGGTCATCACCGTGACGTCTTCGATGCCGCTCGCCAGGTGCGCCTGTCCGGAACAGTTGACATGCTCAGGCAGCTGGTCCAGCAGGTACAGGATGATGGAGATGTCGTGGGGGGCGAGGTCCCAGGCCACGTTGATGTCCTGCTGGTGGATCCCCAGGTTCAGGCGCTGCGAACTGATGTAGAAGACCTTCCCGAGCTCCCCGTCGGCCATCAGCTTCTTGATCTTGCGCACCGCCGGCGAGTAGACGAAGACGTGCCCGACCATCAGGACCAGGCCCTTCTTGTCGGCCAGGGCGACCAGCTCCTCGGCCTCGGCGGTTGAGGAGGTCATGGGTTTCTCGATGAAGACGTGCAGGCCCCTCTCGAGCGCCCGCCGGGCCAGCTCATAGTGGGTGCGCACCGGGGTGGCGATGGCCACGGCCTCCAGATCCCCGTCGCTAAGGAGTTCGTCGAAGGACGCCAGCGGCCGCGCCGCGGGATGGCGGACCAGCGCCTTGCCCAGGCGCTCGCGGCTCGAGTCGCAGATGGCCCCCAGCCGGCAGGTCGGCAGGGAGTCGAAGTTGCGGGCCAGATTGGGCCCCCAGTAACCGCATCCGACCACGGCGAGGTTAAGCCGATTGCTCATGGACCATTCCCTTCATCGCGTTGGCCTGGGAGCGAGCGCCTCCGGCGCTGCCCAGCACCGCCAGGGGGGTTCTGAACAGGATCTTTAGATCCAGCCACAGGGACAGTCTCCGGGCATAGGCGATGTCCAGCCGGACCATCTCCCGGAAGGTGCACTCGTTCTTGCCGCTTACCTGCCAGAGCCCGGTCATGCCTGGCAGCAGGTCGAAACGCCGCGCATGCCAGCGGGCGTACTCCGCCGCCTCGTAGGGCAGGCAGGGCCGCGGGCCGACCAGGCTCATCTCCCCGCGGAGCACGTTGATGAGCTGGGGCAGTTCGTCCAGGCAGGTTCTGCGCAGGAACCGGCCCAGGGACAGGATGCGCGGGTCGTCCTCGAGCTTCCTCATGGGCCGGTCGGAGTGGATCAGTCCGGCCACGTAGTTGCGGTGTCCGGAGGCGTCGTTGTCCGAGCGCATGCTCCGGAATTTCAGGAAGGTGAAGATCCGGCCGGCCACGGTCACCCGCTCCTGCCGGAAGAGCACCGGTCCCGGCGAAGTCAGCTTCACGGCCAGCGCCACCAGCAGCATCAGCGGCGCGAGCGCGATCAGCCCGGCCGCAGCGCCGACCACGTCCATGGTCCGCTTCCATAGGGGTGTGCGCACCGCGAACAGCGGCTCCATGGGCTCGTCGTCCTCCGGGCGGAGGTGGCCGGCGTCCGAAGTCGGCTGGCCGCGGAGGGCCTCGGCCGCATCGCCGTCCCGAAGGTGTCCGCTGTCGCCATTGCCGTCTCCGGAGCCCCGGGCGGGGTTCCAGGGCCGGCAGTGCGCGGAGAAGACGCAGACATGGTACTCCACCGGCCAGCCCAGCGCCGCCATGCGCTTGACGGTCTCGTCGCCCAACCTGTGGGCGCCCGGCGGGATGGTCGCCGGCAGGAGCACGCCGACCCGGCCCTGGTCCAGCCAGCCGACCGTGTCGGTGGCCCGCACGCGACTGGACAGCTCGGCGGCCAGTCGCGGCACGAGCCGCCGGCCCTCCTCGCCGGCCGGAACATGGAAGGTCAGCAGTGAGAACTCCAACCCGGTCCGCTCGGCGCGGGCGCGTTCCTGCTCCAGCAACCGGTGCATCGCGGCCCCGGAGGCGAGGCCCTCCTCCTCGCGCCGTGGGGCGGTGGGCAGGAGGCCGTGGATACTTCTCCAGAATGACATGCGCTGGTCTCCTTCCTGCCCGGCCGGTCAGAGTCTTTCGTACAGCCACTGGGGAAGCGGGAACCGGCGCTGATTGAGGACCAGGCCGAGAAGTTCGATCTTGGCCGTGGTCAGCAGCCGCCAGGCGCGCTCCACGATCTCGCGGCGCGAGCGTTCGGCCTGGACCACCATGACCACCCCGTCAAGCAGGCTGGCCTTGCGCACCGCGCTGCCCGCACCACAGGCGGGCGGCAGATCCAGCACCACGAAACGGTAGCGCTTCTTCCACTCGCCCAGGAGCAGCCTCAGCGCTTGCAGTTTCTGGGTCATGGGCAGGAAGCGTCCGGTCCGGCCGGCGGTCAGCACGTCCAGGTGCGGGAGGGGCGACCGGATCAGCGCCCCGTCGGCCACGCGCCCGCTGATCAACTCGCCCAAGCCGGGTGACAGGGGCAGGTCGAACATGTCGTGCATGGCCGGCCGGTCCAGGTGGCAATCCACCAGCAGCCCCGGGCCGTCGCCGCTGCCGGCCAGCTTGATGGCCAGATTGGTGGCCACCGTGCTGGCACCCTCCCCGCCGGTGGGCCCGAGCACACCGAAGGTGGCCGGCAGGGTCCCGCCCCGCAGGATCATCAGTTCGTCGCGCAGCTCGTCGTAGGCATCCAACTGGCGCCGCATGTGCCGATGGTGGCGGTGGTGCCTCCTGCTGGCGCCGGGATCCGTACCGTCCGTGGGCCGGGAACCGGCGGCGGACGTGGCCGGTGCGGAAGGTGCAGGCGGACCGTCCAGGGCGAGCACCGTGAGGGCCGGCGCTTTGGCGGCTGGCTTGCCCTGGGCGACCAGAGCATCGAGCAGCACTACCGGCGTTCCGGCGCGGGGCACCGCGGTGAGCACCGGGGCGGAAATGGCCCGCTCCAGGTCCTGGGGGCCGTGGAAGGAGTGGTCCAGGCGGTCAACCGTGAAGGCCAGGGCCAGCCCGCCGGTCAGGCCCAGCAGCAGGGCCAGGGCCAGCACCAGCGACTTGTTAGGGCGCACCGGCTTGTCCGGGAGCGTTGCCGCCTGGAGCACGCTGATGTTGGAGATCCGCTGGGCCTCCAGTTCCTGGTCGATCCGGGCCTGCTCGCTCTTGCCGGCATAGCCTTCCAGCATGGCCTTCTCGAAGTCCCGCTGCCGCTCGAGCTGCGCGCTGCGCCGGGTGACCTCGTTGAGCGTCCGCAGCGTGTCGCTCGCCGCGGCCAGGTTGCCGGCCAGTGCGGCGCCCTCGGCCTCGAGCGCGGCCAGGTTGTCTTGCTCGGCCAGGGATTTGAGCTCCAGTTCCCGGCGGACCACGTTGGCCTCCAGGTGGATCTCCTTGTGGCCGGACTCCTCGCGCGCCAGGATGACCTTGGACTCCTCGATCTGCCTGCGGATGCTGGTCACCGGGGCGCTCTCCGGCATGTAGCGGATCAGGAGCGCCTGCTCCTCGGTCTGCAGTTCGTAGAGTTTCTGGCGCATGAACTCCACCGCGGTGCCGGCCATGCCGGTGTTCTCCTGGGCCAGGACCATGGCAGGCTGCGCGGCCAGCTGCTTCAAGAGGACGGCCAGCCGCGCCCGGGAGACGGCCAGGGCGGTCCGGTTGCGGCTGGAGGCCTGGTTGAGCTCGGCCAGGCGCTGCGAGAGCGTCTCGCGCTGGGCCTCTACGGAGACGATCCCGGACTCGTTCTTGAGGTCCCGGAGGGCCAGTTCGGTGCGGCCGAGGCTCTCGCCGAGCGCCGTGGTCTCGCGCGCGAAGAATCCCAGCGACCCGGCTGTGCGGTGCGCGGTGATGTGCGCATCGAGGTAGTTGGCCAGCAGCTTCTGCAGCACCTCCTGGGCCATGAGCGGGTCGGCCGCCTCGTAGGAGACGGTCAGGACGCTGCTGTCCTTGATCGCCCGGACCTCCAGGCGCTTGGCGAATGCGTCCACAGCGCGCTGCATCCCGGAGTCGTCCTGCTGATCGCCCGGGGCGGCCCCCTCGTCGGCGACGGCCGCGGCCATCCCGGACCAGCGGCCTGCCGGCCGGAGGATGTTCCCCGCGCCGATGTCGGCCACCACCCGGCTGGCCAGCTGCCGGCTGGTGAGGATCTCGATCTCCGAGTTGATCTCGTTGACGCGGTTCAGGGCCAGGCTGACCATCTGTCCGGTGGTGGCGGTGGGGTCCAGAGCCACGCTCTCCCGGCCGACGCGCACCAGCAGTTTGGCCTCCGAGCGGTAGACGCTGCCCAGCACGGCCAGCACCGCGGCGCTCAGGCCCACGACCACGGCGATCGAGCCGGCGATCAGCCACGCGCGGCGAAAGAGCACGCCGGCGACATCGCGCAGGTCGCCGGCCGTGGCTCTACCGCGCTGCTCACTGTCGGTGGCCATGGTCGCCTCCAACCGGACTTCTGACCGCCCCGGCACCGCGCCGACGGGCCATCAGGGGCCGGCCACTCCGTTGCTCAGGTTCACCCCGGAAGTCACGCCGCCCGAGGTGTACGTGTAGATCAGCCCCAGCCGGGGGATGATCTGGTTGATGTGCTGGTTGATCCACTGGTCGATCTCGACGATCCGGGTGCGCGGCACATACACGATGTCCTGCGGCTGAAGGCTGCCGATATCGGCGGACCCGCCGGCCAGGGTCCCGCTGAGATCGACCCCGAAGCCCCGGCAGCGGCCGTCGGGCATCCTGCGGATGACCAGCACGCTGCGGGTCTCGGCGGTCCGCGGATTGGGGCCGCCGGCGAGGGCCACGGCCTCGAGCACCGACAGCGGCGCGCCGGGGACGGCCACCGCCCCGGGGGTGAGCACCTCGCCGATCACGTAGACCCGCCTGGTGCTGAAGCTGCGCACCAGCACCACCGGCATGGGCTCGCGGAGCTGTTTGAGGTACAGGTCCCGGATCGCGTTGGCCAGCTCGACCGGCGTCCTGCCACTGGCGACCACCTCGCCGACCAGATGGAGCATGATCCTGCCGTCGGGCCTGATGGTCTGGACGTCGTTGAGCTCCGGAGTGTAGTAGAACTTGACCTCGATGGTGTCGCCCGGCACCAGGACAGTCGGTATAGGGCCGGGGTCGACGGGCAACGCGGGATTCGACGCCACCGAAGACCCGCGACAGCCCGCCGCCCCGGCCAGCAAGAGCGCGGCGACGCATACTAGATATGCCGCGCTCCTGGCCGAACCGGAACTCGAGGATGGTTCGGCCACGGGGACGACGGCGCTCCGGATGATTGCCCTGCCTTGAGGATGCATGGTCGGAGCACCGCCTTTCCCGAGGGGGCCGTTGAGCAAGGTCCATGCCATGGCGGTCGCGGCTCCGGGGTGTTCATGGATGAGCTGGCAATTGTTCGGGATGCAGGTCCGCGGCATTCCCAATCGGCCGCCGCAGCCCGAGTGGGCATACACTTCCGATGCTCGCGAGCTGGTCAAACGAAATGATCGGACATCAAACCCGGTCCGAAGGCAGAACCTGCGCCAGCCGCGAAGGCAACGCCGGCCGGGCGGCCGGGCGTCTCCAGAAGGAGATCTTCCTCCCGAGAACGTCGCGGATGCCGCGTTTCTCGGACGGGTCGAAGAAACCGCTGACGTAGAGCAGCACCGGAACGGCCAGGCCCGGCAGGACCACTGCCGCGATGAAAGCCGGGGGGGAAGCCTCGCGCGCGGCCAGGAAGAGCAGGCCCAGCCCGGCGAAGGCGGCCAGGCCCACGGTCATGCGCTTCACCTCCAGCCGCAAGGGGTAGGTGCGCAGCCCGGCAATGAGCACCGCCAGGGCCATGAAGCCGGTGGCCAGGTTCACAACCAGGATGGCCCCGTACAGGCCGAAAGCCGGAACCAATGCCAGATTCAGCCCCAGGCTGATTCCTCCGGCCAGCACGGCGAGCCCCCCGGCGACGCGGCTTCGGCGCCTGATGAGCAGCAGCGTCGACGAGAAGGCATAGAGCGCCTCGAAGCCGACGGCCGGCAGCATCATCAGCAGCACCAGCACCGCCCCGGAATAGCCCGCCGGCACGATCAGGGGCACCAGGAAGCGCGAGCCGGTCAGCACCGCGAAGGCCACCGCGCCGAAGGCCAGCACCAGGTAGGTCAGCACCCGGCTCATGGACTGGCGGATGGCGGCGTTGTCCAGGTGCGCGAAGACGTAGGGGGCGTAGGCCAGCTGGAACGGGAGGATCAGCACGATGGTCACCACCTGGGCCAGGCGCACGCCCAGCGAGTAGGTGGCCACTTCGGCCAGACCCACGTGGTAACTCAGGAAGTAGGCGGGCACGGCGATCATCACCGACCAGGCGAACTCGGAGAGCACCAGGGGGGAGCCGAAGGCCAGCACCTGGCGGAGCACCTGCCGGGAGGCGCCCAGGCCCAGTCGGGGGAGGATCAGCGCCGCCAGCACCGCGAAGGCCAGTCCGTAGACGATCAGCTGGGCGACCAGCGCCCCGATGATGCCCATGTGGAAGACCCCGAGCAGCAGGACGTTGGCGATGACCAGCGCGACGGCCACGCAGAGCCCGGCGGCCATGAACCGCAGGGCCGAGTTGATGGCCCGGAAGTAGTTGAGCATCTGGTTGGTGAGCACCTGGGCCAGGGTGATGGCCGAAGCCAGCAGCACATAGCGCCCGGGGTTTTCGACGTGGAGCAGCCCGCCGAGGAAGGGGAGCAGGAAGGCCATGGCTGCGCCGGTCACCAGCGCCCCGCCGGCCAGGTTGACCAGCAGGCAGCTGCCCAGCAGTGTGCCCATCCGGCCGGCGCGCCCGGCCTCGCTGGCGAAGCGGACCAGGCTCTCGCGGACGCCCAGGTTCATGAGCACCAGCATGATCTGCATGGTGAAGAAGATGGTGTAGAGCATCCCGAAGTCGGGTTGGGAAAGCAGGTGGGCGTAGAGCGGGATGAGCAGGAAGGCCACGGCGCGCAGCCCGATGTTGCCGACGGCGTAGATCAGGGTGTTCCGTCCGAGGGCCTTGAGGTCCACACGCCAGGTTCCGCTGCTAGCTGCCCGGCCGGGACCGCTTGGGGCGGGTGCGCTGAACGGCCCGGATCGGCCGGCAGGGATTGCCGGCCGCCAGGACGTTGGGGGGTATGTCCCGGACGACCACGCTGCCGGCGCCGATCACGCTGTTCTCGCCGATGCGCACCCCGGGCAGGATGGTCACGTTGCTGGTGACCCAGACGTTCCTCTCCAGCACCACCGGCCGGGCGGTGACCTTCTCGTAGTCCCGAGCGGCGGTGATCACCATGTTGCGATAGGAGAACCAGGTGCCATCGCCGATGTAGACCGGCGCATAGTCGATGAAAAGGGTGTCGGAGAGGTCCACGCCCTCGCCACAATGGATATTCCCCGCGTGACAGTGGAACCCGGGGTTGATGGAGGTCGAGGCCGGCACTCCCAGCCCGTGGCGCAGCAGCCTGGTCACCAGTCCGAGCCGACTCATGCCGGGCAGGGCCAGCATCCGCATCAGGACGTTGAGATAGGCGCTGGCCCTGGCCTTCCCCAGGTCTCCGCCGGGGTAGACGATGGTCTCGGGGTTCAGCGGCAGGTTCGCGAGTCGGGGCA
This sequence comes from Planctomycetota bacterium, assembly GCA_022703445.1. GTDB lineage: Bacteria > Planctomycetota > SZUA-567 > JAKLDR01 > JAKLDR01 > JAKLDR01. Next base: position 93,320 of record JAKLDR010000003.1, on the reverse strand, counting down.
TGGCTGGCGGTCCAGCAACTGGCGGGCCAGGGATGATGCCTGCCTCGTCCTCCCCTGGCCGGACCTCGGCGCCCGTCCGGCCCGCACTGAGGACCTGCAGACACTCAGGCTATGACCTGTCCGGCCAGATCTAGCCAAAGGACATGCCTGGGTGGCTGCAAAGGGCAAGCGACCCGTATGGAGCGATCCCCGGGGCGTCCAGAGATAGGGCACTTCCGGGCCGCCGGAATAAATCCGGACCCCAGGCCATTAAGTAGCTGCCTGATGATCCCGATCCCGGTGCCTTGGGGCGCGGGCTGTCGAACGCGTCGCGCCAGGGGCGGCATCGGGCGAGCGGAGGCGCGACCATGAGCGTTGCCGAAAGCAGTCTGACCGACGAACGGTTGCGCGCTGGTGACGCGAGCTCTCATAGGGGCCGTTGCGACCACGCCGCCGCGCCCGCCCGGCGGCATCCGGTCCCGGATGGCAGGCAGGCGGTCCGGCCAGGCCCGCTGGACCTCAACTCCATACTCAAGGGCATGGAGACGATGATCAGGCGAGAGATCGGCGATGGCGTCGATCTCCGGATGTGCCTGGCTGCCGATCTCTGGGCTGCCAGGGCCGATACCGCCCAGATGGAGCAGGTGCTTCTGAACCTGTCCGCCAACGCCCGTGATGCCATGCCCGAGGGCGGCGAGCTCACTATCGAAACCGGCAATGCCGAAGTTGACGAGAAGAGCGCGTTCTGGCACGAGCGGGTCGCGCCCGGGCAATACGTCATGCTGACGATCAGCGACACCGGGGCGGGCATGGATGCCACGACCCGTAGCCGGCTCTTCGAGCCCTTCTTCCCCGCCAAGACGCCGGGCGAGGGCGCCAGCCTGGGCCTGTGCATTGTCCATGGCATCGTCAGCCGGAACGGCGGGCACATCTGGCTCTACAGCGAGCCCGGCCACGGCACGATCCTCAGAATCTACCTGCCCCGCGCCGATGGTCGCGTCGGATCGCCCCAGTCTCCGGACGAGCCGGTCGTGCTTTTGCGTGGCACGGAGACCATCCTGTTGGCGGAGGACGAGCCCTCGATCCGGGCGGAGGTTCTCGAGGCCCTCGCCGGTCAGGGCTATGTCATCCTGGAAGCCTGCGACGGCGATCAGGCTCTGCATGCGGCCAGCGGGCACTGCGGGGCCATCGACCTGCTGGTCACCGACATGATCATGCCCCGGGTGGGCGGGCCGGAGGTGGCGGAGCGGCTCGGCGCCGCGCGCCCGGGCATCAAGGTGCTCTTCATGTCCGGCTACCCCGAACACGCGGCCGTCCGGAGCGGGGCGCTTCCGCCGGGTACGAATTACCTCCAGAAGCCCTTCACGGCGGAGGCGCTGATCGGCCGCGTGCGCGAGGTCCTGGACGGGGTGAGGCGCTGAGGCCCTGGAGCATCATGCGCAACACGGCCCGGCAGGCTGCCTTCGTCCTCGGCCTCACTCCACGGTAACGCTCTTGGCCAGGTTCCGCGGCCGGTCCACGTCGCAGCCGCGGGCCACCGCCACGTGGTAGGCGAGCAGCTGCAGCGGCACGGTTGCCAGGACCGCGTTCATCATGCCCACCTCGTCGGGCACGTAGAGCACGTCGTCGGCCTGGTTGACGATCTCCTCGTCGCCGAGCGAGGCCACGGCAATGACCCTGCCGCCGCGGGCCCGGATCTCCTGGATGTTGCTCATGATCTTCTCGTAGCGCCGGCCCTTCAGGGCCAGGAAGAGCACCGGCATGTTGGCGTCGACCAGCGCGATGGGACCGTGCTTCATCTCGGCGGCGTGGTAGCCCTCGGCGTGAATGTAGGCCACCTCCTTGAGCTTCAGCGCCCCTTCAAGGGCCAGCGGGTACCCCGCGCCGCGCCCCAGGAACAGGAAGTCCCGCGCCTGGGCGTATTTCCCGGCGAGCCGCTCGACCGCCGCGCCCGTATCCAGCACCTTGCGGAGTTCCCCGCCGGTGGCGCAGAGGTCGTTGATGCGCCGGACGGCCTCCGCCTTGGCCAGCGCCCCGCGCTCCAGCCCGAGGCGGATGGCCAGCATGCAGAGCGCGGTGATCTGGCTGGTGAAGGCCTTGGTGGAGGCCACCCCCACCTCGGGCCCGGCACGGGTGTAGAGGACGCCATCCGCTTCGCGGGCCAGTGACGAGTCCACCACGTTGGCGATGACCGCCGTGCGGACTCCCAGGGACTTGGCCAGGCGCACGGCTTCCAGGGTGTCGGCCGTCTCCCCGGACTGGGAGATGGCCAGCACCAGGGTGTGCTCGTCGATCACCGGATCCCGGTACCGGAAATCGGCAGCGTAGTCCACCTGAACGGGCAGGCGGGCCAGGCGCTCGATCATGTTCCGGCCGATGAGGCCGGCGTGCCAGGACGTGCCCATCCCGACGATGACCATGCGCTGCATGCCGGCGAGGAGCCCGGCCGGCAGTTCCTCGCCGAACTCGACGCCAATGAGGCCCGGGGCGACCCGCCCGCGGAGCGTGTCTTCGATGGCCCGGGGCTGCTCGTGGATCTCCTTGAGCATGAAGTGTGCGTAGCCTTCCTTCTGGATGGCCACCGCGTTCCAGACGATGACGGTGGGCGATCGCGGCACGGGCAGCCCGTCGCGGTCAAACAGCTCGACCCGGTCGGAGGCGAGAACCGCCAGCTCGTCGTCCTCCAGGTAGATGACCCGGCGGGTGTGCTCGACGATGGGCAGGGCGTCGGAGGCCACGAACTGCCGGCCCTCGGACACGCCGATGGCCAGCGGGCTCCCCCGGCGCGCCGCGACGATCACGCCCGGCGAGTCGGCCGAGATGCAGGCCACCGCCGCCGAGCCCTCGATTTCGCGCATGGCCCGCCGGAGCGCCGAGGGCAGGTCGGCCCCGCCGGCCAGGCTCCGCTCCACCAGGTGGGCGAGCACCTCCGAGTCGGTCTCCGAGCTGAACTTGTGGCCATCGGCTTCCAGCGCCCGGCGGAGCGCGCGATGATTCTCGATGATCCCGTTGTGCACGACCGCCACCCGGCCGGCGCAGTCCGCATGAGGGTGGGCGTTGGCCTCGCTGGGCATGCCGTGGGTGGCCCAGCGCGTGTGGCCGATGGCCGTCGTGCCCGGGAGCCGGCGGCCCGCTAGCCGGGCCCGGAGGTCGGCGATCCGGCCGGAGACCCGCTCGACCAGGAGCTTGTCGCCATCCAGGACGGCCAGGCCCGCCGAATCGTAGCCGCGGTATTCGAGGGCCTGCAGACCGTCGAGCACGATGGCCGCGGCGGGCGTGCGGCCCACGCAGCCGATTATCCCGCACATTTCGGACGTCCCGTGCGGAATGATCCCGCGGCCGCTATGCCTGTGCTAACTGCGGTTGCGTCCGACCAACAGGCCGATCGCCAGCCCGACGCCTGCGCCGAGGCCCGCTGCGATGCCCATGCCTGCCAGGGGGTGCTCCCTGACCCATTGGGTGGTGCCGTCGACCGCGCGGGCCTTCGCCGTCCTGGCGACATCGACGAAGTCCTGCTTGAGCACGTCCAGCTTCTCGCGGAGCTCCTGGGTTTCGGTCTTGTTCGTGGCGCTTTCCATCTCAGTCTCTCCCGTCAGAGTGCCTCAGGTCGTATCCGTCAGGCGCCGCCACCGGGCGGAGCCACGTGCGTTGGCATCGGGGCGTCGCCTTGCCCGCGGGTTGCCTGGCCCCCTTCCTCCAACTCGTTCCCGGCCCGTCGCGGCCGGAGCTTTCCTTCTTCAGGATGCGCAAGGTCAACGGGACTCGGACGCAGGTAATTCCTGGCTAATCTGATTCCGGCTCTTGCCCCGGCAATCGGGCCATCTCGAGGCTGGCGACCAGCCCCCTGTATATCTCGTGGATCAGACCGCGGTCGAAATCCGCAAACTCCCGGAGCATGGCCTGCTGCTCCTGCTCGGAGAGGTACGCCGTGGCAGCGGGGAAGAACCTTCGGTCCTCGCGTTCGATGTGCTTCGGGTAGAACTCGACCAGGTCCAGGAGAGCCTTGGCGATATCGTCGGCAGCCCCCGAACCACCCCCGGCCAGCCGCTCGGAGGCGCCGGCCAGTTCTCCGGCGCGCTTGCGCGCCCAGGCGTGCTCCCTGACCAGCTCATCCATCGCCGCCCGGTCAGGCGGCGTCAGGCTCTTCCGGGCCAGTTCGCGGAACAGAAGGTCCTCCTCCTTGCCGTGATGGACCCGGTCCGCATAGACGCGGATGAAGTCGACCGCCGCCTGGACGAAGCCGGGGTTCAGCGGTCGGCCGCGCCGGACACCCTCCAGTTCGAGGCGCACGAGCGCGAGCATGCGCCCGATCAGGCGGTGCTCGATCATCAACGGGCCAATTACCTGCATGTTTGGTCCCGACGCCTCTTCGGCTCGATGTGATCCTACTCTTCCACAACGGATATGGCGTTGGTCGGACAGCTCTCGACCGCCTGACGGCAGGCCCCTTCGGACTCGGGGGGCACCGGATCGGCTATGACCCGGGCGAGGTTGTCGACTATCCGGAACACCTCCGGGCAGACCTCTTCGCACGGGCCGCATCCCTCGCAGAGGTTGGCGTCGACCAGGACCTTCATCGGATCCTCCCTTCGTGCGAGCTCCCCAATGGGCCGCATGGCCACTGGTGCGCGCATCGCGATGGCCAGGCAGTCGCGTCCAACCTCCAGGGCATCAAGTCGAAGACGTCTCGGCGCAGCGCTGCTTCTGCGCCAGCACGTTCTCCACCACCTTGATCAGCTCGGTCAGCTCCGGGTTCTTGACTGCGAAGCCGGCGATGCCATTGAGACTGGGGGCGTCGCGATAGCCGCTGTAGACGGTGTGCATCACCACCGGTAGCTCCGGCCAGTCCTCGCGCATCGCTCGGAGCATGGTGCTCCCGCTGACCGGCATGCGTAGGTCTATGATTGCCAGGTCGGGAAGGTCGGCCTCGATCTGTCTGAGGGCGTCCAGGCAGTCGGCCGTGGTCCGCACCTCGTGGCCCATGGCGAGGAGCTTGTCCCGAACCAGCTCCAGCCACTGACTCTCATCGTCGAGCACCAGGATCTTCGCCACTATCGGCCCTCCTTAGCTGTCAGTTCGCCCACGCAGCGCGGATTCGCAAGCTCCATGCCACGGAATCAGGCTGCGGTGGGGGTGTGCTGCGCAGAGGCTACGAGCGTACACTTCAGCTGTGTCCGGCAGACGCGGCCATGGCCGAAGGCTACGGTTCAGGCTGCAGAGGTATGTCAAAGCGTTTCATCTTCTTATAAAGGGAAGAGGGGAAGATCCCCAACTTGGCGGCGGCCTGGGACTTGTTGCCGCCCGTTTCGCGCAGGGCCTGCAGGATGGCCCGCTTCTCCAGGGCTTCGAGGTTCAGGGGCGCGCCGGGCGGCTCTGCTTCGATCCCGCTGATGGGCGCGGGGAGGTTCCGCCGGCGCACGGTGCCGTCCTGCGCCACGATCACCGCCCGTTCGATGCAGTTCTCCAGCTCCCGGACGTTCCCGGGCCACGGGTAGGCGCACAGGGCGTTGAGCGCCTCGTCGTCCAGGGAGGCCTGGCCTCTGCCGAACCGGTCCGCGAAGATCCCCAGAAAGTGCCTGGCCAGCAGCGGGATGTCCTCGGGCCGCTTCCGGAGCGGGGGGACTTCGACGCAGACGATGTTCAGCCGGAAGAACAGGTCCTGGCGCAGCTTGCCCTCCGCGACCGCCTGCTGCGGATCACGGTTGGTGGCGGCCACCAACCGGACGTCCGGCCGCAGCGGCTGGTCGCCGCCCACCCGCTCGAAAGCCTCGCCCTGGAGCACCCGCAGCAGCTTGGCCTGGACGTGGGGGCCCATCTCCGATATCTCGTCCAGGAACAGGGTCCCGCCGTCGGCCCGCTCGAACCGGCCCGCACGGGAGCGCTCGGCCCCGGTAAAGGCGCCCTTCTCGTGACCGAAGAGCTCCGACTCCAGCAGGGTCTCGGTGAGCGCAGCGCAGTTCAGCTTGACCAGCGGACCGGTGGCCCGGGGGCTCTCGTAGTGCAGGGCGTTGGCCACCAGTTCCTTGCCGGTCCCGGTCTCGCCGGTGATCAGCACGGTGGTGGAGGTCCTGGCCACCTCGCGGATCAGCCCGCGCACCGACTCGATGGCCGGACTGCCGCCCAGGATGCGGCCCAGGCCGCTCTCGGCCGAGAGCCGCTCCCGGAGCTGGCTCCGCTCGCGGAGCAGCCGCGCGTGCTCCAGGGCCCGCTCGACCTCGACCAACAGGCCGTTCACCGAGAAGGGCTTGGCCAGGTAGTGAAACGCCCCGTGGCGCATGGCCTCGACCGCCGAGTCGACGCTGGCGAAGGCGGTGAGCACCAGGACCGGACAGTCCGGGCAGGAGGCCTGGATGTGCCGCACCACCTCCAGGCCGCTGGCGTCGGGCAGGCGCAGGTCGGTGGTCACCAGGGCGAAGCCGGTGCTCTTCAGGAGGGCCTTGCCCTCCCGGACCGTGCCGCAGGCCGTGACTTCGTAGCCCTCGTCGCGGAAGGTGGCCAGCAACTGCTCGCGGACGTCGGTGTCGTCCTCGATGACCAGGATCCTGGGCGGAGTCCTCATGCCGGTCGACCGCCCTCTCCGGCCGCGGGGAACGCGAGCACCGCCTCGGTCCCGCCGCCCGCGCCCGGGCGCAGCCCGGCCTCGCCGCCGTGCAGCTCCAGCACCCGGCGCACCAAGCTCAGCCCCAGCCCGGCCCGGCCCGGCTTGGTGGAGCGGAACGGCTTGAAGGGATTGGCGGCCAGCTCGGGAGGCACGCCCGGACCGCTGTCCGCGACGAGCGCCTCGGCCCCGCCCTCCGGCGTGGCCCGCGACTCCAGGCGCAGGACGCCCCCGGAGGGCATGGCCTCGACGGCGTTGGCCAGGATGTTCCGGAGCGCACACCCGAGCAGCGCCGGGTCACCGCGGACCGCGGGGATTCCCGGGGCCAGCGCCCGGACGATCCTGATCCCCTGGGCCTCGGCCTGGCGCTCGATGACCCCGGCCGCATCCTCTATGGCCCGGTTGAGATCCATCGGTTCCAGGTTCGGCTCCGGCTGGCCCATCGCCCCGGTTATGCGGTCCACGGTATCGGACAGGGCGCGGATGGACGCGCACAGGGATCCGGCGATGAGCCCGAGCTTCTCGTCTTGGTGCAGCGCCCGCTCCAGGCGGCCGGCCGAAAGCATCATGCCCGCCAGGGGGTTCTTCATCTCGTGGGCCAGGCTGGAGGCCAGCTCGCTAAGCACCAGAGCCTGCTCCCGGCCAGGGGCCTGCACATCGCGCTCCCGCCGCCGGGGTCCAGCGAATTTCGCCGCCGTGTCGCCGCTGTTCACTATGGCCTGGTCCACAGATCGCTATCCCGCCTTCCGGGTGCTTTACGGCTTCGCAGTGTAAGTTATTCCCTCCCCTTGTCAAAGGACCGATTCCAAAGACTAGAGGCGCTGCCGTCCACCATCGCAATCGATGAGGCATAACGGCCGTTCCGCCCGGTTTCCAGGCAGGGCTCCGATGGCACGAGCCTTGCTCCAGGACGTCATCGTGAGTCCGCAGCCGGGAGGGCCAGCCATGATCGAATCGAGGGCGGAGCGGCGCCAGGGTGTGCGCCTGACCTCCAAGCTGAGCAGCGCCGCGGGGTTCACCTGCGAGCGCTGCGGGACGCTGCCGGACCAGGCGCTGGTGGCCGACATCAGCGATGGCGGCGTGCACCTGCTCTTCGACTGGCCGGAGGAGGCCCGCTTCCCCCTGCAGATCGGCGACGGAATGGGGTTCCATCTGAAGGTGGAAGGCGAGAGTCGGGGTTTCGAGGTCTGGAGCATCGTCCACCGGATCGATCCGCGCGACCGCCGTGGGCGGGTGGGCGTGGGCGTCAGTTTCCTGGGGCTGGATGCCGGCATCCGCGAGCGACTCAAGGAGGTGCTGGTCTCGCTGGCCATGACCAAACTGCGCGTCTGGCGCACGGAGCCTCTGTCGACAGGGGCCAGCCAGCACGAGCCCGGCCGGTCGGAGAAGGCCCTCTCCGATTCCGGGAAACCGGAAAGCTCCGCGGAGCGGGCGTCCTCCGTCCCGACCGGGTCGGATGCGCCGCCGGACGCCGGCCGGGACAAGCTCTTCCTGGGCGAGATTCTGCTGCACAACGGGGCTCTGGACCCGATGCGCTTCGAGCGGTTTCTCAAGGATGAGTTCTCCGGGATACACCCCATCGGGCAGGAACTGGTCCAGCGCGGCCTGGTCGACGAGGCCGCCGTGGCCAGGGCCCTGGCCGAGCAGGCCCGGCTGCCTTTCGCCGACCCGGGTGTCGAGAAGCCGGACCTGAAGCTGGCCGCCGCGCTGCCCCGGCACCTGCTCATGAAGCACCACTCCATCCCGCTCGGCGAGCAGGACGGCGCCGTGACCCTGGCCATGGGCGTCCCGCCCGCCCCGGCCGCGGTCGAGGAACTCCGCGCGGGACTGGGCCGCCGGATCCGGGTGTGCGTGGCCCCCGAGTCGGCCATGGCCGCCTGGCGCAAGCTGGTCTACAACCAGACGGAGGGCCCGGCCCGCTATCTGCTGCGCTTCCCCGCCCAACTCCGGGCGGAGTACCGCTTCCTGGACAGCCAACGCAAGGCCCCGGTGGACAACGGGCCCAGCTTCGGTCTGACCCGCGAGATATCCGCCTCGGAGCTCCTGCTGGTCGGACCGCTGCCCGGCGGCGTGAGCGCCGGGCGCATCGCGGAGGAGGCCCTGCGCATGGACATCCAGGTGGACTGCCCCAGCCTGAACCGGTCCCTGAACATGGGGTGCACGCCGCAGCGGGTCGAGCCCGTCGAGTACGAGGGTGAGCACCATCTGCACTGCCAGATCGACCACTTCCCGGACGGCAACGAGCAGGCCTGGGTGCGCACCTGCATGGTCCAGGGCGCCAGCCGCTTCCGGCCGCAGCCTGTGCCGCGCTGAGTCCGCCCGCCCGAAGCCGGGCCGTGAGGGGACGCGAAGACCTGAATGCCAGGCAACGCTGAAGTCCTGCGGCTGATCGAGCTGCTCGCCGCCCACGAGGAGGCGATCCAGCGGCTCTACGAGATCTTCGCCACCAAGCTTTCCGGCCAGCGCGAGTTCTGGGATCGGCTGGCCGCCGAAGAGGCGGGCCACGGCAGGCTGCTCCGCCAGCTCCGGACCATTGCCGACGAGCAGGCGCTGACCGCGGCCAATGTCGGGCGGCTGACCGTCCTGGTGTTGCGGGCCGTCGAGCAGACCAGCTCCCGCCTGGAGGACGTGGACGCCAACGGGGTCTCGGCGCTCCGGGCCCTGGCCATGGCCCAGGAGATCGAGACCTTCATGATCGAGGCGCGGCTGTTCGAGCACTTCGTCGCCCCCTCCGGGCCCGCCGCGAAGATCCTCAGCGAGCTTGGCAGCGCCACCGAGGCCCACAGCCATCGCATCGATGACTTCGGCCGGCGCCGCAGCCGCCATCAGGGTCTGATCGACCGCGGAGTGCTCACCGAGCGGCAGGTGGAGATGGCCATGGGCGTGGCCAAGGAGGAGGGCATCTCCGCCGACCAGGTCCTGCTCGGGGCCTACGGGGTCCCCAAGGCTGAGCTGCTGGCCAGCCTGGAGGACTTCTTCGGCTGCGCCGCCCACGATTTCTCCAGTCCGCCGGAACCGCCCCGCCAGGCCGTGCTGGAACACATCGACCAGCTCCGGTCCACACTGAGCGTGCCGGTGGCAACCGTTGGCTGGAAGACCGTGGTGGCCATGGCCAACCCCAAGGACGTTGTCGCCCGCGACCACGTCCGGTCGCTGCTGGACGGCGGGGCCCTGGAGTGCCGCGTGGCCCTGGCCGAGGACATCCTTGCGGCCCTCGACCGGCTGGCCGGGGTGGAGCCCGCCCGGGACGACGCCGGCACCGGCGATCTGGTCGACAGCCTGTCCGCCGAGCAGCTGGCATCGCTCCAGGAGGAGGAGGACCGTTCCATCCTGGAGGACGACAGCGAGGTCGCCCGGCTGGTCAACCAGCGGATCGAGGAAGCCCACGCCCTCGGCGCCTCGGACATCCATTTCGAACCCGCCGTGCAGGGCGATGGCGCGGTGCGCTACCGGGTCGACGGGATCATGCGTCGGACGGGGAGCCTGCCCCGTAAGCACGGCAAGGCCCTGATTTCCAGGCTCAAGATCATGGCCGACCTGGACATCGCCGAACGGCGCAAGCCGCAGTCCGGCAAGATCAAGTTCCGGCGTTGGGCCAAGCTGGACCTGGACATCCGGGTGGAGACCTATCCCACGGTCGCGGGCGCCGAGGACGCCGTGCTGCGCCTCCTGGCGGCCGCCCAGGCCCGGCCCATCGACGAGTTGGCCCTGTCCGCTGCGAACCGCGAGGCCTTCCTGCGACTCATCCACCAGCCCTACGGGATCGTCCTGTGCGTGGGGCCGACCGGCTCGGGCAAGACCACCACGCTGCACAGCGCCCTGGCCCAGATCAGCCGGGACGACGTCAAGATACTCACGGTGGAGGATCCGGTGGAGATCAGCCAGCCTGGCCTGCGCCAGGTGCAGGTCAATCCCAAGGCGGGCGTGACCTTCGCCTCGGCGCTGCGCTCCTTCCTGCGCGCCGACCCGGATGTGATCATGATCGGGGAGATGCGCGACCGGGAGACCGCCGGCATCGCCGTGGAGTCCAGCCTCACCGGGCACCTGGTGTTCTCCACCCTGCACACCAACAGCGCGCCGGAGACCGTGGTGCGGCTTCTGAATCTGGGCCTGGATCCCTACTCCTTCTCGGATGCGCTCCTGGGGGTGCTCGCTCAGCGGTTGGTGCGCACCCTCTGTCGGCGCTGCCGCCTGGCCGGGCCGCTGACCGCCGGGCGGCTGGGGGCCCTTCGCCAGGAATACCGGGCCGACGAGGCCTTCGACGCGCTGGGCTTTCCGCCGGCCCGGCCGGTCTGCTCCGCGCGTCCCGGCGGCTGTCCGGAGTGCGGAGACCTGGGCTACCGCGGGCGCATGGCGGTGCACGAACTGCTGGTGGCCACCGACGAGATCAAGGAGCTGGTCTGCCGCCAGGCCAGCGCCGCGGAGATCCGCAAGGTGGCCGCAAGCCAGGGCATGCGCACCCTCAAGCAGGATGGGATCGAGAAGCACCTGGCCGGCCACACCACCATGGAGGAGGTCCGCTCGGTCTGCAGCCGATAGCCGACCATGCCGTGACCGCAGCCAAACGCTATGGTCCACCCACCCGACCATCGCAATCGGCTATGCCGGGCAAGTCGACTGTAGCCCCGGTTCAGAGCCAAACGCTATGGCGCTGGCGGTCGACGCAGGTGGCATGAGCGTTGCTCAATGGCCCATCGCCAATAAGGGAAAACGACGAAAGGAGCTGCCGGTGATCAGAGCGATCGTGAAGGAAGCCCCGGAGAAGTCGGATGCCAAGACAGATTTCGAGAGGATTGCGCTGCCGCATCTCGACTCGGTGTATCGGGTGGCGCGCTACATGACCCGCAACGACCACGATGCCGACGATCTGGTGCAGGAGGCCTACTATCGGGCCTTCCGGGCCTTCCACCGGTTCAGGGCGGACACCAACTGCAAGGCCTGGCTGCTCAAGATCCTTTCGAACCTCAATGTGGACCGCTTCAGCCGCTGCTCCGCCAGGTTTGAGAACGTCCGCTACGAGGACGTGCAGCCCTTCATGGGTACGGGTGAGGGCGACTCCCTCCCCGACGGAGGCCGCTCCTTCTCGGAGGGCCTGGATGACGAGGTCAGCAGGGCGGTGGCATCAATTCCGGCGGACTTCCGCATCCCGCTGCTGCTTTCCGCAGTGGAGGATCTGAGCTATGCGGAAATCGCCCGTGCCCTGCGGTGTCCGATAGGCACGGTCATGAGCCGGATCTTCCGGGGCCGGCAGATGCTCAAGAGACAGCTGGCCGGCTACGCCACGGCCAACGGTCTCCGGGCCTGAATCTGTTGCGCTTGAAACATCGGGTTGGTCCTGCATGATCGACCATCTGGAATAGGGGCGGCCGACGCTGCCAGGCAGTCTGGGCTACTAACAGCATGACGCCTGACTCAGAAGCACCCGGATCGTCCGACCAGAACGTCCTGAGCCGATGGATCGGGCTGATCGCTCCGTTCCCGGCGGGCCTCCGGCCGCAGGCGCCGCTCGGGTGGGCGTGGCGCTTCGGCCTGGCGGCGGCGGCGGCGGCGGCTGGGCTGGGCCTGCGGCTGGCGCTGACCGCCTGGGTCGGCCCCGGACTGCCCACCTACATCACGTTCTATCCCATGGTCATGGCCGCGGCGCTGCTGGCCGGTTTCTGGCCGGGCCTGCTGGCCACCGCCCTGTCCATGCTGGCCACGGCGCTGTGGATCCTTCCTCCGGAAGGGCTGGCCGTCGAGTCACCCGTCGAACGCCTGGGGCTGGTCATCTTCGCCGGCATGGGCCTGTTCATGAGCGCCGTCGCCGCGCTCTACCGGCGCGACCGGACCAAGGCGGCGGCCTACGACCGCGAAGCGGCGCTGCGCGAGAGCCGGGAGGCGCTCGCTCAGCAGCGCGAATGGCTGCGGGTCACGCTGGTCAGCATCGGCGATGCCGTGCTGGCGGCCGATTCCTCCGGGAAGATCGCGTTCATCAACCCGAGCGCCTCGGAACTGACCGGCTGGCCCGAGGCGGAGGCCATCGGCCGGCCGGCGCAGGAGGTGTTCCGGATTGTCGACGAGCAGACCGGGGCGCCTGGCGAAGACGTCTTCACCCGCGTGCTCCGTGAGGGCAAGGTAATCGCCCTGGCCAACCACACCGCTCTGATTTCCCGCGACGGCCGCCAGGTGCCCATCGAGGACAGCGCCGCCCCCATTCGCGACGCGGCCGGCGTCGTGACCGGCGCGGTGCTGGTCTTCCACGACGCCACCGACAAGCGCCGCGCGCAGGAGGCCCTGCGGGAGAGCGAGGAGCGTGTCCGCCGCAAACTCGAGAGCATCCTGACCCCCGAGGGCGATGTTGGCCATCTGGAGCTGTCCGACATCATCGACGCCGGGGCCATCCAGTCGCTGATGGACGAGTTCCACAAGCTGGTCGGCGTGCCCATGGCCATCATCGACCTCAAGGGCAAGGTGCTGGTCGGCGAGGGCTGGCAGGACATCTGCACGCAGTTCCACCGCGTGCATCCCGAGACCTGCCGCAACTGCGTCGAGAGCGACCTGTTGTTGACCAAGGACGTGCCGGCGGGAGAGTTCAAGCTCTACAAGTGCAAGAACCACATGTGGGACGTCTCGACGCCGATCATGATCGGCGAGCGGCACGTCGGCAACGTGTTCATGGGCCAGTTCTTCTTCGATGACGAACAGCCCGATCGCGAGCTCTTCAGATCGCAGTCCCGGCGCTACGGGTTCGACGAGGCAGGCTACCTGGCCGCGCTCGACCGGGTGCCGCGCTTGAGCCGTGAGGCGGTGGAAACGGGCATGCGCTTCTTCCTGAAGCTGGCCCGGATGATCTCGCAGCTGAGCTACGGCAACATCAAGCTGGCCCGGTTGCTGGCCGAGCGCGACGCCCATGAGGCCGAACTCCGCAAGCTCAACCGCGCCCTGCGGGCGATCAGCAACAGCAATCAGGCCATGCTGCGCGCCGAGGACGAGGGCCAGTACCTCAGGGAGGTCTGCCGGATCGTCAGCGAGGACTGCGGCCACGCCATGGTTTGGATCGGCTACGCCGATGACGACGAGGCCAAGACCGTCCGGCCGGTGGCCTGGGCCGGTATGGAGGCGGGGTACCTCGCAACCCTGCAGATCACCTGGGCCGACACCGAGCGCGGCCGCGGCCCCACGGGCACGGCCATCCGCACGGGCCGGCCGACCGGCTGCCGGAACATGCTCGTCGACCCGGCCTTTGCGCCCTGGTGCGAGGATGCCCGCAGGCGCGGCTATGCTTCGTCCGTGGTCCTGCCGCTCCTGGAGGGAGGCAAGGCCTTCGGAGCCATCAACGTCTACTCGCAGGAACCGGATGCGTTCTCGGAGGACGAGACCCGACTGCTGGCTGAACTGGCCGGCGACCTGTCCCAAGGGATCGCCGCGCTCCGCGCGCGAGCGGAGCGCGCGCGGGCCGAGCAGGCGCTGCAGGCCGCTCACGGCAAACTGGCAATCGCGCAGCAATCGGCGGGAGCCGGAGCCTGGGACTGGGACCTGGCCACGGCCAGGCTGGACTGGTCTCCCGAGCTGTACCGTCTGTTCGGGCTGGACCCGTCCAGGAAGGTGGCCGATTTCGACACCTGGCGCGAGATCATGCATCCGGACGACCGCCAGGCTGCAGAGGAGCGGGGGAACGCCGCCATCCGCGATGGCACCAGACTCAACAATGAGTACCGGGTGGTCCTGCCCTCGGGGGAAGTGCGCTGGATCAGTGCCGTCGGCGAAACCAGCCGGGACGGGAACGGCAAAGCGGTGCGCATGTCCGGCCTGTGCTTCGACATCACCGAGCGCAAGCGGGGCGAAGAGGCGCTGGCCTCAGCCCGGGCCGAGGCCGAACTGCGCGCCGCGGAGGTCCAGACGCTGCTGGACGCCGCTCCCGTGGCCGTGTGGATTGCGCACGACCCCCGGTGTCTGCGGATCACCGGCAACAGCTATGCCGACGCGCTGGTAATGCGGGTGCCGCGGGGCGCGAACATCTCCGCCAGTGCCTCGCCGGGTGATGCGGCCACTACCTACAAGGCGTTCCGCGACGGGGTGGAGCTGAGACCCGAGGAACTGCCCGCACAGGTTGCGGCCGCCACCGGCCGGCCGGTGGCCAACGAAACGATCGAACTGCGGTTCCCGGACGGGCGTGTGCTATCCCTGCTCATGAGCGCCGTGCCGCTCTTCGATGCTCATGGTCGGGTGCGCGGTGCCGTCGCCACGGGCATGGACATCTCCGAACGCAAGCGGGCTGAGGAGAACCTGCGCCGCAGCAACTGGCGCAACGACGTCCTGGCCAAGACGGCCGGGGAGCTCCTCAAGGCCGGCTCCCCCCAGGCCACGGTGGAGGGCCTCTGCCGGGAGGTCATGGCCTTCCTGGACTGCCAGGCCTTCTTCAATTTCCTGGCCGACAAACCCTCCGGGCGGCTGCGCCTCAACGCCTGCGCCGGCATCCCAGAGGAGGAGGCCCGCGAGATCCAGTGGCTGGACTACGGCGTGGCCGTCTGCGGGTGCGCGGCGCAGAGCGCCCAGCGCATCGTGGCCGAGAACATCCAGGAGACGCCCGACCCGCGCACCGAACTGGTCAAGTCCTACGGCATCCAGGCCTACGCCTGCCACCCGCTGATGGCCCAGGGGGAGGTGCTGGGCACGCTGTCGTTCGGCACCAGGACGCGCCCGCGCTTTGCCGCCGACGAGCTGTCCCTCATGAAAGCGGTGGCCGACCTGGTGTCCATCGCCATACAACGCCAGCGGGCGGAGCAGGCGCTCCAGCAGCACCGGGAGCGCCTGGAGGAGCTGGTTCGTGAGCGCACCAATGAGCTGGAGCGGCTGGTCGGCACCCTCCGGGAGGAAATAGCCGAGCGCGAGCGGGCCGAGGCGGGGCTCAGGAAGGCCACGGAGCAGCTGGCCCATTCCCAGAAGTTGGAGGCTGTGGGGCGGCTGGCCGGCGGCGTGGCTCACGACTTCAACAATCTGATGACGGTGGTCACCGGCTACGGCCGGCGGGTGCTGCGCGACGGCGGGCTGGGCGCCGGGCATCGTTCCGCCGTCGAACAGATGACCAAGGCCGGCGAACAGGCCGTCAACCTGACCCGGCAGCTCCTGGCTTTCAGCCGCAAGCAGGTCATCAACCCGGTGGTGTTGGATCTCAACGAAACCGTGGACGGAATGCGCAAGATGCTGCCCACGGTCCTGGGCGAGGACATCGCCGTGGCCTTCGAACTCCAGTCCGACCCCTGGCCGGTGCTGGCCGACCCGACCCAGATCGCCCAGGTCATCATGAACCTGGCCGCCAATGCCCGGGACGCCATGCCCGCCGGGGGGCGCTTCATCATCCGCACGGCGAACATCCGGATCCCGGCCGCCGCCAGCGGGGGTCACGGGGACATTCCCCCGGGCCGTTACGCGCTCTTGGCCGTCGCCGACACCGGGGCGGGCTTGAGCGCGGAGGCCCGCGAGCATCTCTTCGAGCCGTTCTTCACCACCAAGCAGGTCGGGGATGGCACCGGCCTGGGGCTGTCCTCGGTATACGGGATCGTTCAGCAGAGCGGCGGCCACATCCGCGTGGACAGCCTGGCCGGGCGAGGCACGACCTTCAGCATCTACTTCCCGGCCGAGGGGACGGAGAACGCGAGAGGGGCGACCAACGCCGCCCCGAACGAACCCAAGGCCGCCACGCCGCGCGGGTCCGAGACCATCCTCCTCCTGGAGGACGAGCCCTCCGTCTGCCAGCTCCTGACCGACGAGCTCCAGGAGCTGGGGTACATGGTGCTGCCCTGCAGGACCGCGGGCGACGCCATCCGCAAGGCCGAGGCGCGCGAGGGGCCGGTCGACCTGCTGCTCTCCGACGTGGTCCTGCCCGGGGTGAGCGGGCCCACGCTGGTCAAAATGCTCAAGGACCGCGGCAAGGTCAAGCGGGTGCTGTTCATGTCCGGCCACGCCGAGAAGCACATAGTTCAGCGCGGGATTCTGGCCGACGGCGTGGACTTCATCGGCAAGCCTTTCACGGCCGAGGCGCTGGCCGCGAAGATCCGAGAGGTGTTGGACAGGAAGACCGCCCAGCCATAGCCGCTCTACTGCGCCGGCGTCCGGGCCGGTCGCAGCGTGCGGTTGGGGCGACGAACTCGGGATGAGTATTGCCCTCGAACGCGTTACTAGTCTCGGCCCCCGGCCTTGGTCGTTGGCGGGGACCAGGAATGACAGAGCGACACCGTCTGGGGAGCGGGTGTTGGAACCGTTGCCGGGAACCATCATGTCGGACGAACAGATGCTGGGCGAAGGCCCTCCCCGCCGGCCCGAGCCAGCCGGGGCGGAGCCGGTCCGCCTGGAATTCGCCGGTGACAACGCCTTCGAACTCGAGCTGCGCCGCCGGGTCGACGAGTACTTCCGCACCACCGGGCGGCGGCCGCGCGACTGCTGGCAGATGTACCTCAAGTCAGCGGTCATCCTCGTCGCGTTCGCGGCCTCCTACGTCCTCCTGGTGTTTGCGGCCTCGACCCTTTGGCAGGGACTGTCGCTGGCCGTTGCCCTGGGGATCTGCACGGCGGGCATCGGCTTCAACATCCAGCACGACGGCGGCCACAAGGCCTATTCGGCGCACCCATGGGTCAACAAGTTAGCGGCCATGACCATGGACCTGATCGGGGCCAGCTCCTATGTCTGGCATCGCAAGCACGTCGTCATCCACCACCGCTACGTCAATATCACCGGCTACGACACCGACATCGACCTGGGCGGGATCGGCCGGCTGAGCCCGCACAAGCGGCGGCTGTGGTTCCACCGCTGGCAGCATCTCTACCTCTGGCCGCTCTACGGCCTGCTGGCCGTCAAACTGCAGTTGGTCACAGACTTCAAGATCATCTTCAGCGGCCAGCTCGGCCCGCACCGCTTCCCCCGGCCCAAGGGGCTGGACCTGGCCCTCTTCCTGGGGGGCAAGGCGGTCTTCCTGGCGCTGGCCTTCGGGATGCCGCTGCTCTTCCATCCCGTCTGGGTCGTGGCCTTCTACTATGGGGTGGTGGTGCTGGTCCTGGGCATCCTGCTCAGCGTCGTCTTCCAGCTGCCGCACTGCGTGGCCGAGTCGGAGTTCCCGCTGCCGCGGGACGGCCGCATCGAAACGCCCTGGGCGGTCCATCAGGCCCGGGTGGCCCTGGACTTCTCCAAGCGCAACCCGGTGGCCACCTGGGCCCTGGGCGGACTCAACTATCACTGCGAGCACCACCTGCTGCCGATAGTCTGCCACATCAACTATCCGGCCCTGTCCAAGGTGGTCGAGGAGACCTGCCGGGACTTCGGGGTGAAGTACCGTGAGCACCGCTCGTTCTGGGCGGGGGTGGCCGCGCACTACCGCTGGCTGCGGGAGATGGGCCGGCCGGGCCCGGCCGACGACCGAACGCCGGCTTCGTCCGGCGGCGGATCTTAGTCGGCCGGTAAGCCCCTTCCCCACCCGGACCGGCCTCGGCCTGGGCGCCGGGAGTGGACTGTGCCTGGCCCGGAGCATGCCTCGGTTCCGAGCCTTGCTTTCCTCCGGAGCCGGCGGATAATCCGCGCCGGTGCCGCGGGGCGGGCGATGCCGCCGGCGCGGTGGCGGAGGGCCGAATGCCGCTTCCGGAACATGCCCAGCCGGCGGTCGGCCGCCTTCTCCTTCAGTGGCACCTAACTGATCGCTGCAACCTGAGCTGCGCCCACTGCTATCAGGACGACGCGGACGGCACGGAGATGCCCTTCGGGGAACTGCCCGGAGTCCTCGCCCAGTTCGAGTTGCTGCTGGCGGAGATGGGCCGCCTCGGCGGACGCCCGGCGCGCGGCCACATAACCCTGACCGGCGGCGAGCCCTTCCTGCGGCCCGACCTGTGGGGGCTGCTTGAGCTCCTGGCCGGCTCCTCTCCGCGCCGTTCCTTCGCCATCCTGACCAACGGCACGCTCATCGACGGAGGCCTGGCCCGGCGCCTGGCGGAACTCCGCCCGGCGTTCGTCCAGGTGAGCGTCGAGGGCGGAGAGGAGACCCACGACCGCATCCGCGGGCGCGGCAGTCACGCGGCGGCCACCGCCGGCCTGCGTCACCTGGTGGCCGCCGGGATCCACGCGGTGATCGCCTTCACCGCGCACCGTGGCAACTGGCGGGAGTTCCCGGACGTGGCCGGCCTCGGACGGCGGCTCGGCGTCCGGCGGGTCTGGGCCGATCGCCTGGTGCCCTGCGGTCGCGGCGCGGACCTCTCGGGTGCGACCCTCGGGCCGGAGGAGGCCGAGGGGTTCTTCCGGCTGATGCTGCGGGAGCGCCGCTGCCGGCCGGCCGGCCGCACCGAGATCGCCATGGGCCGGGCGCTGCAGTTCCTGGTCGCCGGCGGCCTCCCGTACCGCTGCGTTGCCGGCGAGTCCCTGCTGGCCCTTTTGCCCGACGGAGCAGTTCTGCCCTGCCGCCGCCTGCCGCTCCCGGTTGGTGACGTCCGGCATGCATCGTTGCGCGACCTGTACTTCGAGTCTCCGATTCTCAGGGAGCTCCGCGACCGCCGGCGAGTGCCGGCCGGATGTGAGCGCTGCTTCCACTCGCTGGAATGCCGCGGCGGCGCGCGATGCCTGGCCCTGGCGGCCGGCGGCGACGCCTTCCGCGCCGATCCGGGATGCTGGCTGGCCCGCCGGCAGGATGCGGCGGATGATCCGCAGGGCGGATTCGACTCGGAGGTTGCGGCGCTGATTCGCAGCGGGGCTGGGGCGTGATGGCCGTCGTAGGGAGGAAGCCATGAGTCGGGACGGTTCGATGACGGAAATGGTCCGGAAGCATCTCGACGAGTTTCTCGGCGCGGCCCGGGCCGCGCTCGGCGGGGATCTGCTCGCCGCCGTGTTGTACGGCTCGGCGGCCGAGGGCCGGATACGGCCGGCCTCGGATGTGAACCTCATCCTGGTGCTCAAGCGCTTCGATAGGACGCTGGCCGACGGCCTGCGCGAGGCCTGCAGCCTGGCCCATGCCGCTGTGCGCCTGGAGATCATGTTCCTGCTGGAGGCCGAGGTCCCCGCGGCCATGGAGGCCTTCCCGGTCAAGTTCGCTGACGTGCTGGTCCGCCGGCAGGTGATCTTCGGCCGCGATCCGTTCGAGGGCCGGTGCATTCCCCCGGCCCTGCTGGCCCGCCACGCCCGGCAGGTGCTTCTCAACCTGCGCCTGAGGCTGCGCGCCAGTTACGCTCTGGCCGGCGCGCGCGAGGAGCAGCTGGCCGCCGTGGTGGCCGGAGTGGCCGGTCCTCTGCGCTCCGGAGCCGCGGCCCTGTGCTGCCTGGAGGGTCGTCCGGCCGCGTCCCCCCGTGAGTCGCTCCGGCGTCTGGCTTCCGGGCTGCCCGGCGGCCCCTGGGACGAGGCGCTCGCCGGCATCTCCGAGGCGCGGGAACGGGAGAGCCTTCCTCCCGGCGCGGGGCCCCGCCTGGTCTTCCGTCTGATGGAACTGGCCGAAGCGCTCCAGGCCCGCGCGGAGGAATTCCTCGCGCGGGAGAACCTGCGATGAACCCCTTCGACCTGTCCGGGCCTGAATTTCTGGCCTTCTATGTTGGCCTGGGATTCGCCGTCCTGGTCGCCCTGCGGTTCTGGCTCTGGGGGAGCGAGTCGGGAGACCAGGAACTGCCGCGCCTGACCGACCCCTATGCCATAGCCTATCTGCGCGGGGGACGGGACGAGGCCCTGCGGGTGGCCACCGTGTCGCTGATCGACCGCGGTCTGCTCAAGGCCAGCAACGGGGAGGTCCTGGCCCTAGAGTGGTCGGAGGCCATGGTCCGGCGTCCTCTGGAGAAGATCGTCCTCACGCACTTCAAGACGAGGAACCCGGCCTGTTCCATCTTCGAGCATCCTCCCCTCTCGGTGTGCGCCGTATGCCAGCAGTACCAGGAGGAACTGGAACGGCTGGATCTCGTCCCCGGAGCGGACCGGCGGCGCGCGCGGGCCATCGCCATAACCGTCGCGCTGGTCGTCCTGCTGGGGACGGCTGCCGTCAAGATCTGCGTGGCCGTGTCCCGTGGGCACCACAACGTCATCTTCCTGCTGGTCCTCGCCGGCATAGCCATTTTCTCTGTGCGCGTGGTGACCCGTCGTCCAAGGACGGCCCTGGGCGACCGGTTGTTGAGCGAGCTGCGGCGCTCCTTCCGCGGGCTCAGGGCCCGGGCCCGGGATCTCGCCGCCGGAGGGGCCAGCAGTGAGGTTGTGCTTCTGGCGGCCCTGTGGGGACTGGCCGCCCTGCCCGCCATCAAGTTCCCGTTTGTGAAGACGGCCTATCCCAAGGCGGTCAAGTCCGGCAGCGACGGCGGCAGCTGGACCGGAGGCTGCGGCTCCGGCTGCGGCGGGGGTGGCTGGGGAGGGCTGGACATCGGCGGGGGTGGGGACGGAGGCGGTGGCGGTGGCTGCGGAGGCGGCGGTTGCGGTGGGGGCTGCGGCGGCTGCGGTGGTTAGGCTGGCGGCCCGCTGAGCAAGTGGACGGTACGGGCGCAACGCGGTCCCCGCCACTCATTCAACTCATACGGGCCGCCAGGCCCGGTTCCCGGGCGCTAAAGATTTCGCGGCAGCTCCCGTTATAATAGTTGTATGCTCGGGCAGGCGGCCATCGGGCCGGCTGTCGGGGTGGAGGACTGATCGCCGGAGGGTCGATGTCCCCGGAAGCCCAGCGCTCCAGGCTGATCCTCGCCGACCGCCTGGCGGTCGTGCGCGACCGCTGGCGGACCAGCCTGGTGCTGGCCGGGCTGCTCCAGCTGGCGGCGGGGCTGGCCGCGCTGGTCCTGCTCCTGGCCGGAGCCGAGGCCCTCTTCCACTTCCCGGACGGGGTGCGCTGGGCGCTGCTCGTCCTGGCGCTGGCCGCGCTGGCCGCCGGGATCGGCTGGCTCGTCGGCCGGCCCATGTTCGAGCGCATCCCGCTCGAGCGCGTGGCCCGGCTGGCCGAGACCAGCGAGCCGGAGCTCGGCAACCTGCTCATCGCCGGACTGCAGCTGGGCAACGAAGAAGGCGGACAGGTCAGACCGGTCGGGGGGGACCTGGTGGCCGCGACGGTGGCGCTGGCCGCCGAGTCGGCCGCGGCGCTGGACCCGGCGGTGATCGTCGACCGCCGGCGCCGGACGCGCCTCGTGCAGTTCGCCGGGGCGAGTCTCCTGCTGCTGGCCCTGGTCTTCGCGCTGGCCCCCGCCCGGATGGGTTCGGCCCTGGCGCGCCTGGCCATGCCCGGCACCTTCATACCCCAGAAGGGCAGCGTCAGCATCCTGGGCGTGGAGCCCGGGGACGCCACCGTCGTGGCCGGCTCGGACGTGACCGTCACCGCGAGGATCGCGCCGGCCGGCGAAGGGCGCGCCCCGGACGGTCGGATCGTCTACCGCGAGCGGAGCGGTCCGGAGTTCGTCCGGCGCATGGAGTCGGCCGACGGCGAGACCTACACCTACACCTTCAGCCGTCTGGAGCGCGAGGTCCGCTATCGGATCGAAGTCGGCGACAGCCAGACCGGGCGCTACACCCTCACGGTCGTCGAGCGGCCGGAAGTCCGCGAGGTGGACCTGGCCTACCGCTACCCGGCCTATGCCGGACTGGAGCCCGTGAGCTTCCCCCGGACCCGGAACCGCGAGATCCGCGTGCCGGTCGGCACCGAGGTGACCATCGCGGTGCGCGCCAACCACCCGGTCGTCGACGGCCGCGTGGACATCGCCGGGGCCGAGTCGGTGCGGCTCGAACCGCTCCCCGGCGGCGCGGGGCTCTCCGGCCGGTTCCTGGTGGAGAAGTCCGGCAGCTACTCCATCGCGGTGACCGATGAGGCCGGCACGCGCAACCTCAACCCGCCGAGCTACCCGATAGTGGCCGTGCCCGACGCCCCCCCGGCCGTGCGGGTCAGCGCCCCGGGGCGCGACGTGGAGCTGCCGGTCGGCGCGACGCTGGCCGTCGCCGCCGTGGCCACCGACGACTACGGGCTGAAGTCGGCGGCGCTGCGCTACCGCCGCAACCGCGGCGGTGAGCTTCAGACGCTGACCGAGTGGAAGGACTTTCCGGACCGGAAGTCCGCCCAGCTCGTGCGCAGCTGGACGCTCTCCGCGCGGGACTTCGACCCCGGCGACGTCATCATCTACCACCTGGAGGCCTCCGATCGCCTCCAGACCGGCCAGAGCCCGACCTTCCAGGTCAAGCTGGTCGATCCCAAGAAGGCCGGCGCCGAGCGCCTCAAGGACCTGGCCGAGTTCCTGGCGCGCCTCAAGAAGGTCCTCGAGCGCCAGACCGCCGCCCGGGCCGAGGCCGGGACGCTGCTGGGCAGGCCCCCGGCCGACGACAAGGCGCTGCTCGCCGGCTGCGCCGCGCTGGGGGCGGCGCAGGAGGCCGTCCGCCGGGAGACCATCTCGGCTGCCGACGCCGCGCCGCAGGAGGACGCGGCCGCCCGGAGGATCCGCGGCGCGGTGCTGCTCCTGGCCGCCGGCCCGGAGCTCGACGCCGAGAAGGCCGCCGCGGCGCTGGCCGGCTCGGCCAAGGCCGCGCGCGAGCCGGCCGCCCAGGCCAGGCTCACCGGCGCCCAGGACCTGGTCATCAAGACGCTGCGCGAGCTCCTGGCCCTGGTCGAGAAGCTCGAGGCCCAGGCGACCAAGGAGGATCTGAAGACCGGCACGGATCTGCCCGATGACGCCAGGAAGGCCCTGGCCAGGCTGGACGAGCTCCTCAAGAACTTCATCGACGAGCAGAAGAAGGTCATCGAGGCCACCCACGACCTGGCCAAGACCCCGGTCGAGGACATGACCGAGGCCGACAAGAAGAAGCAGGAGGCCCTGGCCGCCACTGAGGACAAGTGGGCCAAGTTCATGAAGGACGCGGCCTCGGACCTCTCCAAGCTCCAGAAGCAGGACTTCACCGACGCCCAGCTGCTCAAGGAGCTCGTGGAGACCTACAGCGAAGTGGAGATGGCCAAGGACGCGCTCACCCAGAAGACGGCCGAGGTCGCCGTGCCGCTGGAGCAGGCCGGGCTGGAGCTGGCCGAGGCGCTCACCACCCACATCGAGAAGTGGCTGCCGGACACGCCCGACCGCCAGCAGTGGAAGATGGAGGAGCCGGTGGGCGAGAACCAGACGCCCATGGCCGAGCTGCCCCACGAACTCGAGGACCTGATCGGCGACCTCATGGAGGAGCAGGAGGACATCTTCGAGGACATGGAGGACGCCACCTCGGCCTGGGCCGACTCGCTCGACAAGGGCGCCGGCTGGGACGCCATGGACGGGCCGATCAGCAACATGTCCGCCCAGGGCGTGACCGGCAACCGCCTGCCCAACTCCTCGGAGATCAACGGCCGCTCCGGCGAGGGCCGCACGGGGAAGGCCGCCGGCGAGTTCGTGGAGGACACCGCCACCGGCAAGGGCGGCCGGAACACGCCGACCAGGCTCACGCCCGACGCATTCCTCAAGGGCGACATCAAGGACACGTCCAAGGACCCGGCCGGCGGCGCCACCGGCGGCGGCAAGGTCGGCGGCGGCGGCGGCGAGGGGCTGGAGGGTCCCCCGCCCCCCGAGGTCCAGAAGGACGTGGGGCGCCTCGCCGGCAAGCAGGCCCAGTTGCTCGCCCGCGCCGAGCGGCTGGCCCTGGACCTCAAGGTCCGGAACCAGCCCACCACCGACCTCGACCGGGTGATCAACCTCATGCGCGAGACCTCCGTGGACATGAAGGACGGCCGCTACCAGAACATCGCCCGGAAGCGCAACGTGATGCTCGAGGGCCTCAAGACCACCCGCGATTTCGCCGCGGCCGAGAGCCAGGTCCGGCAGGACAACTCCGCGATGATCCCCAAGCGCCTCAGAGACGAGCTCTACGACGCCATGGAAGGCGGCGTGCCGGCGGGGTACGAGGAGCTGGTGAAGAGGTATTACGAGAGCATCAGCAAGGGCGCGCAGTAACCACAACAACGGCGACGGATCAGCCGCAGATGAACCCGGCTTCGCCTTCGGCTGCGCCGCGGCAAGCGCAGATGAACGCGGATCATGACGATGACGAACAGGCCATGTAACGCTAGAATCTCATCTGGCTCGGCGGGAGAAGGCATGCGTGACAGATAAGCTGCGACGGGCTTTGCAGCAGTGCGGCATGGATCCGTCCCATGAGTGGGAGCTCGTCCGCCACAACCGCGACCAACTGGCACTTGCGGTGTGTTTCAGGGGTGCATCCCCGACGACAGATGAGATAGCAGCCTTGCGCCGGGTCATCCCGGAGTATCGAGAGAAGCCCGCAGCAGAAGTTGTCGCGGCCATACGCGGAATCGGGCAGGTGGATCTGGGCGTACGGTCAGGCATGGAAGCCAGACGGCTGATGAAGAACGCGGATCTGCAAGGCCTGAAGATCGTGGCAAAGGATGCTTCCGTCACCATCTGGCAACCACGGGACCTTACGGCACAACAAGCCCTGCTCCTGGAAGACGAAGAAGAAGCCGAGCGAATAGCCGCCATGTTGATCGAGGCCGGAATCCGCGTCGTTCCCGTGGAAGAAGACTGAGGCAACGCATGCACATGAGGCCCGGTGGGGCCAGACTCCTGGCCATCGGCGACATCCACGGCTGCCACACCGCGCTCTCGGCCCTGCTGGATGCGGTCGCCCCGCGGCTGGAGGACACCGTCGTGGTCCTCGGGGACTTCGTCGACACCGGGCCAGACTCCCGCCGGGTGATTGACCGGCTCATCGCGCTGAAGAGCCAAACGAACCTCGTCGCCCTCCTGGGCAACCACGAGGAACTGATGCTTGCGGCCCGGGACGGGTTCAGCGCCGTCGGCACCTGGATGAACTTCGGCGGCGACCGGACCTTGGCCTCCTATGCGCCCCCGGGCGGCGGCAACGACCTCAGGGCAGTGCCGGTCGCCCACTGGCAGTTCGTCGCATCCTGCGTCGACTTCTTCGAGACCGAGCAGCACATCTTCGTCCACGGAATGTGCGCACCAGACCGGCCTCTCGTCGAGCAGGATCCCAAGGCACTCCGTTGGGCACTCTTCGAAACCGCCGCCCCGCACGTCTCCGGCAAGATCATCGTCTGCGGCCATACCAGGCAGCGCTCCGGGCTGCCGGTGGACAGAGGGTTTGCCGTCTGCCTTGACACCAACGCCTCCGACGGCGGCTGGCTGTCATGTCTGGATGTTGAGACCAGGAAGGTCTGGCAGACCAACGAGGTCGGTCAGCAGCGAACGAGTACCCTGTCAATTCCGGCCTAGCCATTCCGAGCCAGACCCATAGCACAGCCCTCCTCTACGCTCACCCGGCGCCCTGACTCCTTGACAACCTCCTCTGGTGTGCAGCTGATATGACCTACGTGCTATCGCTGAACTCCATCATTGCCAAGGCCGCGCATCAGCAAGTGGCATAATCAGGCGTCTTGTGGTGAGCGATCGCACATTTCCAAATTCCATTGACAATGTCATCCCTGCGGTGTAATGTTGTCCGGAGGTTGTCACCATGCGTGTCAAAAGGTTGTCGCAAGTGAGCTGCGGACAGGGATACGCAGCCCTTGCCGATGAACTTAAGAGCATGCTTTACTCCGGCGCCATCGCCGCCGGGCAGGTCCTGCCCACCGTGCGCGAGCTGGGTGCCAAGTACGGCGTCTCCCGCGAGACGGCGCGGCGCGCTGTCAAACGCCTGCAGGCGGAGGGGCTGGTGGCCTGCGAGCCGCGCCATGGGCATCGCGCCCAGGCCATGGCGAACGACCCGGACCGCGGGCTGCCGGTCGCCTTCGTCATGAGCGATCCGGCCGGCCCCGGGTCCTGGGATCTCTTCCGTCAGATGCTCCTCGCTGCGCTCCAACAGGCCGCCTCGGCCCGGGGGTGGTCGCTGCTGACGATCGATGCCGGCGCCCGGCCGGTGCAGGAGGTCGCCGCGCAGCTCCAGAGCTGCCGCGCGTGCGGCATGATCCTGGACACCAACCGCCCGGAGCTGACGGCGGCGGTTCGGGGGATGGGGCTGCCGGCGGTCATGGTCGATGCCTGGGTTCCGGAGATGGGCATGGATGCGGTGGTGCAGGACGGTTTCCAGGGCGCGCTGCTGGCCGTGAGCCACCTGGCCTCGCGCGGGCACAGGCGGATCGGCTGGCTCGGTCCGATCTCCGAAAGCGCCCAGGGCGCCGAGCGCTTCGGCGGAGCCGTAGCGGGCCTGGCCCTGGCCGGGCTGCGGATCGAGCCGGAGCTGCTGGCCGACACCGCGCGCGCCGGGGCGCTCGAGGCGGCCCGGGAGATGCTCTCCCGGCCGGAGCGGCCGACCGCGGCGCTGGGCCTGTGGCACGAGTCGGCGGCGGCGCTGCACCGCGCCGCCCGCGAGCGCGGCATGGTGCCGGGCAGGGACCTGGAGATCGTGGGCTGGTCTCCGGAGGAGCAGTACGAGCGGGTCTACCGCCCGCTATTCGGCGGCGACGGGCCGCCGGCCACCATGGTCTGGAGCGCTGCGGAACTCGGCCGCGCGGCCGTCCGGCGGCTGTCCGAGCGGCGCGCCGAGCCGAAGCTGCGCCCAGTGCTCATCAAGATTCCGGTCACCCTGAGGGAGGCACAGAAATGAAGATCCACGCGATGGCTGCGGTGCTCCTGTCCTTCTCCGCGATCCTCTTCGGAAACGTCCGGGCCGCTGAGCCAGCCGCACCCGCGGCCGCCTCGGACGGCGCGATCCTCAAGTGGGAGGGCAGCTACTGGCGCTACCGCCTGGTGCTGCGCCCGCCGATGGTCGTGGATGCGGCCGGCAAGCCCACCGGCATCCTCAACTACTACCGCGGCTGGCATATCGGCGCCAGCCAGGCGCGGGTCCAGTCCGGGGACATCCCCGCCGGCTGGGCCGAGCCGGGTTTCGACGACTCTCTCTGGGTCAGGCAGAAGGCCGGCCCGCACGAGGGCGGCTACATGTACGACCCAGGGGTCCGCATGGCCCTGGCCCGCGCCAGCTTCGAGGTCCCCGACCCGGCCCGGGTGACCAAGCTCGAGTTCGCGGTCACGTTCATCGGCGGGGCGGTCGTCTACCTCAACGGCAAGGAAGTCGCCCGCAAGGGCCTGGCCGCCGGGGCGCTCACCCCCGAGACGCTGGCCGAGGGCTATCCGCCGGAGGCCTATGCCTGGGGCATCCCCGTCAACAAGCACAACTACCCCGCGGACATGAACGACTGGAAGGCCCCCTCCGAGACGGCCGAGCGCTTCCGCCGCGTGACCCTGTCGCTCGACCCCAAGCTGCTGGTCAAGGGCAGCAACGTCCTGGCGTTGGCCGTAATCCGCTCGGGCTACCAGCCTCTGGCGAACAAGTGGAGCCCGGGCTCCATGAACGGCTACAAGGATCTGCCCTGGCCGCACCTGTACGTGCTCAACCTTTCGCTCAAGCCAACGCCCGCCGACGCGGCGGTCCGTCCGTCCCGGCCTTCCGGAGTGCAGGTGTGGGCCGAGGACATCCACCGGCGCGTCGTCAGCCGCGACTGGGGCGAGACGGGCGCCGCCCCCGCAATCGTGCGCATCGTCGGCGGGCGCAACGGCGTCCACTCCGGGATGGCCGTGGTCGGTACCTCGGCGGCCCTGGGCGGCGTCTCCGCGCAGATGAGCGACCTGGAGCAGGTCGGGGGCGCCGGGAAGATCCCGGCCTCGGCCGTCCAGCTGCGCTACGGCCTCGGCACGCCCCTGGACAACCTCCCGCGGGCCTGGGCCTACGGCAAGCGCGAGAATTACGACGACCACGCCCTCCGGCTGTTGGCCTTCAACGCCCTGGATGGCTGCGACTACCGGGGCTGGGGCTTCGGGCGCGGCTGGCCGGGCAAGGAGGTCTGGGCCGAGGGCAAGGTCATCGCCCTCTTTGACCAGCTGGCCGAGAAGCCCCCGGTCTCGGTCCCGGCGAACAGCTGCCAGCCTGTCTGGGTGACGGTCCGGGTGCCGAAGGACGCGCCGGCCGGGCAGTACCGCGGCACGCTCACCATCCAGGCTGGTCAGGCGCTCAAGGCCGAGGTGCGGCTCCAGGTCATGGACTGGCTTCTGCCCGATGGCCGGGACCTGGCCACCTTCACGGGGCTGCAGAGCTCTCCCTGGAGCGCCCCTGCCCAGTACAAGTGCGCGCCGTGGTCCGAGGACCACTGGAAGCACCTGGAGCGCTCCGTCCGGATGCTGGCCGAGGTCGGCAACGACCTGGTCATCCTGCCGCTGGTGACCGGCGGCGAGTCCGACAACACCGAGTCGCTGGTTCCCTGGGTGAAGACGGGCGGCGGCTACGACTACGACTGGAAGAACCTCGACCGTTACCTCGACCTGGTCGCCAAGCACTGGGGCAAGAACGCCAGCGTGGTGCTCGAGCTCGGCTGGAGCAACAGCGGCAAGGGCTGGGCGATGACCTACCGCGGTGTGACCACCCTCGACGGCGGGCAGAAGGGCGAACTCAAGCTGCCGCCTGGCGACTCCGACGAGTGGAAGAAGCTCTTCGTGCCCTTCGCCAAGGCGGTCAGCGCCCGTGTGAAGTCGAAGGGTTTCGAGAAGATGTACTGGGCCTGGTTCTACGACTCGCCCAACGGCGTGATGGCCATGGCCGAGGCGCTGGCGGCCGAGTGCCCGGGCGTGGGCTGGGCCCGGGCCAGCCACGAGGGCTTCCGCGGGCAGGCGTTCCCCAAGGGCAGCACCACGGCCAACCTGGACATGGTCATCCGCACCGGCCAGGAGCCGTTCACCCGGGAGGGCCAGGTGGTCAGCCGGCAGGGCTGGAAGAAGCCCGGCCTGGTGCTCTTCCCGCGGTGCGCCTCAGCCATCCAGGCCGCCGGCGTCTTCGAGACGCCCATGGCCATGCGCTGGATGCCGGAGAACTGCCTGGTCAACGGCGTCTCCGGGTTCGGCCGGATCGGCGCCGACTACTGGCCGCCGCTGGTCTTCTCCAACTGGTACGCGCCCTTCCAGACCTACCTGCTGTACCCGGGCCCGGAGGGGGCCGAAGGTTCGGCGCGCTTCGAGGCGCTGCGCGAGGGGCTGCAGGAGGCCGAGGCCCGCATCCAGCTCGAGAAGGCCGGGAAGGACGGGGCCGAGCCGGCCAAGTCGGTGCTCGAGGCGCGCATCCGGGCCCTCTCAGCCGTGCCCTGCGGCGACGGGGAGACGGCCATGAGCGAGTACTACGGCGGCTGGCAGGAGCGCAGCTGGGACCTCTACGCCGCTGCCGCGGCGGCCTTCGGCGGGCGCGCGCCGTCGGCAGACGACAGGGCCAGGTTCTTCGGCAGCAAGTAGCGGGGGGAGTGACCATGTTCGGACGCATCGCGATCACCGGGCTCTTCTGCTCGCTGTTGTGCGCCACGGCCCCGGCCGGTGAGCCCCCGGCAGCCGCCGGCAACCTCGACCTGATGGCCGGCTACTGGCGGCACTACTTCATGCTCTCGCCGGCGCGGCTGGCGGCCGATCCGGCGGCCCCCGCGGCGACCGGCAAAGACACCGGCTGCTACGAGTTCGTATACTCGGGGCACGGCGAGAGGTCGCCGCTTACCCTGCTCATCAAATCGGCGCCGCCGCCGGCGGACTGGGCCGCTGCAGAGTTCAACGACTCCGCCTGGCAGCGCGCGCGCCTGCCCTTCACCGCCGGCCACCCGCGGCCGCCCTGCTTCAGCTCCGAGGGCTGCGCGCCTTCGCACGGCGTGGGCCTGTCCTGCTTCCGCCAGCAGCTGCTGGTCGACGATCCGGCCAAGGTCAAGCGCCTGACCATCAGGCTCGCCTATCGCGGCGGTGCGGTCGTCTACGTCAACGGCCAGGAGATCGGCCGCGGCCATCTCCCGGCCGGCAAGGTGGCGGCCGACGTCGGCGGAGTGGTCTACCCCGCCGAGGCATACACGCTCCAGGGCCGGCCGCTGCCGGAGTTCTCCCGGGCCTGGGGCAAGGGCGACTACCGCACCGGCGAGCCGGTCAAGAACAAGTCCAACCCCGAGGCCATCGGCTACCACTCCTGGTGGAACGGCGGCAACTACCAGATCACCAGGCCGGAATGGGACGAGCTCTTCAAGCTGCGCAACCGGACGCTCGGGCCGCTAGAGGTCCCGGCCGGTCTCCTCCGGAAGGGCGTCAACGTCGTGGCGGTGGAGGTCCACCGCAGCGACCTCAACGCCATCGTTACCGACCGCAAGCGCCTGGGCGACGTCTGGGACTCGATGGGCGGCTACTCCTGGCTGCACGGGGGCCTGCTCGAGATGGATGCGGCCGTCGACCCGCCGGGCGCGGTGGCTCTGGAGGGCCGGCCGGCCGGACTGCAGGCCTGGTCCGACGACCTGCACCGCCGTTACCTCTCTCCCGAGTTCGGCCCCAGCGGCAGCGCCGCGGCCAGTCCGGTGCGGCTGGTCGGGGCGCGCGGCGGGACCTATTCCGGGCAGGTGGTGCTCGGCACCGACAAGGCGATCAACGGCCTCTCCGCCTCGGTCACCGAGCTGACCTCGGCCGGCGGAGGGAAGATCCCGGCGGCGGCCGTCTCCGTCCGCTTCGCCCGGGGGCTGCCCCTGTCCACGCCGGTGCCCACCGCGGGCCTGAACAACTTCGATACCGAGTCCGGACAGAGCGCGAACATCACGCTGGAGCTGCAGCGCCTGGCCGGCAACCGTCTGCTTCTCGACAAGGCGGCCAACGCCAAGACCGCCGCCGAAACCCTGGTCTTCGACCAGCTCGGCGCCGCCGCGCCCGCGTCCGTCCCGGCCGGCAGCTGCCAGCCGGTGTGGGTCACCGTGGCCGTGCCGCGCGACGCCGCGCCGGGCGAGTACTCCGGCGCGCTCGCCCTCAAGGCCGGGGCCGAGGAGGTCCGCGTGCCGCTGCGCCTCCAGGTCATGGACTGGACGCTGCCCGAGCCGCAGAAGTTCGAGACGGTGGTGGCG
This sequence comes from Planctomycetota bacterium, assembly GCA_022703445.1. GTDB lineage: Bacteria > Planctomycetota > SZUA-567 > JAKLDR01 > JAKLDR01 > JAKLDR01. The sequence continues at coordinate 61,950 of JAKLDR010000003.1, read as the reverse complement.
CTGGAGCAGTCGCCCTACGGAGTGGCCAAGCAGTACAAGGTCGCGGCCTGGTCCGACGAGCACCTCAAGCTGATGACCGCGAGCTTCCGGCAGCTCTCGCGCGTCAACAACGCCATCGTGATCGTGCCGGTGGCCATGGGCTCGGAGTTCGGCAACAACCAGGACTCGCCGGTCGTATTCGTGAAGAAGGCCGACGGCAGCTGGGGCTGCGATCTCTCCCGGCTCGAGAAGTACCTGGACGTCGCGCTCAAGGCCGGCTGCACGCCCCGGGCGGTCTGCGCGGTGGTCTACAACGACCCCTTCTACGGCGCGTCCAACATCGTCAAGCTGCGGGTTCTGGCCCGGGATGAGTCCTCCGGCAAGACCGAAGGGGTCGATCTGCCGGCCCTCGATTCCCCCGACGCGAAGAAGGTGCTGGAGCCGTTCGCCAAAGGCTTCGTCGAGGTTCTCAAGAAGCGCGGTCTGGAGAAAGCCGGGTGCTGGGGCTACCCGTGGGACGGGCTCGACGCCAACTTCTTCGGGATGGTCAAGGCTTTCGGCGAGGTGGCCCCCGAGGTCGGCTGGGCCCGCGGCTGCCACGCTCACTCCAAGGGCATGAACAAGGCCGCCAAGGATCCCTTCACGCTGGTCACCAGCATCTACGACTTGCGCGAGCCCCTGGCCAAGGACAAGGCGACAGGCCGCTGGGTCGTCTGCGGCAACCGCGGCTGGAAGAACCCGGCGATGCGCCTGGTCTTCCCGCGGGTGCTGAGCTCGGCGATAACGCTGTACACCGACTCGGTGCCGTTCTGCTTCCGGATCGCGCCGGAGCGGGCGGAATTGGCCGGGGTTCGAGGCATCGGCCGGATGGGCGCGGATTACTGGGCGGGCATCTATAAGGGCGGCCACGTCGGGGCCACGGTCAACTCCGTGCTCGGCCCCGGGCCGGAGGGCGCGGAGAGCACCGCCCGCTTCGAGTGTCTGGTCGAGGGCGTACAGGAGACCGAAGCGCGCATCTTCCTGGAGCGCAAGCTGGAGGAGGCCTGGGGCCAGACCGGGCCCGGTCGCGCCGCCCAGGCCATGCTCGACCGGCGCATTGAGGAGACCCTGATACTGCCGCCGGGCTCGCCCTCGACGCGCATCGGCGAGTACTGCGGCGGCTGGCAGGAGCGGAGCTGGGATCTCTACGCCGCGGCGGCGGCCGCCGCGGGCGGCAAGGCGCCGGGCGCCGAGGAGCGTGCCAGGTTCTTTACAGGCTCTGACGCCAAGTGAGAGCGGAGGGCGCGATGACCGAGTTCAGACGCATCTGCTACCTCGTCGTGCGGGTGGTCCTGGCCGCAGCGCTGTTGGCGGCCGCTCCGCCGGCGCGGTCCGCGGAGGACAAGGCGGTCCCGGCGTCGGCCGGAGCGACCGTCCTGAGCAACGACAGCTACCTGCGCTCCTATCTGGTCTTCCGGACACCCGTCTGCATCGCCCGGGACGGCAAGCTCAGTGTTCCCCTCGAGCCGGTCGGCAAGGACCCCAAGCCGCTGGAAACCTACCAGTCGCCGCCGCCCCCCGACGGCTGGATGAAGCCCGAGTTCGACGACTCCTGCTGGGAGCGCCAGAACCCTCCGGTGGAGTTGGCCCCGGGAAGCGCCACCGGCCACAGCCAGGCTGCGCGCTACACCGCGGCGCCCAACTCGATCATCTGCCTGCGCTGGAAGTTCATGGCCGAAGACCCGGAGAAAGCCGGGGACCTGAAGCTCTCGCTCGAGTACGTAGGTGGTGCAGCGGTCTACGTCAACGGCCAGGAGTTGACCCGCGGCCACCTGCCGGCTGGAGAGCTCAAGGTCGACACCCTGGCCGAGAAGTACCCCGACGACCTGCACTGCGAGGCCGACGGCACCTATCTGCAGGATCCGGCCAGGAATCCCGCCGGCTTCGAGCGCCGCTACCGCCGGCTGACCGACGTAACCGTTCCCGCCAGGCTCCTGGTCAAGGGGGGCAACGTCCTGGCCGTCCGGATTCATCGGGCGGCGATAAACGAGCCGGCCATAGCCGCCCGGCGCGCCGCCCGCGCGGGCAGCGGGATGGGCACCGTTCCGGGCATGTGGGCCTACGCCGGCCTCAAGAGCATCAGCCTGACCGCACCCGGCGGCGGCGCGACGCCCAACATCGGACGCCCCGGCGGCATCCAGGTCTGGAACGTGGCCGCCTACGAGACGGTGACCGCCTTCGACTACGGCGATCCGGGCCGGCCTCTGCCCATCGAGGTGGCGGCCGCCAGGAACGGCGTCTTCTCGGGCCGGCTGGTGGTCAGCTCGGACCGGGCCATCAGGGGCCTCAAGGTGCAGGTCTCCGAGCTGGTCCGAGTCCCGTCGACCGGCTCGGGGCCTGGCGGGGGCGGCGCGAGCATCCCGGCCGCCGCGGTGCGCGTGCGCTATGCCGCTCCGGCCGAGACCGGCAAGTCCTGGGCGCCGCCGCACCGCTTCGACGGCCTCCTCGATGCCGTCCCCGCCGAGATCGCCGTGGTCAACGCCCCTGTGCCCCGGGAGCGCCGTGGCGCCGGCTTCCGGGGCACCTGCGGGGCGCTGGCCCCGCTCTGGTTCAGCGTGCGGGTCCCGAAGGACGCGCAGCCCGGACGCTACGAGGGCTCCGTGACCGTCTCCGCCCAGGGCCTGGCGCCCACTACCGTTCCGCTGCGGGTCGAGGTCTCCGCCTGGTGCCTGCCCGATCCCCGGGACTTCCGGACTCACAACTTCGCCCTCCTCTCCGAGGACGCGATCGCCAAGCACTACGGCGCCGAACTCTGGAGCGACCGGCACCTGGCGCTGATGGCCAAGTCCCTGGAGCTGATGGCCGAGATCAACTCGCGACAGGTCGCCGTCAACCTGGCCGTCAACTTCTACAGCGAGAACCGGGCGGACTGCAGCAACGAGCAGTCGCTGGTCCGCTGGGTCCGGCAGCCGGACGGCTCATTCCGGTACGACTTCGGCGCCTTCGACAAGTACATGGACCTCGTCACCAAGACCATCGGCAAGCCGACCCTGCTGCGGGTCAATTGCTGGCCCGGGATCAAGATGAAGAACGGCCAGATGGTCTGCAACGACCGCATGCCGGTCACCGTGCTCGACCCGGCTTCGGGCAAGCTCGAGTCCCTGGAGCAGCCCATGCCCGGCACGGATGAGAGCCTGAAGTTCTGGAAGCCGGTGCTCGACGAGGTCCGTAAGCGAATCGAGGCGCGCGGGTGGTGGGACGTGACGGCTGTGGGCCACAACAGCTACTGCTACCCGCCGGACCCGCGGGTCGTGGATGTCTGCCGGAAGATCTGGCCTGACGCGCAGTGGAGCTACACCGCGCACAATGGGACCCTGGGGATGCGCTTCGTCTCGTCGGAGAAGGACGTCTCCATGCCGGTGCGCCAGGCGGACGCCGTCTGGACTGCCGGCCCGGTGGCTCCCCGGGGGTACCGGGCGCTGCTCAAGCCGCGCCCGGGCTTCTGCTGCTACACCTTCCGCAACGGCTTCTACGACAACTCGGAGCTGACCGTGCTGCGCGACATTCCCGAGAGCGAAATCATGCGCGGACACGACGGGCTGAGCGACTTCGGCGCCGACTTCTTCCCGATCAAGGGCGCCAATGGGCGGTTCTACTCCGTCGGCTGCGGCCGCGGGACCGGCGGCCCGAACAACAGCACCCGGGCCATACTGGCCCCCGGCGAGGCCGGGGCCATCGCCACCGAGCGCTTCGAGATGCTCCGCGAGGGCGTGCAGCTCGCCGAGGCCCTCATCTTCCTGCAGCGGGCGATAGAGGAGAAGCGGCTCAGCGGCGACCTGGAGCAGCGGGTCAACCGGCTGCTCGACGCGCGCTCCGAGGCCGTCATCCGGCGCTGGGAGGTGGGGCGCTCTGAAGCTGACGCACGGCTGTTGGTCGTAGCCGGGGAAGTCGGGGCGGCCATCGGGGGGGCGCGCTGAGGCTGCGACGGGAGCCGAAGCAGGCAATCTTCTGCCTGCCCTGCCAACGGAAGTTGTTTTGGAGGGACAAAGACATGAGGTCGCAATCACATCCCCTACTGGTCATGGCGGTGTTGCTGGCCGCGATGCAGGCGGCACGCGCGGCGGACGGCGGAGGCGCGGCCGACAACCCGGCCCTGAAGTCCGCTCCGGCGAACACCTGGGTTAAGCTGTCCCAGGAGGCCACCGGGGCCCGCGATTGGCCGGCCTTCTTCCACGATCCGGCGCTGGGCCGGTTCGTGGTCGCCGGCGGCAGCGCGAAGAAGACCGCCCACGAGGACACCGAGCACTTCGATCCGGCCGCCGGCAAGTGGACCAACGTCTATCCGCCGGGCTCGGCCGGCAAGGCCGAGAGCGGCCCCTCCGACGGCCAGTTCGCCGGCTTCGATCGCCGGGACGTCCCGCTCAAGGCCGCCAAGGACGGCGTGATGCGCATCGTGCGCGGGTACAACCCCTACGAGTGGGATCCGGGGCTCTTCCGCCAGTGGGCCTACAACCCGGACGACGGCAAGCTCTACGCCTACCACTTCGACGCCACCCTGACGTTGGACCCCAAGACCGGCGTCTGGACGAATCTCAAAGTGCCGAAGTTCAGCAAGAGCACCAACTGCTGGCTGATCTACGGGACCATGGCCTGGGACCCGGTCAACAAGGAGATCGTCTCCATCGGCGGCACCAGCGACGAGGCCGGCGGCACGCCCGGGACCTGGACCTTCTCGCCCGCCGGCAAGGAATGGAAGAAGCTCTCGCCCGGCTCCAAGGAGATGAAGGATCTCAACGCCGAGGCCGGCGCGCTCCTGGCCTCCGCGTCCGCGTGCCTCAACGCCTGTCGCAACCGCTACCACGTCACCGAGAACGAGGCCGAGGCCAAGGCGGACCTAGCCGCCGCGGCCAACGCGGTTGCCGCCGCCGCCGAGAAGCTCGCTGGCAAGCTTGGCGCGGCCAAGCTGTCCGGAGGCGAGGCCGGCGCGCCCAAGGCGGCGCTGCCGATGCTGGAGAAGGTCGCGGCCGGCTTCAAGGCGCTGGCCGGCAAGGTCGGCGGCAAGATCTCCGGGGAGACGCTGGCCGAGGGCCAGGCCCTGGTCGAAACCGCGGACTTCGCCGAGCGGGCTCTCGACGTCGAGCCCTGCGGCCGGGCCGCGGCCGGGATGGTGGCCTGCGCCGGCAAGGACAGGCTCGTCCTCTTCGGCGGCTGCCGCCTCGACGGGTACCTGGCCGACACCTGGGTCTACGACTGCAAGACGCGCAGCTGGGAGCAGCGCTGGCCCAAGGTCGCCCCCGCGCCGCGTTCCGGCCAGGTCATGGCCTGGCTCCCCAAGAGCAAGCGCGTGGTGCTCTACGGCGCCATCGCCTTCACCAGCGGCTACGGCTCGCCGCACGGCAACGCGCCGTCGCCTCAGGATCTCTGGACTTACGACCTCGACGCCAACGAGTGGAAGCAGCTGGCGGGCCCGTCGAAGGACGGTCCGGTCGACGCCTACGGGGACGTTGGCGCCGATGACGTGCTGGTCGTGGCCGGAGTGGATCCCAAGAACAAGAACGCCCGGATCACCTGCGGCATGAAGGTCGACCCGGGCGCCGCCGACGCCGGGTCGGACAAGGCCGGCGTCGCGCCGGGCTCCGCCAGGATCGTCTTCGACACACCCGCCGACTACGACCGGGCGGCCAAGCCCGACCCGGAGGCCATCGGGAAGCTTCTCAAGGAGATGCCCGCCAACCAGTGGACCGCCCTGCCCAAGCCGCCCAAGGCGGCCAACTCGCACCCCTGGGGCAAGGCGCTCTACGACACCGGGCGCCACCAGTGGATCTCCTTCGGCGGCGGGCACAGCGTCTGCCACTTCACCGACGTGGCCCACTACAGCCTGCGCACCGCGGCCTGGAGCCAGGGTTACGGCGAGGAGTTCCCCTACCAGGCGGCCAGCTTCTGCGCATTTTTCAACCAGACCTTCCGCAACCGGCCGACCGTGCCGACCCACGTCTGGGACTGTTCGGCCTTCGACGAGGCCTCCGGCAAGGCGGTCTACTGCGTGCGCGGCCACACCTGGGTCTACGACCCGGCCCGCCGCGAGTGGGAGTACCCGCCGCTCCAGGAGAACGGCGGCGGGACCAAGGTCAACATGACCGGCACGCCCCGGGGAGTCGTCTACTGGGACTACAACGGCAACCTCCAGCTCTACGATGCCAAGGCGAAGAGCTGGAGCAAGCTGCCGGTCAAGGGCAAGCTGCCGTCGGCCTACTGCGACACCGCCGGCGTCTGCCACGACGCCAAGCGCGACTGCCTGTGGATCTCGAACGGCGGCAACCCCGTGTGCCGCTACGACATGAAGACCGGCGAAGTCACCTCCGAGTCGCCCGGCTCGCCGGTGGGCATCTACATGCGCGGGTGCGCCTACATCCCCGAGCTGGACATGGTCTTGTCGGCCGGCCGGCAGACCTCGGGCGGCTCGACCGGCAACCTGGCCTACGACATCGAGGGGAAGAAGTGGGTCGGCCTCGCGCTCCCCTGCAGCGACGGGCAGCCGCGGGTCAACGACAAGCCCTACTCGGACATCAACCTGGTCGTGGCCTACGACCCCGGGATGAAGCTGGCCCTCTTCCACTCGAACTCTCAGGAGATCCTGGCCGCGCGGCTGGAGAAGGCGAGCTTGAAGACCTTCGAGCCGGCGATGGGAGCGGCGAAGAAGTAAGACGGGAGTCCCCGGTGTCAGGTGTCAGGTGTCAGGTGTCAGGTGTCAGAGCCGAGCCCCGTGCTGACACCTGACACCTGAACCCGTCGCCTGCCTTTGACCTCCGGGCCGGCGGCCGTATCCTGACGGCATGACCCTGACGCCGATGCCCAGCCCCGATCTGCGGCTGTCTGCCGACGGCCGCCTGGCCAGCTGCGCGGCCTGCCCGCGGCAGTGCCGCGTTGACCGCCGCTCCGGCGGGCGCGGTCGATGCGGGGCCGGCGCCGGAGCCGAGGTGGCCTCCATCTGCCTGCACCGCGGCGAAGAGCCGGCCATCTCCGGGCCGGGAGGCATTGCCAACGTCTTCTTCGCCGGCTGTAATTTGAAATGTGTCTATTGCCAGAACTGGCAGATCAGCCGGCCGGGTTCCCCGGCGCGGATCGGATCCCTGGACGTAGCCGCCGACGAGGTCCTGCGGCTGCTCGAGGGCGGCGCATCCGGGGTGGGCTTCGTGTCCACCGCGCATGTGGGCCCGCAGGTGGAGGCCCTGGCCGCGGCGTTGCGTGCGCGCGGTGCCGCCGTGCCCTTCGTGCTGAACACCAATGCCTACGAGTGCCCGGAAAGCCTGCGGGGGATTTCCGGGCTGATCGATGTCTACCTGCCGGATTTCAAGTATGCGGACGGCGAGCTGGCCGCGCGGCTCTCTGGCGCCGGCAACTACCCGGAGGTGGCCATGACCGCCCTCCGGGGGCTTTATGTGCGCACCGGAGCGGAGTTGGTGCTGGACCCGGACTCCGGCGTGGCCATGCGCGGAATGATCGTCCGGCATCTGGTGATCCCCGGCCACGTGGACAACTCCGTCGAGGCGCTGCGGCTCGTTGCCAGGGAGCTCTCACCGGCGGTGTGGCTCTCGCTGATGTCCCAGTACCGGCCGACGCCGGAGGTGGCCGGCGACCCGGACCTGGGCCGCCGCCTGCGTCCGGAGGAGTACCAGGCGGTCCTCGACGAGGCCGACCGGCTGGGCTTCGAGAACGGCTGGCGCCAGGAGCTGGAGTCGGCCGACGACTGGAACCCGGACTTCGATCGCCAGAAACCGTTCGACAGGGGCTGACGTCCGGGCTGGCGGCCGCCGGAAAAAACAGCGCCTCCGGCGCCGGGGCATTCCCGGGCCGGAGGCCTGCCTGCGAAGCGTCTGAGGTCAGCCCTGACGCGAGCCGGCCGCGGCCTTGTCGCGGGCCAGGCACAGCCGCGCCTTGCGGCGGTCGGCCTCGTTCTTCTTGATCAGCCCCTTGCGGGCGGAGCGGTCGAGCACGCCGAACGCCGTGCGCAGGACCTTCTCGGTGGCCGCATCCTTGGGGGCTGCGGCGATGGCCGCGCGGGCCTTCTTGAGGACGGTGTGCAGCTGGGTGCGGGCGGCGCGGTTGGTGGCGTTGCGGCGCTGGTTCTGGCGAACCCGCTTCATGGCGCTGTTGGTGTGGGGCATCCTGGAACTTTCCTCTCTTCTCTAAACGGTCAGCCGGCCTTGGGGCTGGGGGACTTCCGCAGCTCTTCCAGGCGCTTGGCGACGTCCTTGAAACCGATGTCCGCCTCGTACAGCTGGGTGAAGATCTTGAGGGCTTCGTCGTGCCGGCCGGGCATCTTGGCCAGGCAGTCGCCCAGGTTGTAGAGGATGGCCTTCTTGCGCTCGTTCATCACCTCGATGCCGTCGAGCGCGGTCTGGAACTGCTTGGCGGCGAGATCGAACTGCTGCTTGCGGGAGAAGCAGATGCCCAGCGAATTGAGCGAATCGCTGCGCTTGGACGGGTCGCCGACCGTGCGCTGGTACTGGCCGATGGCCTCGTCCAGCTTGCCCAGGGCGAAGTAGATGTTGCCCAGGGTGAAGGCCACGTTCATGTCCATGGGGCGGAAGGCAGCGCGCTGTTCGTAGGACTTCATCCGGAACTCGTTGCGCTTGGCCTTGAGCTTCTGGGCCTCGGCCTTCAGGCCCGCGTCGGACGGGGCGGCGGCCTGCCTGGCTTCCAGCTCCTTGAGGGCCTTGTCCATCCGCTTGATCTCGACGTCGTCGAGGCGGAAGTCGTAGGTCTTGTCGGTGGGCTGGAGCTCCTTGGCCTTGCGGTAGGCGGCCTCGGCCTGCGCGAAGTCCGGATCGACCAGCAGCCAGAGGTCGCCGATCTTCATCTGGTAGGTGGCCTGGTGGCGCGGGTCGGTTCCGGCCTTGGCCAGGGCCTCCTGCTGGAAGGCCAGTGCCTTGGAGCGCTGTTCCAGCGAACGGATCTCGTGGGCTTCGACCTCGAACTTCTCGTGGGCCTTGTCGTCCTTGACGATGCTCTTGGCGCCCTGCATGGCCCCCTTGGTGAAGACCCCGGTGGTGACGATGGCCGAGAGGTCCTTGATCTTCTGCGGTGCGAGGTGCTCGTGGGGGGCCAGCTTGACGACGGCCTCGTAGACGGCGATGGCCGCCTTGCTGTCCTCCTTGGCCTCGTAGGCGGCTCCCAGGTGGTAGAGGTTCGGGACGTTGCCGGGGTGGCTCTGGCGGACGTCCTCGAAGACGGCCACGGCCGCGTTGTAGTAGCCCAGCTGCAGGGCGGCCAGGCCCAGCTTGGTCGAGACCCACAGGTTGCCGGGGTCGTTGACCAGGAACTTCTCGCACTCGATCATCAGCTTCTCGGCGTTCTTGGGCGAGGAGCCCATGAGCAGGATCTTGAAGACCGAGCCCAGGCCTTTGATCCACGCCGAGCTGGGGGATATGCCGTTTTCCTTGACGTAGCGGCTGGCGGTGGCCCGCAGCTCGCGCCGGGGGTCGACCTTGTCGGGATCGAGCACCAGGGCCTGCTGGTAGAGGTCCAGCGCGTAGGCGTAGTTCCGGCGCTGGACCGCCTCGCGGGCCTTCTCGATCAGTTTGCTGGTGTCGGTAGCCATGGTTCGATATTGATACGCCCGCCCCCCCCCGTTGTCAAGGCAGATTCTCCAGCGACGGGTGGGGCGGCCGTACCTCGGATCCGCGCTCCCCGCTTTGACAGCGGGTGTCCCGGCGCTACACTGCCCGGCGGAGGTCGCTTCCCATGCGTGAACTGTGCTCCGCCATCGCCCTGCCGCTTGTGATGATCCTGCTCCTGGCCCCGGCCGGCTGCTTCCGTGGCCAGGAGGCTTCCGCGGGCCCGGACGGCCCCGGAGCGGCCGGCCAGGCGCCCGCCGGACCGGTGCCGGACGTCGCGGCGCTCCGACCGCCTTTCCTGGTGTATGAGACGACCGGCCGACGGGTCATGACCGACGCCCTGGGCAACGATTCGGAGTCCAGACTGGCGCAGCGCATCTATGCCTCTGACAAGGGGCTGCGCACCGAGACGCTGAGCCCGGCCTCCGGTGCACGGCCTTCAGCCCCGGCCCCGGTCGGCATCCTCCGTCTGGACCGGAAGCTCATGTGGCAGATCAACGCCGCCGACGGCACCTATGCCGAGGTCACCTTCGCCGAAGCGGCGGAAAGCGTGCGCGGCGTTCGCGAGTTGCTGGCCAGGCGCCTCCGCGAGGAGCGGCTGCCTCCCGAGAAGCGCAGGGCCTACGAAGTGGTCCTCGGCCAGCGCCAGCCGCGGATCGAGGTTCGGGCCGACCCGCAGACCGTCGAGATCCTCGGCCGCAAATGCCGGCACATCAGCTACCTTGAGGACGGCGAGCTGCGCATAGAGGAATGGGCGGCCGAGGGACTGCTCATCCCTTGCGACATGAGCGAGATCCGCGCGCTGACGGGCGACTTCTCGCCCGGCCTGCTCAAGGAGCTCAGGCGCCGCCAGAGCTTCGCGCTGAAGGCCCGGATCATCGGCCGGCTGCCCGGCTCGGGCATCCCGCGGCTCTCCGAGTTCGAGGTCACCAGACTGGAGCTGCCCGAGAAGCTCGACCCGGGGCTCTTCGAGGTGCCGGCGGGGTGCAGATTGACCAGGCCGGCTGCCAGGGCGGAATAGGCAGGCGTCCCATCTGGTCCCCGCCGCGGCGGAAGAGCGGCTGCCTTACTCCGTCCGGCTTCGTCAGAACACTTCCTTTCCCGGCAGCGGAACCGGGGCCGGTGCGGGCTGCCCGCCGGGGCCTCCGCCTTGGCCTCCGCCCGGACCGCCCCATGGGCCGCCGCCGGGAACGGCCATCCTGCCCTTGTACTCCCAGTCCACGTCGTTGCTCTTGAGCTTGCCGCTCCAGGGGGTCACCCCGGGCAGAGCCTCGGGGCGGGGCTGGTCTTCGAGCGTGGCCCAGATCACGTACTTGCCCTCGGCCGGGAACCTGAACGGCAGCCACTGGAACTGCTGCTCCAGGAACTGGCCGGGCTTGAGCACCACGACGGCCGACGGTCCGGTCCTCTCGCCGGTGGGCATGCCCATGTCCGCGCGGGGCACCTCCTTGCCCTCCGCGTCGCGGGCGGAGAGCTTTATGGATGGCGCGGACCAAGCCAGGCCCCACTGGCCCCGGTTGCAGCCCAGGGCGACGGGCTTGTCGCCGACGTTTCTAAGCCGCGCGCAGAGCTCGTAGGACTTGGTCTCCGTGACCTTCTCCACGGCTCCCTCCGGCGGCTTCTGCTGGCCCCACGCGGGTCTGACTGGGTTGCCGTCCTTGTCGACGTAGGCCGCGAATTTGGTGACGGTCTCGCGCTTGATCAGGACGAGCTGCAGGCCTTCGACGGCCTCGGCCCTGACCGGGGCGGGCTCGGGCGGCTTCTCGCCGGGCCTGGCCTCGGCCAGGACGGTAGTCAGGCGTGTCTCGGCGAGATCGCCGACAGAGACCCTGGGCTTGAGCTCGGCCTTGACCTCGAGGACCGAGCTGCCCTCGGTCACCGCGATCACCTTGCCGGTCCAGCCCCGCCACTGGCTGATGAACTCGAACCCCTCGCGGACCCCGTCGGCCTTGCCGGCCGGGATGGTCACGGCCAGGACGCCGTCCTTCTCCTCGACCTTGCTGACCGTGGCGCGGATGACCCGGTCGGCGCTGCCGACGGCGACCTCCTCGCCGGCGGTGGTCCGGCCCGGACCCGCTCCGGTCAGCAGCGCCAGGGCCAACAGGGGGATAATCGCTCTGCGTGGCATCATGTCCTCGTCTCCTTCGGCTCCCATCCGGCGGGGCGGGAGCGGCCATGAGGGAAGCTAAACACCCGTGGAGCGGTCAGGGCACGGGAAAATCCGCGGAGAGCAACGGAGCGGCACGGCGACGCGAGGACGCGTGGACAGCACGAACACGCAACATGCAACAACCAACCACCAACAACCAAGGAGTGATCTCATCGATGACAATGGACGCTTCAGCGGCTGGTGGCCGCGCCGTTCTTATTGGAGATCGGCCTCTTGCGCCAATCGTTGGTTGTTGACTGTTGAGACGTCGTTCCGCGGCCGCCTCCGCGTCTCCGCGGCATCCTATAGTTCGACCAGCTCCATCTCGCCCCACGCCGCCAGGTTCTCGCCGATTACGGCCAGGGCGCCGGCGAGGCCGGGGATGCCCTCGGCGAACTCCATGGCCGCGGCCAGGTCCTCGGGGCGCTTCACCCGGTTGCCGATGGCCGTGGCCGCGGCGTCGGCCAGCGCCGCGTCGGCGGCGAAGGCCACGGCTGCGTCGGCCTTGCCGAAGGACAGCGACGGCCCCACCGTCCCGGAGCTGGTGGCCAGGCCGCAGCCGGCCGGCGCCGGCGGGAGCTTCAGGCCCAGCTTCATGGAGAGCGGCGAATCCCCGGCGAAGATCGCCGCGATGCGCTCCTCGCGCCCGGCGATGAAGATGTCCCCGCCGTTCTCGACGATGACCTCCCGGCACTGCCCGAGGAGCCTCCGGCCCACGGCCGCGGCCACCGCCCCGGCCACCGCGGCCATCGGCCCGACGCCGGCGGTCGCCCCGGCGGCGATCATCTCGCGCACGATCTGCGGCGCGGCCGGGTCCTCGGGCCAGGGCTCCAGGGTGGTCCGGAACTTCGGGTTGGATCGGATGTAGCCCTCGAGCGCCGCGCGGACGGACTCCAGCTCCCTCCCGGCCAGTCCGGGCAGCTCCCGCGAGGCGGAGATGTGCAGGTCGCTCTCGCCGGCCCGGACTACGAACGCGGCCAGGCCGGAGGGCTCCATGCGCCGGCGATAGGCGCTGCGGTCGGTGAACTCCCCGGGTTGTCGGTGGCTCATGGACGGATGCTCCGCCTGGGCGGCCTCAGCGCTCCTCTTCGGGGACGAACTCCCAGTAGCCGTCGGCGTCGGGCGGGGCCTCGGCGCCGGCGCCGGTCAGCGCCGCGACCCTGGCCCGGTGGCGCCCGGCCACCTCGGGATCAGCCAGGTCCCGGCTGGTGAGCACCGCCAGGTTGTGGGGCGGCCAGGCGGCCTTGGGGGCCAGCTCGGCGGCCCGCTCGAACTCCGCGCGGGCCTCGGCCAGGCGCCCGGAGCCGGCCAGGGCGACGCCAAGGTTGTTGCGGGCGGCGGCGTTCTTGGGGTCGAACTTGATGGCCGCGCGGAGCTCCAGCTCCCGCCGGCGGGCATCGCCGGTCGCGCCGTAGGCCCGGGCCAGGATCAGCCGGGCCGGGGCGCTCTGCGGGTCGATGGCCACCAGGCGCAGCGCCGCGCCGAGGGCCTTCTCGCGCATGCGTTTCTCCTCGGGACGGCTCCCGGCGGCCGCATCCCGGGTCTGCCGGGCGTAGATCACCGAGAGCGCCGCCGCGGCCGGCCGCGAGGCCGGTTCGACGGCGAGCCAGCGCTCGTAGAGGCCGGCGGCCGCCGCCAGGTTGCCGCGCAGCCGCTCGACGGCGGCCATGCCGGCCAGGGCCGTCGTGCTGCGCGGGTCGCGCTCCAGGTCCGCCCGGTAGAGCCCGAGCGCCGCCTCGGCCGCGCGGGCCTCGCGGCAGAGTTCATCGAACCTACGGCGGTCCCCGCGCCAGCGCGGGTCGGCCGGCGTGGAGGCGGCCAGGGCCGTGCCCAGCCAGTAAAGCTCCTCGCCGGGGGCGGAGCCCGCCGCGGACATCCGGGCCAGCGCCCGGGCCGCCGCGGGCCGCTCGCGCTCCATGACCGCCAGCTTCCGGGCGAAGCCGGCGGCGGCGCGGGAGTCGCCGGCTTCGGAGGCGGCGTCGAAGGCCGCCCAGAGCCGATCGGGGCCGGGGGCCGGGGACTCCTCGACGGCGCGGGCCAGCGCGGCGGCCGCCTCGGCCTTGCGCCCGGCGTCCTTCTCGATGCGGCCGAGCACCGCCCAGGCTGCGGCATCGTGGGGGGCCAGTTCCACGGCCCGGCGGGCCTCGGCCGCGGCGCGCTCCGGCTGGTCGAGCTTGCGCAGGACGGCGGCCAGTTCGCGGTGGGCGACGGCCACCGAGGCGTCGAGCCGGATGGCTGCCTCGAGTTCCTCGGCGGCGCGGGCGTTGTCGCCGGCGGCGGCCAGCACGGCGCCCAGGGCGAGGCGGGCCCCGACGCCGTCCGGGTCGGCCTTGACCCACCGCTCGCAGAGGGCGCGGGCCTCGTCCAGGCGCCCCTCCTCGACGGCCATGGCCGCCAGCGCGGCCAGGGCGTCGCAGTCGTTGGGGTCCTTTTCGAGCGCCGCCTTGTGGTGGAACGTGGCCGTGCCGGCCTTGCCGAGCCTGGTCCAGATCCGGGCCAGGGCCCGGTGGGCCTCGGCGTCGCCGGGGCGCAGTTTCCGCAGGCGCTCCCAGAGCTCCAGGGACCGGGGCAGGTCGCCGCAGCGCTCCAGGGCCAGCGCCGCTTCGCGCTGGGCCTCGGCGTCATCCGGAAAGGCCCGGGCCAGCCTCAGCCGGGCGTCGAGCTCTCCGGCGGACGAGCCCCGCGCGCGGCACAGCAGCGCCAGGTGTTCCAGGGGCAGGCGCTGCTGCGGCGCCCGGGTGACCAGCTCGCGGAACTCGGTCTCGGCTTCGAACGGCCGGCCGGAGAGCTCCAGCAGCAGGGCCAGGCGCTCGCGCGCGGAGGCCAGGTCGGGGTCGAGCTTCAGCGCCCGGCGCAGGGCCTCTTCCGCGCCCGGACCGTCGCCGGCCAGTTCCCGGCAGCGGCCCAGCGTCTCCCAGACGGCGGGCGAGGATGCGTCGAGCCGGGCGGCCTCCTCGGCGGAAGCGACCGCCTCGGCCGGGCGGCCCGCGGCGGCCAGCGCCATGGCCAGGTCGGCGCGGGCGGAGGCGTTGTCCGGGGCGACCTTGACGGCCCGGCGGCAGAGCGCCTCGGCGGCGGCGGGGCGCTTCGCGCGGAGCTCCAGGCCGGCCTTGTCGAGGAGCAGCTCGACGCTCTCCGGGTCGAGCCGGAGCCCGTCGTCGAGCGCCTTGCGCTCGCCGGCCGCATCGGAGTTGGCGCGCCGGGCGCGGGCCAGCAGGGCGAAGGCCCGGGCGTCGCCGGGGTTGTCGGCGGCGGCCTTCTCGGCCTCCGTCGCGGCCTCGGCCGGGCGACCCGAGTCCAGGTAGAGGCGGGCCAGCCCGGCGCGGGCGAAGTAGAAGCGCTCCGAGGCGGCCAGCGACTTGCGGAAGTACTCTTCGGCCCGGGCGAAGTCCCCGCGGGCGCGGTAGCGCTCGGCCAGTTCCGCCGGGGCGGCCGGGTCCGCGGGGTTGCGCGCGATGTGCCGGAGGTACTCGGCCTCGACCTTCCGGAAGGCCTGCTCCTCGCGGGGCACCGGCCCTTTCGGCGCGCCCCAGGTGATGATGATCGGGTCGCAGCCCGCCGCCAGGGCGAGCAGCGCGGGCAGCAGCAGCCATGGGCGCCGCGCCGGACGGAGGCTCCGGCCGGCGTCCGGCCCGGTCCGATGGAACTCTATCATGGCCGGGATTCTAGCATCGCCGGGGGCTGAAGCAACAGCAGGGGGCGGCGGTGCGCTACCCGCGCGTTCCCTGCCAGGTCTCGAAGCGGTAGCCGCGGTTCTCCTCCGGGCGGTAGAAGAGCAGGTAGCTCATCACCTGCCAGGAGGCGAAGGGCCGCGCGGTCGCGCCGGAGGGGCCGAGCTCCGCGGGGCCTACCACCCGCCGCCAGGTGCCGGAGTTGAAGTACATCAGCGGCGCGTCGCCGCGGACGTCGATGGCCACCTGTCGGGCGACGTGGGTGTGGCCGTAGACGACGGAGTGGCCAGTTCCCAGTTCCCTGTTCTCAGTTCCCAGTGTGCGGACCCCATGTTCCGCTGGGAACTGGGAGCTGCGATCTGGGAACTGCGCGGCCGCCTCCTCGGCCGCGGCCCTGGCGTACTTCGCGTCCGAATCGTCGATCAGCCAGCGCAGGGGCCTGAGCCGGCAGAGGCGCTCGGCCAGGCCCCAGGGCGTGCGGATCAGCCGGGCGGCGAGGTTGGCCCTGGCCAGCGGGTTCCAGGGGCTCATCTGCCCGTGGACGAACGGCTCGGCGGCGAAGGCCGCGGCGGTCTCGGACCAGGCGGCGCGCAGTGCCGCGCGGGTCGACTCCCGGCCCGCGGAGGCCAGCATGCCCTGGAACCAGCGTGGCACGGCCCAGAGCGGCCGGACGTGGTCGAGCTCCTCGAGCCGCTCCAGAATCGGAGCCGTCTCCGGGTCGGCCGGATCGAGGAGCGCCCGGGCCCGCTCCGGGAAGGCGTTGAAGAGCCGCGCCACCACGGCTTCGCCGAGGCCGGCGGCCTCGAAGGAGCCGCCCCAGTTGAGCCCGTCGAACTGCTGGCCGTGCCTGGCGAGCACGCCGTACTCGGCTGAGGAGAAGCCGTGGGCGAAGGGCGCGTCTGGGGGCTGGACGCCCGGGTCCAGTCCCAGGGCCCCGGCGGCGATCCGGCGCGTCGAGGGGAACAGGTTGACCAGCCGGTCGTGGTTGCCGGGCACATAGTGGACGTGGACCCTCTCGGGGAGCAGTCCGAGCATCTCCTTCCAGTCGCGGATCTCGGAGAAGGCCAGGTCGTTCTCGCGCACGACGCCCTCGAGGATCTCCGCCGCGCGGGCCTCCAGGTCCGGGTAGGGCGCGTCCCAGGGCGCCGGGCCGGGCCGGCCCCAGGAGGCCGAGCGCAGCAGGTCGAAGACGTCGCCGAGCAGCACCAGCCGGACCTCGCGGACGTTGATCCGCTCGTTGCCGATGATGGCCCGCAGGTCGTCGGCCAGGTACCGGAAGGCCCGCGCCGGGATGTTCCAGCCCTCACGCGCCCCCTCGGGGGCCAGGGTGCCGTCGGAGAAATGCAGATCGCTGAGAATCACCAGCATAATCGGTTCCGTTTCGTCCGGGGACGGTGCCGCCGGTCACTTCCCGCCGCGCAGCGCCCGCAGCGCCGCCGAGGCGGCCGCGCGCACTTCGGGGGACTCGTCCATGAGCGTGCGTTCCAGCGCCGCCTGCGACGGAACGGCTGACGGGCCGATCCGGCCGAGCGCCTCGGCGGCGGCGGCGCGCACCACCGGCTTGCGGTCGCCCAGCAGGCGGGTCAGGGTCGGCGCGGCCTCCGCCGCGGCCGGGCCGAGCCGGCCCAGAGCGCCGATGGCCGCGGAGCGGGCCAGGGCGTCGGCCTGCTCGGAGCGGCCCTCGGGGCGCGCTCCCAGCGCCCGGATCAGCACCGGAACCGCCGGCCGCGCCGCGGGCCCGAAGCGCCCCAGGGCCTCGGCGGCGGCGTCGCAGACCAGCCAGTCCCGGTCGGCCAGGGCCCCGGCCAGGGCCTTGACCGCGGTCTCCGCCACGGGCTCGATGGGCCCGATCCGGCCGAGGGCTTCGGCCGCCGCGGCGCGGGCCTGCCCGTCGGGGTCGATCTCCAGGGTGGTGGCCAGGGGGCCGACGGCGGAACTGAAGGGCGGGCCGGCCAGGCCCAGGGCCCCGGCCGCCGCGGCGCGGGCCTCGGCCGAAGGGTCGGAGAGCATGCGGGCGAGCCCGGGCTGGGCATCGGCGGCATCGCGGCCGAGCATCCCGGTTCCGCGGGCCGCCGCGGCGCGCACCGCCGGGTCGTCGTCGGCCAGCGTTGCCAGGAGGCGCTCCCGGGCCGCCGGCCCGCACGGTCCGAGCAGCCCCACCGCCTGGGCGCGGTGCGGCGCCACCCAGCCGGGCATGGCCAGGTAGAGGCGCAGATGCCGCAGTGCCCACTCCTGCCCCCCCAGCCGCGCGATGCAGTCGCGTGCCGGGACCGGCGGATCGTCCGAGGCGAAGGCCAGCGCGACCCCGCCGGTGCGGCGGCAGTCGAGCCAGAGCAGCGCGGCCAGTCCGAGGAGCAGCAGGCCGGCGTTGGCGGCGACGATGAGCAGCGTGCGGCGCCAGGGGCTGCGCCGGGGCTCGGCTGGCGCGGGGCCGCTCATCTCTTGGCCGCCCGCAGCCTGGCCACGGCCTCGACCATCAGCCGGATGTGCTCGGGCGTCGTGCCGCAGCAGCCGCCGACCACCGCGGCACCGGCGGCGACGAGTTCCGCTGCCCGCGCCGCGAACTCGGCCGGCGTCTCGCGGTACACGGTCCGGCCGCCGACCAGCTCGGGCTTGCCGGCGTTGGGCTTGATCCAGAGCGGCAGCTTGGTGGCGGCGCGGAGCGCCCGGGTCACCTCGATCATCTGCTCGATGCCCGCGCCGCAGTTGGCGCCGACCATGTCGGCACCGGCGGCGGTGAGCTCGGCGGCGGCCTGCTCGGGCCGCACGCCCATCATGGTGGCGATCCCGCCCGGACCCTTCTCGAAGGTCATCGATACCACGACGGGCAGGCGGCAGGACTCCTTAGCGGCGGACAGCGCGATCCTGGCCTCGCCCAGGTCGGCCAGGGTCTCGATGACGATGCCGTCGGCCCCGCCCTCGGCCAGCCAGCGGACCTGCTCGGCGAAGCTGGCCTGGGCCTTCTCCGGCGTGAGCTCCCCGTAGGGCTCGAGGATCTCCCCGCAGGATCCGACCGAGGCGAAGACCAGCGCCTTCCCTGCCGCCGCCTTCTTCGAGAGTTCCGCGGCAGCGAGGTTGAACTCACCGGCCCGGCCGGCCAGCCCCGAGCGCGCCAGTTTGATGCTCGTCCCGCCGAAGCTGTTGGTGAGGATGATGTCGCTGCCGGCCGCCACATAGGACGCGGCCACGCCGCGGACCTCGTCCGGCCGCTCAACGTTCCACCGCTCGGGCACCTCTCCGGCGCCGAGGCCCCGCTTGGCCAGCTCCGTGCCCCAGGCCCCGTCGGAGACCAGGACGCGCCTGTCCTTGAGCAGCTTCTTCAGATCGATCATGGCCCGGATTGTAGGGGCCCGGCCGGACCCGGTCAAGGCGGGGAGGAATTAAGTCTTCCTTGCAGATTCCCTCTCCCTCAAGGGGAGAGGGGGACTGAGCGGAAGAAGGGCATTCCGCCTTCCACCCATCCTTCACGGCACTCCGACCGTCTCCTCCGCGGCGTAGCCGAGCCGGAGGCGCAGGATGCGCTTGTTGATGAGGTCGTCCACGTAGGCGTGCCGGTCGGTGACAGCGACGCCGATGACCCAGGCCAGGCCGATCTCCGGCTTGGCCGATGGGCTGGCGATCTCCTTGGGGTCGTCGGCCTTCCGAGGGCGCAGGAACCTGCCGGCCGGGTCGAGGACGTAGCTGTCCGGCCCGCAGCAATCCTGGTTGCCGTACTCGCCGATGGAGGCAATCTCGTTGCCGTTGGCGTCGAGCACCCCCACCCGGAAACGGCCGGTGTCCGGCGCGAAGACCCGGCCGAAGTCGTCGACGTCGAAGTCCGAGGCGGTACAGGCGCAGAAGCCGGTGGCCCCGCTGGCGATCGGCGAGAACCCCGGCCGCCACCACTTGGCACCCTGGAGCTCGACCGCGGAGTTCCGGTGGTTGGCCGCCACCTTCTCCTTCTTCATGGCCGCCGGCAGGCGGAGTTCGGGCGAGTCCTCGGCGTCGAAGTTCCAGGCCAGCTTGGAGTCGGCCTCGCCGATCCGGACCGAGGCGATCTGGAAGGAGCCCGAGGCCGCGTTGGTGGGGCTCAGCTGCAGGTTCCAGAGGGCGCCCTTCCAGCCGGCCTCACCGGCTAGGTCGAAGACGTACTCGGTGAAGTCGCTGTTGGGCTTGATCTCCACGGACTTGGTGAATTCCCTGCCGTCCCCGGACACCGTTTGCCAGGCGAGCGTCGCCTTGTCGCCGCCGGTGCCGTTCTTCAGCCGCAGGGTCACCTTCTTGTGGGCCGCGGCGTCGATGCCCATCCGCGGGAAGGCCAGCCACACCGGCGCCTGGGCGATGGTCCCGACGAGCGCGCCGCCCGTCGTCTTGAGCTCGGACAGCGTCTTCTTGCCTCCGGGCCGGCCCTTCTCGAAGGCCACGCCCCAGCCCTCGTAGGTCACCGGCGACAGCGAATCGGACTGGTACCAGAGCGCGCCGCCCTCCGGGCCGAACTTGACGATGCTGCCGTAGATGTTGTCGATCCAGGCCTCGTGTGCCGAGTTGATCAGGCGCCCCTTGAACTCGTCGGGCCAGAGCCGGCCGGGCTCCTTGCAGGCCTCCATGAAGTAGAGGTTGCCGCGCGCGTCAAGCCGCGGGCCGTAGCCGCCCTCCGTCACCGAGTGGATGGCGACGCGCTTGAAGTTGCCGTCCCGGTCGTAGACCCGGACGGTGCTGAGCCCGTGGTAGACCGGCCCCTGGGCCTTGACGTAGATGTCGCCGTTGCGGGCCACCGAGAAGTCGCGCTCCCAGTCGGTGAACCCGTTGCTGCCATAGGGCATCCGCCCGCGCAGCCACGGGTCGGAGGCCGTAGCCGCGAAGGGCAGCGGCTTGCCGTTGCGGTCCCAGCGGCAGACGCCGCCGCCCTTGCCCCAGTGATCCTGAGCGTAGATGGCCCCGTCCGGCCCGATCCGATGGCTGCGGCCCTGGGCGGATAGGCCGGCGAGCGTGCGGAAGGCGCCGGTCGTTTCGTCCAGGATCCGGAAATCGTTGTCGGTTGAGGTGCCCACCTCCCGGCGGGTCGGGTCGGCGGCCGGCCGGCGGAAGAGCGGAGGCATGAAGAACCTGGCCGGAGCCGGCTCGGAGAAGCGCTCGCCCTGGTCGTCCAGGCCGGCCAGTGCGCGGCCCTGGGGCAGAGCGCTGCTGGTGGCGACCCAGATGCGCGGCGCCGCGCCCGACGGATCCAGCGCGAACATCATCCGGTAGCTCCAGCGGTAGGGCTCGGGGGTCTTGGCCCTCAGACTGGCAAAGTCGGCGCGGGCCAGCTCCTTGGGGTTGTCCCAGCCGGCAAGCTTGACCAGGCTGGTCTCCTTGCAGGCGACGTAGAGCGCGCCGGTCTTGGGATGGACCGCGACCCAGAAGGGGGCGTCGACCGGGATCGAGCCGGCCACCGACCGGTCCTTCTCGTTGAGGACCAGCACCCGGTTGTTGCCGCGGTCGGCCACCAGCAGGTGCCCCTTGCCGTCGACGGCCAGGCCGCGCGGGTCGCTCAGGTGGGCATCGTCGGCGCCGGCCTTGGCCGGGTCGCCGAAGAAGACCTCCGCCGGGCCGCGCTCGGGCAGCTTCGCGATGTAGACCGCGTGGGTGGGCTTGGATGGCCCGTAGTGATCCATCGGACCGAGGCCGGTGAGGTAGACCGCCTTGCCATCCCCAGAGGCGGCCAGGCAGGGAAAGCCGGTCCAGCCCTGGCCGGCCCTGAGCACCGGGCCGGCGTAGGTCTCGCTGGAGATCCCGCCGTCGGCGTCGAGCGTCGCCAGGTGGGCGATGCCGCCCTTGGGCGAGAGGTTCGCCAGTCCCGGGGTGACCGCCAGCACCAGCCGGCCGTCGGGCAGCACCGCCGGCTGGCCCGGGACCTCGTCGTGGGTGTAGAAGGACATCTTGGGGACGGAGTGGACCAGTGGGTTCAACTTGCCGTAGGCGTTGACGAAGGCACCCTTGGCGCGCTCGGGCGGCGTGCCCGGCGGGAAGGGCTTGATGGTTCGCTCGTAGGAGCCGTCGCGCAGGAATGCGTGCAGCTTGTACATCCAGAAGTGGTCGCCCTCGAAAGCCACGCCCCTGTCCAGGACCAAGAGCCGCCCGTCGCCGGCGCAGGCCAGGCCGGCAACGTTTTCGACCGCGTCCGGACCCGACTGTCCCTTGGCCGCGAAGGGCTGGCCGGCGTAGCTGGCGCTGAGGCCCAGGCCCACGCGGATCTTGAAGGGGCCCCCGGCCGCCTGCTTGCCGTCGTCGTCCCTGTCGTCCCACTCCAGCGACTGCTCCAGCGAGTTGGCCTTGAGCGGCTCGGGCGGGTTCTTCCCGAGGACGCCGGCGACCAGGTGCCGGACGATCGTGCCCTTGGCGTCTTCGATGTAGACGGCCACGTCGGTCTCGCGGTCGACGGCGAAGCTAATGGTGGTCCTATCGCCGGCCCTGGCGACGGCCGGCTTCTTGACGAACTTGGGCGGGGCCGGCTCCGCCGCCGTGGCGGACGCCGTCGCCAGGCCGAGGGACAGTGCGCAGATCAGGACTCGATGCATGGGGAACCTCCGCGTGGGCCAGTGCTCAGAGCGTGGGTGAGTTGTGGGTATGTGAGTGTGTGAGTGATCGGAGCCCGGACGTCGGCCTCCCCACCCACACACTCGCGCACCCACACACCCACATACACCCAGCGCACCAGGCACTCACTTCTTCTCGAAGCACATCAGCCGGCCGTCGGCGGTGCTCAGCAGCAGCCGGCCGCCGACCGCCGAGAGCCCGTCGATGACCGGTGTCCCGTCGAGCGGGAGCTTCTGCAGCTCCTTGCCATCGGCCGAGGACAGAATCCAGAGCGCCGGCTTGTCCTCGCTGTCCCGGTACTGGGGGATGCCCGCGCAGTAGACCCGCGGTCCGGCCAGGACCAGGCCCAGCATCTGATGGGTGTAGCTCCGGTTCGTCCAGGTCGAGGCGCCAGCCGCGCGCACCTCGGCTTCGGTCAGCGTGAACTTGGGCGGCACCGCCACTCGGCCGGTCATGACTGTACGTTCTTTATCGAAGGCCACGGCCTGCCCTCCGCCGCGTGCGTTGCCCGGCTGGCTCTTGCGGATCCAGATCTGGCCCGGGTCGGAGGAATTGAGCAGGTCGAGGATCGAGTTGCCGGCGTTCTGCTCGTAGCCGTGGGACTGGAGGACCATCTCGTCCCAGCCCCGGCCCAGCTTGGCATCGTTCCCGTCGGCGGCGCTCAGGCGGACCCGCTCCAGGAAGAGGTTCGTCCCGTCGCCGACCAGCAGGTCGTTGGGCATGAGCCGCGCCAGGGTCTTCTTCCAGCGCCCCTGGCCGGTGGCCGGGTCGACGCCGTAGACGGTGATCCCGCCGTCGGTGATCCCGGTGCGGCCGGCGGAGAAGCAGGCCGTCTCGCCCAGCACCAGCACGCCGCTCTTCACCGGCCAGGCCGACTCGGGCTGGCCGAAGGCGCCCATGTACTTCTGCTCCGGAGCGGCCTGGAGCTGCCACACGAGCCGGCCGTTGGCGGCGTCCAGGCAATAGACCCAGCCGGCGTTGTCGGCGAAGAGGGCCAGGCCCTTGTGATAGGTCGGCGGCAGCGGCACGCGCCCCTCGGCAACGAAGGTCCAGGCCGGCTTGCCGGTGGCCAGGTCGAGCGCCACCACCCGGTGGGCGTCGGGCTCGGCGACGAAGACGCGCCCCGCCGCTCCGGTCGCCTGGCTCAGCGCCGACTTGCCGACCGCCGCGGACCAGGCGGGCTTGAGCTCGGCGGGCAGTTCCGTGGCAGTCGCGGAGCTCCGCTGCGGGGTGCCGCGGTATAGCGGCCAGTCGCCGGGGGCGGCGGCCGCGCCGGCCGGGGCTGCCCCGAGGCTCACCAGCGCCGGAGCGGCCTCGACCTTCGGGAGCGCGCTGCCTCCGGATAGCGCCGAGACCCCGCGCAGCACCGTGCCGCAGTTGCAGGTGTGGGGCAGGTCGTACATCAGCCCGTAGGCGAAGGCCGGGCCGATCTTGCACCCCGAGCGCACCCCGCGGCCGGTGCGCACCTCCTTGAAGGCGATCCGGTCGAAGTAGAAGGACTCCTCTATGCTGGTGATGAAGCGCTCGGTGGCGGTGGGCGCCCAGCAGCGCGCGCCGGTCACCACCTGAGGATCGAGCTTGCGCTTCTCCTGGCCGGTCTTGATGTCCAACTCCGTCCAGGTCGGCCCGGGGTTGCCCTTGATGTTCACCTGGCCCATCATGTAGACGGCGTCGGCGTAGGGCAGCACCGTGCCGGCGTAGGGGCGCGACCAGCGCAGCGCGCCGGTGGCCCGGTCCAGGGCTGAGAGGACGTGCTGCGGCTCCTGCAGCGAGTCGCGCTGGAGGAAAACCGTATCCGTTCTGACGGAGATCGCGACGCGGAAGGCGTTCTTGGGCGTGGAGAGCTCCGCGGGCGCGGACTTCCAGAGCGTCGAGCCGTCGGCGAGCTTCACCGCCTCCACGCCCTGGCCGTCGTAGACGTAGACCGCGCCGTCCGCGCCGGCCGGCTGGCAGCTCGCGCGGCGGCTCCAGCGGACCTTGCCGGTCTCCTTCTCGATGACCTGGCCGCTGACGATCAGACAGTCTTCCAGCGAGCTGACCATGACGCCGATGCTGGTGGCGGCGGGCGGCCCGTAGCGCCGGTCGACCTTGCCGGTGGCCGCGTCGCGGCCGACCAGTTCCTTGCCGTCGGCGCAGTAGACGCGCTTCTCGTCGGCGCAGAGCCCGGCGCCGCCGGTGATCTTCTCTCGCCAGAGGTCGCAGCCGTTGTGGGCGTCGCGGGCTGCCAGCCACAACTGGTTGGCGGTCGGAGATATGTAGGTGCTTTCCAGATGGAAGGAGCGCCCGCCGGCGTAGGCGGCGGTTCCGAAAGCGCCCCAGGTCGGGCCCTGGCACCAGCGGATCTCCCGGTACGGGGCGGTGAAGGCCTTGTCCGGCGAGACCAGGGTGAGCCCGGGCCCGCCGCCTACGCCGGTCCACTCGCCGAAGTCCGGGTTCATCTGCTTGGTGAGCCTGATCCACGCGCCGGGCAGGGCGAGTTTCTCGGCCTTGACGAGCTTCAACTTGCCGGCCTCGGCCAGGAGGGCATCGGCGTCGAGTCCGGCGTCGGCGCCCACGACTGCGACGCCCCCGGGGCAGAGGACCCGCGCGATCTCGGAGAGCGTCAGGCCCTTGAGCTCCGGCCGGCCCCAGCCATTGGCCACCACCAGGTTGAGCAGATCGTCGAGGTACGGCAGGTGCGGCGTCCGCCGCCATACTGCCGAGGAGCGCCCGGCGAGACCGGCCTCGTCAAGCGTGCGCCGGATCTTCTCGGCGCCTTCGCGCTCTCCGGACAGGGCCTGCACGTAGAAACGGCTGCCCTTGGCCAGGGCGGTCGAGAGCTTCCCGTCGGCGTCGCCGAGCACGACGCAGAGGCCCTGATCGCACCGCGCGGCCTTGGCCGCCGCCGCGGCCAGGGCGTCGGGGCCTCCGTTGGCCGCGAGCGCCCGGGTCGCACACAGGACGCAGACCAGGGCCATCGATCCAAACGCATTCGCGATCATCGCCGCGCCCCCCGCTTCGATTCCCCCCGCGCCGCCGAACTGACCGCCTCCGCACCGGCATCCGTGGCCGGTCGCAGCTGGACCGGGATCTTCAGCCAGAGCGGCGGCAGCCCCGGAGCCTCGCGCCGTTCGGCCAGGCGCGAGACCGCCGTGGCCGCCATGGTCTCGAGGCTCCAGGTGACCGTGGCCGGCAGCGGGCCGCTTCCCAGCGACTGGCGGTAGAAGCCGTCGTACATTTCCTCGGCGCACCAACCCACGAGCTCCAAGTCGCGGCCCAGCTTGAGGCCCAGGCCGTCCGCCGCCCGCTTGACGGCGAAGGTGTAGCCCTGCCACAGGGCGATGACCGCCTCCGGCCGCTTCGCACCCGAGAGCATCCGCCTGGCCTCGGCCTCGAGGTCGCCGCCTCTCGGTGCGAACCGGAGCTCGGGGGAAACGCTCGGGTTGGCCGCGGCAAGCCCGGCCAGCGCCCCGCCCAGCCGGTCCAGCGGATGGAAGTCGTCGCCGCTCATTCCGAACCAGGCGATCCGCCGGCAGCCGAGACCCAGCAGGTGTTTGGCGGCCAGCAGGCCGCCGAGGTAGCCGTTCTGGACCACCGCGTCGAGGCCGGCGCCGTCGATCCAGGTGTCGACCAGCACGCAGGGGATCCCCGCGCTCTTGACGGTCTCCACCGTCTCCGGCCTGGTGCTGTCGATGATCGCCCCGAAAGCCCGAACCGCCCTGAGGCGCTCGACCAGTTCTCCGGCGGTCAGCCCGCCGGGTTTGACCGCGAGCAGCGACCAACCCCGCTCCGCCGCCGCGTCCTGCAGGCAGCCGACCAGCGGACGCTGGAAGGCGTCCCACAGGCTGGCCGCCTCGTCCCGTTCGCCGATGTAGGCGATGGGGCAGCCCCGTTCCGGATCGTTGGCCTTGGCCAGCACGCGGAATCCCCGGCGCGGCTTGGCGGCGATCAGGCCCTGGGCCTCCATAGCCTTGAGCGTGCGCCAGACCGTCTTGGTTCCGACCAAGTGCTTGGCGGCTATTGCCCGAATGGTCGGCAGGTATCCGCCGCCCGGCACTGCGCCGCTCGCGATCTCAGCGCTGATCTTCGCGAAGAGATCCGCTCCGGCCCGACCCAAAGCGCCCTCGCGCGGTGACGTCATGGTGATGCCTCCGGTGATGTCCAGTGTATCTTACACGGATAATGGCCTCTTGTCGGCATGATTCCACGACAAAAGCCGGAGATCAGGTCTGGATGATACCTCAATAACTAACGTGGGAACCAGGGCTTAGCTCTCCTAAAGGCTTGCCGCGCAGACCTTTGGAGTCACTTCGCCCCAAAGCACATCACCTGCCCATCGACCGTTGTCAACACCAGCCGACCGCCCACTGCGGAAAGCCCGTCGAGCGCCGGGGCGCTCTCCATTGGCAGACGCTGCAGCTCCTTGCCGTCTGTCGAGGAAAGGACCACCAGCGCCGGCTTCTCCTCTGGGTTCTGGAACTCGGGGATGCCCGCGCAGTAGACCCGCCCGCCGGCCAGGAGCAGCGCACGCATCTGCAGCTTGGAGTCCTGGTTGGTCCAGGCGACGACGCCCTTCTTGTCGCCCTGAGTGCAGGTCACCCGGCAGCGGCCGAAGCCTTCCTCCTTCACCTTCCGACCGTCGAGCTCGCGCCAGCCGGTGATGGTGCGGTCTTTGTCGAAGCTGATGGTCTCGCCACCAGCGCGACCGTCGGACGGGACCGACTTCATGTAGGTGCCGGCCGGGTTCATGGTGGCGAGCATGTCCAGGATGGCGTTGGGGCCCTGCCAGGTGCCGCCGAACTTGAGCGTGGGCTGCAGCGCGGTCCCGTTGGCGCCGGCCGGTTTGGCCGGAGGCTTGGCCGTCTCGAGCCGAGCGCCCCAGCCGATCAGGTTCTGCCCATCGCTCAGAAG
Organism: Planctomycetota bacterium; assembly: GCA_022703445.1. Lineage (GTDB taxonomy): Bacteria > Planctomycetota > SZUA-567 > JAKLDR01 > JAKLDR01 > JAKLDR01. Next base: position 35,110 of record JAKLDR010000003.1, on the reverse strand, counting down.
CAGGTCGGCGGTCTTGGGCGAACGCTCCCACTTCTGGTTGTCGAGGAAGTTCTTCTTCATCAGCACCGCACCGGAGGCCGGGTCGACGCCGTAGAGATAGATGCCGCCGTCCATAGTGCCGCAGCGCCCGGCGACGAAGTAGGCCACGTCGCCGAACACCAGCACGCCGCTCTTGATCGGCCAGGCGGATTCGAACTGATCGAAAGCGCTCATGTACTTCTGCTCCGGCGCGGCCTGCAGCTGCCAGACCAGCCGTCCGCCCACGGCCTCCAGGCAATAGACCCAGCCCGCGTGGTCGCCGACCAGGCACAGGCCGTTGTGATAGGTCGGGGCCATCGAAACCCGGCCCTCCGTCGCGAATGACCATTTCTCCTTGCCGGTCGCGGCATCGAGCGCGGCGATCCGGTGCTGCTCCGCGGCCGCCACGAAGACCAGGCCGCCGGCTCCGGTGGCCTGGGGGATGGAGCTGCCGCCGAGCTTCACCGACCAAAGCGGCTTGAGCTCGGCCGGAAGCTCTGCGGCGGAGGTGTTGCCGCGGCCGGGATTGGCACGGTAGAGCGGCCAGTCGGCGGGCCCGGCCATCGCCCCGGCGACCGCCGTGCCGGGGCCCTTGATCAGCTGCGGCGTCACCTCTCCCTTGGGGATGCCGCTGACGCCGGCGAGAGCGTAGATTCCGCGCAGGGCGTTGTAGCAGTTGCAGGTGTGCGTCCCGAAGTTCAGGAGGCCGTAGGCCGGAACCGACCCTATGCCGCACATCCCCCGGACGCCGAACACGTCGCTGACCTCGAAGGTCTTCCTGTCCATGAACGAGGCCCGAGCGCCGATCAGGTACCGATCCGCGGCGCGGACCCCGTAGCACGGGCCGCCTCCGATCCCCGGCCCGGTCTTGACTTCCTTGCCGGTCTTCGCATCCAGCAGGGTGAGCATCGGCTTCGAGGCCTTCTTGCCCTTATCGTCGACCGACTCCACCTCGTACGCATATCCCACCTGGTCCGAGAAGGGGATCACCTGCAACTTGTTCATCCAGGGCCTCTTGTCCGACCAGATGACGTTGCCGTTGCCGGGGTCCATGGCCACCAGCTGGCCCTCGGCCATCACGTACAGGGTGTCCGCGCTGCACTGAAACGAGCGGATCTTCCCGCCGGCCAGTTCCTTGGGGGCGGCCTTCCAGAGGGTCTTTCCGTCGGCCAGGTTGACAGCCTCGATGGTCGAGCCGGGCACGAAGACCACGCCGTCCTTGAACGCCGGCGGGAAATCGGTGTAGCTGTACGGGCGGGTCCAGGCCGTCTTGCCGGTTTCCTTGTCGACGACGATGACCCCGGGCGAGCAATACACCGAGACTATCAGCCTGTCACGCACCTGCTGGGTGAACCTGCCCGCGATGGGCCCGTAGTTCTTGAGGACCTTCCCGCTGGCCGCATCCCTGGCAACCAGACCGCCTTCGCGAACGTATACCCGGGTCTCATCGGCCGCCACCACCATGCTGAGCGCGGGAACGTTCTCCCTCCAGAGCACGCAGCCGCTGAAGGCGTTGCGGGCGACCAGCGTGAACCGATTGAGACCCGGCCTGATCCAGTCGACCTCCGTATGGAAGCTCCGTCCTCCACCGAAGGTGTCGCCGCTGTAGCTGCCGGAGCTGTTGCCCCCGTATCCCGACCACGACCCGCCCCACAGCGGGGTGTTCACCCAGCGCACCTCCTTGCTGGGCGCCACCGTCTGGTCGAGCCCCAGGGTGTCTCCGCCGGCCAGCCGGCCGAAGGCCGGATCGAACTGCTTGACGATCTTGATCCAGGCGCCCTTGCGCGGTAACGCTTCGGCCTTGACGAGCTTCACCTTGCCGGCCTCGGCCAGGAGCGTTGGCGCCTCCAGCCCGGCGTCGCTGCCCACCACCGCGGTGCCCCCCGGGCAGAGCGCCCGGACGACCTCGGCCAGCGCCATGCCCTGGAGGTCGCCCGAACCCCAGCCCTCGGCGACGATCAGATCGGCCAGGTTGTCGAGGTAGGGTAGGTGCGCGGTCCGGCGCCAGACCACCGAGAGCCGGTCGCCGGTCTCATCGGTCGGCAGCTTGGCCCGCAGCCGCTCGGCGCGCTCGCGGTCGGCCACCACCCCCTGCACCTGCAGCCGGCAGCCGGCGGCGAGCTTGGCCAGACCGGCGGCGTCGGAGGGCGCGAGGTACAGGCACAGCCCGCCGGAGGGAACCTTGGCGCTCGAGAGCGCCAGGCCGGCCAACTCCTCGGACGGAACGGCCGGCTCGCCGGCGGCCAGGCAGGTCGCCAGCGTCACTCCGACCAAGGCTGTCATTACGGTTCTGTGCATGGCAGTTCTCCTGGTTTGCTCACTCCGTAAGCCGCAGCCGGACCGGGATCCTGATCTGCAGCGCGGGCATGTCCGGATCGTCGCGCCGCTGGGCCAGCCGGGCCACCGCGGTGCGGGCCATGGTCCGGACGCTCCAGGTGATCGTCGGCGGCACCGGGCCGGAGCCGAAGATCTTCGAGTAGCGGCTCTCGAAGGTCTCCTCCATGCTCCAGCCGACCAGCTGGAAGTCCCGCCCGATGGCCAGGCCCAGCTCGTCGGCGGCCTGCTTGATCGCCGCGCAACTGCCCTGCCAGAGGGCAATGATCCCGTCCGGACGCCCCTTGCCCTTGAGCATCCTTCGGGCGACGGCGAGGTCCTCACCAGGACCGGCGTTGAAAGTGAGCTCCGGCGTCAGCGGCCGCCCCTCGCCGGTCAGTCCGGCCGAGACTCCGCCGAAGCGGGCCATGCTGTGGGCGTTGGGGCTGATCCACCCGAACCAGGCGATGCGCTTGCAGCCGGCCGCGACCAGGTGGCGCGCGGCCAGGATCCCGCCCTGGTGGCCGTCCTGCATGATCGAGTCGAGCCCCGAGCCCTCGATCCACTGGTCGAGCATCAGCACCGGCAGCCCCGTGCCCCGGATGGCATCGAGGGTCTGCGCATCGAGCGTCGAGGTCAGCACCCCGAAGGAGCGCGCCGTGCCCAGCCGCTCCAGGACCTGTTCGGGCGCGAGCTCGCCAGCGGCCATGCTCAGCAGCGGCCAGCCCCGCTCGTCGGCGGCCAGTTGGAGCTCCCTGAGCAGCTCCGCGTCGATGTTGCTCCAGCTCTCCGCCGGTGCGGAGTTCCAGTTGACGAAGGCCAGCGGGCAGCCGCGCTCCGGATCGTTGGCCCGGGCCAGCACCCGGTAGCCCTGGCGCGGCTCGGCGGCGATGAGTTTCTCGGCCTCGAGCGCCTTGAGCGCCCGGCGGACAGTGTTCTGCGCCACCTCGTACCGCGCCGAGAGCTGGCGCTCGGTGGGCAGGTACTGGCCCGGCGCGAACTTGCCGGAGACCACCTCGGAGCGCAGCTCCGCGCAGATCTCGGTTGAAGTCCGCCCCCCGGCTCCCGGCCCGCGTGCTTTAGTCGTGATTGGCATCGTGCTTGCCTCCTGATTGACATACACCACGCAAGCCTTATCGGCGCAGGAATTCAGTTTTCTGTGCAATACGTTGATAATGCGACACTTATGAGATCATTTGCCCCAGCAGACCAGCGTTCCATCCTGCTGAGAGAGGTACACTCTGCCCCCGGCCACGGCCAGGCCCTCGAAGGCCGGGACCGCTTCGAGCTTGATCGTCGGCTGCAGCTTCTTGCCGTCGGCCGCCGACTTGATCCAAAGGGAGCTGCCGGCGTACTTGCTTCCGTCGCAGTAGGTGTAGACGCCGCCGGCGTAGAGCACGGCGTTGCCGGTCACCGCCATGGTGCCGGGACGCGCCCAGGGCGTGGCCGGCTCGAGCTCCGTGCCCCAGAGGACCTCGTCCTTCTTGAACTCATCGGGATTCTTGACTCCGCCGGCGAGCTTCTCGGGCTTGGGGATCTCGGCCTTGGCGCGCGGAACAGCCATGCCCGGGAAGGCCACCAGCTTGTCGTCCCAGGCCATCATGTTGGAGCAGGCCTTGCCGAACATGTAGGCCCGCCCGAAGCGCGTCCCGAAGCCGTTGAGCCAGGAGCCGTCGATCATGCTGCCGTGGTACTGGATGGGCTGGACCGGCCCGAGCGGCTTGCCGGTCTTGAGGTCCATGCGGTGGTGGTGCCAGGCCAGCTCGCCGTTCCGGACGGAGAGGGCGTCGTTGAGGTTGGCCATATCCTCGCCCAGCGCCCGGGCCCAGAGCGTCTCGCCGCTCTCGGGCTTGAAGGCCACCAGGGCGATGCCGCCGTCGGAGCGCGTGGAGCGCCCGGCGGTGGCGTAGGCGGCGCCGTCGTGGACCAGCACCGCGCCGACGGCCGGCCAGACCGACTCGACCATTCCGTAGGCCACCATGCGGCGCTCGCGCGGAGCGATGCGCACCCGGTAGGCGAGCGCCCCGTCCTTGGCGCGGAGCGCGTAGACCCAGCCGTCGTGGCAGCCGACCAGACACAGCCCCTTGTGGAGGGTCGGCGGCGAGTCGATGCGGCTCCCGAGCGAGACCGTCCAGGCCTTCGCACCGGTCTCGGAGTTGACGGCGAAGACCTGCCCGGAGTTGGTGCCGCAGGCGACCGCCAGTCCGCCGGCGACGGCCGGGCCGGAGAGCGGCTGGGCCATGCCCATGCGCGCGAGCCAGGCCTCGCCGAGGCGGCCCTCGCCGGGCTTGGCCAGCTGGACCTTCCAGAGCTGCTTGAGGCCGTCGGGCACGGCCAGCGCCGAACTGCCACTGCTCCGCTCGGCGTTCTGCCGGTAGGTGGGCCACTCGTCGGCCGCCGCGGCGCTCGAGTCGGCCGCGCCGAAGGCCGGTCCCTTCTCGACGGGACGCGCCGCGGCGAACTCCGCGGCGCCGGGCAGTTCGCCGCACGGGCCGGCGGCGATGAAGCCGCCCACCTGCGTCGGGTTGCAGGCACAGGCGTTCTGGGCGGTGTAGAACATGCCGTTGGCCGGGACCATCCCCTGGATGCACCCGCCGCGCGCGCCCTGGTAGGAGAGCCGCGTCGCCGGGCGCGAGCCACCCTCGTAGAGCTGCTCGTACTGCCCGCCGCGCGAGGCGGTGACGTAGCGGCCGCCGACCACTATGGCCGGCACGCAACCGCCGACGATCCCGCCGACGTGCGCGCCGCCGACGCCGCCGCCCGGATTCTTCTTGCCGGTCTTGAGGTCATAGCGCCCGTCGCTGCACCAAAGCTCATTGCCGACGATCATCCGCGCCGCGCTGGTCGGCAGGCTGTGCAGGATCTTCCCATCGGCGGCTGAGACCACGAAGGCCGCCGCCTTGCCGCGGCTCTTGGTGAGCACCGCGCAGCCCGGGCCGGCCAGGTTCAGGTAGATGTCCGCCTCCGGGCCGAAGGCGGTGTGGGGCACGCGCCACTTCTCCTTGCCGGTGGCCAGCTCCACCGCCACGAGGTTGCGCTCGGTCGGCGGGTTGCCCTTGTGGGTCAGGACGTAGAGCGTGCCGTCGGAGGCGGCCATGGTCAGGGCAACGAGCGGCAGCGTCCACAGCGGCTTGCCTGTTTCCGGATCAAAGGCCTCGACGCTGCCCTCGCCGACCGGCCACCACGTCGCGCGCAGGTCATCGGCCTCGTAGCCGCCCTTGGACTCGGACTTCTCCCAGCAGCCGGCGACCAGCGACCCGCCGGCGAGCAACAGCCGCCGCGGCGGGAACTTGGTCGGGCAGGTGGTCTCGACTTTGCCGAGCGCGGCATCGAAGACGGTCAGGACGCCCTTCTGAGTGCTGTAGACCCGGCGCTCGGCCGCCACCAGCGGCCAGACGTTCCGCCAGTCTAGCTCCGCGCCGCCGTAGATGGCTTCACACTCGGCGCGCCAGAGCGGCAGGCCGCTCCAGGCGTCGCGGGCGGTGAGTACGCCGCCCTTGGTCTTGCGGCCGAGCTCATTGACGCTGAGCGCGAAGACCCGGCCGCCGGAGGAGACCACCGCGCGGGTCGAGGCCCAGCCGCCCATGTTCATGGGCACGCCCTCGATCCAGCGGTAGCCGATTGGGAAGGAGAGAACCTTGTCGTTCGAGGAGAGGTTGTTGTCCGGCCCGCGGTGCGGGTGAGTCCACTCGTCCATGTCCTTGGGCCGGGGCTTGACCGTCGCGGTCCACTTGCCTCCCTCGAGGGTGCAGAGCGCGCCGCCGGGGGCGAGGACGCGCAGGACCTCGTCCTTGGAGACGCCCGCGGCGGCCAGCGCGCCCAGGTCCTCGACCACGACGAGCCGGGCGAGGTCGGGGAGATAGGGCAGCGCCTTCTCCGAGAGCTTCTCGGCCAGGGCGCGGCCGGCCACGCCGCGCGCGTCGATTGCCGCGCGGGCCCGTCCGAGCGCCGCGTCGTCGAGCGCCAGGCCGTGAACGAGCAGCTCGCTCCCCTCGGCCAGCGCCGCGGTCAGTCCGGCCGAGCCCTCCCGGCCGCAGCCGAGGTGAACGCAGAGCCCGCCCTTGACGCCCGAGGCGTCGAGGATCGCCTTGGCCGCGGTGGCCTCCGGGCCGGAGGACTCGCCGGCCGGCGCCGGAGCGGCCAGCGCGAGGGCGGTCAGAAGGCCCAGCGCCAGCACGAGACGGTTGGGCTTGAAGTCGTTTCTCATGGGGACACCCCTGATTCCAGCGCCGGCGGGCTCCGCCGGCGCAAACTCAGTCTGCTCCTGGAGGAAGCGGTCTGCCGGGGAGGTGAAACCGATCCCCGGTGCCGCCGGGCGCCTCCGCCGCGAAATGTCCGGCAAGTTGGCCGGAGGAAGGCTACACTGGCGGGCCTCACGGTCAGTCTGCATGGGATCGAGGTCCGCCGGCCATGGTCAACAAGTTCGATCACCGCGCCCACCGCCAACTGCACAGCCCCGAGCGCCTCAGGCTCCAGCCGGCCGGGCCGGCCCTGAAGCTCTTCGGCCTCAGGTCGGATCATGTGTTCATCGACCTGGGCTGCGGGTCGGGGTACTTCCTGCTGCCGGCTGCCGCCCGCGTGCAGGAGGCCTGGGGGCTGGACATTTCGCCGGAGATGCTCCGCCTGGTGCGCAAGGCGGCGGCCGACGCCGGGCTCCGCAACGTGCGCACCATGCGGAACTGCGAGCACGGCATCCCGGGAGCCACCGGCTCGGTCGACAGGGCGCTGGTCGTCGACGTGCTTCACGAGATGACCGCTCCGATCAGGCTGCTCGGCGAGATCCGGCGGGTGCTGACCGCCGACGGGCAGCTCCTGCTCATCGACTGGAACTGGCGGCCCTCGCCGCACGGCCCCCCGCAGGCCGAGCGCATCGGCCGCGAAACCGCCCGGAGGATGCTGGTCCGGGCCGGCTTCCGCAAGATCAAGGCCTACAACCTCTACCGGCACCACTACGTGCTGCTGGCCGGCAAGACGGCGCTGGCGGAGCTGCCGCCGGCTACTTCCCCCAGCAGACCACCGTCCCGTCCTGCTGGCAGAGGAACACCCGGCCGCCGGCGACGGCCAGGCCGTCGAGCACCGGCGCGGCCTCGAGCTTGATGGCGTCCTGGGTCTTCTTGCCGGTGGCCGCCGACTTGACCCACACGAAGCTGCCGTCGTACCTGCCCTTCTGCCAGCCGTTGTAGACCGAGCCGGCAAAGAAGGCGCTGTTGCCGGTCAGGGCCGTCGAGTAGATCCTGGCCCAGGGGGTCTGCGGCTCGAACTCCGTCCGCCAGGTGTAGTCCTCGGCCTTGAACGCGTCGGGGTGCTTGGGACCGGCCTTGGGATCGGGCTTGGGGGTCTCGACCTTGGCGCGGGCCACCGCGAAGGCCGGGGCGATGACCAGGTCCTTGTTCCAGGACATGGTGCTGCCGCACATCCGGCCGAGCATCTGCCCGCCGCCGCTGCGCCGGCCGTAGCCGCCCATCCAGGCGCCGTCGAGCATGCCGACGTGCCCGTTGTACTTCTGGGCCGGCGGCAGGACCTTGCCGTCCTTGGGGTCGAGGCGGTGGGAGTGCCAGGCCAGCTCCCCGTCGCGGATCGAGAGGACGTCGATGAAGCCGGAGATCTTCTCGTCGAGGTGCTTGGCCCAGACGGTCTCGCCGCTCTCGGGCTTGAAGGCCACCAGGGCCACGCCGCCGCTCGAGGAGGTGGAGCGCCCGGCGGTCGCGTAGGCCACGCCGTCGTGGACCAGCACCGAGCCGGCCGCCGGCCAGAAGGACTCGACCTGCCCGTAGACGCAGAGGCGCCGGTCGAGCGGCGCGATCCTGACGCGGTAGGCCATGGCGCCGTCCTTGGCGCGGAGCGCGTAGACCCAGCCGTCGTGGCAGCCGACCAGCAGGAGTCCCGCGTGGTAGGTGGGCGGGGTGTCGATGCGGCCGCCGAGCGAGACCTTCCAGATCGTGGCCCCGGTCTCGGGCTTGAGGGCCAGGACCTGCCCGGCGTCGAGGCCGGCGACGACCAGCATGCCGGCGGCGACGATCGGCGCGGTCAGCGGCTGGGGCACGCCGATGCGCGCGTGCCAGGCCTCGGCGAACTGACCCTCGCCGGGCTTGACCGCCTGGATCTTCCAGAGCTGCTTGAGCGTCTCCGGGACGGCGGCCGAAGTGCCGGCGCCGCGCTCGGTGTCGTGGCGGTAGGTGGGCCAGTCGTCGGCCCCGGCGGCGGCCGCCTCGACGGCGCCGAAGGCCGGGCCCTTCTCGACGGGGCGGGGCTTCTCGAAGTCCGCGGCCGCCGGCGGCGCGCCGGCGCCGGGCCCGGAGGCGATGAACCCGCCGACCTGCATGGGGAAGCAGCCGCACATGTTCTGCGCGGTGTAGAACATGCCGTTGGCCGGGACCATGCCCTGGAGGCAGGCGCCGCGCACCGCCATGTAGCTGAGCTTGGTCGGCGGCCTGGCCGGGTCCTCGCCGAAGAGCGAGTAGCCGCCGCCGCGTGAGCCGGTGACCAGCCGCCCTCCGACCACGACCGGCGGCACGCAACCGCCGACGACGTTGCTGCCCGCGTAGGTCCCGCCCAGTCCCTGGCCGGGCCGCTTGGCGCCGGTCTTGAGGTCATAGCGGGCGTCGGAGCACCAGAGTTCGTTGCCGACGATGTCGCGCGGCACGGCGCCGGGGATGGTGCAGAGCATCTTGCCGTCGGCGGCCGAGACCACGTAGGCCCCGCGCTTGCCCTTGGCCTTGCTGTTGGTGAGCACCGCGCAGCCCGGGCCGGCCGAGACCAGGATGGTGTCGGGCTCCTCGCCGAAGGCGGTGTGCGGCAAGCGCCACTTCTCCTTGCCGGTGGCCAGCTCCACGCCGATCAAGGTGCGCTCGGTGGGCGGGGCGCCCTTGTTGGTGAGGATGTACAGGGTCCCGTCGGAGGCCACCAGGGTCAGCGCGGCGAGCGGCAGCGTCCACTTGGGTTTGCCGGTGGCGGCCTCGAAGGCCTCGACGCTGCCCTCGCCGCCCGGCCACCAGACCGTGCGGATGTCGTCGTTCTCGAAGCCGACCTTGGCGCCGCAGTTCTCGATCTTCTCCCAGCACCCGACCACCACGGTGCCCTCGGCCAGCACCAGCCGGCGCGGCTGGAACTTGGTGGTTGCCGCGGCCTCGACCTTGCCGGTGGCTGCGTCGAGGATGGCCAGGCCGGTCTTCCGGCCGACGTAGGCCCGCCGGTCGTCGGCGGCCAGCGGCCAGACGTTGCGGAAGTCGAGCGCGACCTTGCCGTAGCCGTCCTCGCAGTCGAGCTTCCAGAGCGGGAAGCCGCTCCAGGCGTCGCGGGCCTTGAGGACCGCGGTGCCGGTCGAGCCCAACTCGTCGTTGTTCACGGTGTAGCAGCGGCCGCCGGCCAGGACCACCGCCCGGCAGGAGGCGCACTCCGCCCAGCCGCCGCGGTTGACGGCCACGCCGTCGATCCAGCGGAAGTCGAGCGGGAAGGAGATGGTCTTGTCGGCCGAGACCAAGTTGCCGTCCGGCCCGTGGTGCGGGTGGGTCCACTCGTCCATGTCCTTGGAGCGGGGCTTGGCCGTCGCGGTCCACTTGCCCTGCCCTGAGCCTGCCGAAGGGCCGCCCTCGAGCGTGCAGAGCGCGCCGCCGGGCGCGAGGACCCGGAGGATCTCTTCCTTGCCGATGCCCGCCGCGGAGAGCGCGGCCAGGTCCTCGACCACGATCAGGGTGGCCAGGTCGGGCACGTAGGGCAGCGCCTTGCCCGCGAGCTTCTCGACCATGGCCCGGCCGCCGAGGCTCTTCGCTTCGATGGCCGCGCGGGCGCGGGCCAGCGCCGCGTCGTCGAGCGCCAGGCCGTGGACCGGCATGGAGCCGGCCTCGGTCAGCGCCGCGGTCAACCCGGCCGAGCCGTCCCGCCCGCAGCCCAGGTGCAGGCACAGGCCGCTCTTGAACCCGGAGGCCTCCAGGATGGCCTTGGCCGCCGCCGCCTCGGGGCCGGAGGCCTCGCCGGCCGCTGTCGGCAGGGCCAGCGCCGCCAGGGCGACCAGGACCAGGGTAAACCGGGCTATCGGGTGTTTCATCGGTGTGCTCCCCCTCGGCGCCATGGGCTCCTTGCCCATCTTAACATACACGGGGGCGCCGCCGCAAACGGAGTTGTTTTCCACTTATGATTACTTATGATTCCTTAATTCTCCGGGAAGGGGGAGACCCCAACTGTGTCGCCGCCATCGGAAGGAAAGCGAGGCCGCCCGGCGAACCCCGATGCCCGCCACCGGCGGCTGGCCGGGGAGCTGCGCGCGGAGATCGACTCGGGGCGCCTCCCCCCCGGCGCGGTGCTCCCGCCGGTGCGCGAGCTGCAGGCCCGCTACGGGGTCGCCTATCGCACGGCCTGGCTGGCCGTCGACGCGCTCCGGCGCGAGGGCCGGCTGATTCGGACCCCCGGGCGGCGTCTTGGGGTGCTCCCGCCGGGGGCGCCGAGCGCCTCGGTGCAGAGCCCCATCCTGGAGGTGGTCAGCTACAGCAAGCTCGCCCCGGCGCTGGCCAATCCGCTGGGCTGGGCGCTGCACCTCGGCGTGGGGTCCGGCGCCGACGATGCCAACGCCCCCCTCCTGACCGTGCACGGCAACGAGCTTCAGAAGCGCCTGCCCGAAGGCTTTTCCCGGATCACGCCCCGGGGCATCGTGCTCCTGGGCCACTACCGGCGCGAGGTGCTCCGCCGCTACGAGACCTGCGGCGTGCCCGCGGTACTGGTGGACTGGCCGATCGCCGGCTGGAGGGGCCACTCCATGTGCGTCGACAACGCCCGGGGGGCGGCCGACGCCGTCCGGCGCTTCATGGCGCTCGGCCACCGCCACATCGCCTTCGTGCAGCGGGTGTCGCTGGTGCAGGGCGACGTGGAGCTGGACGCCAAGGAGCGCGCCGCGGGGCTCGTCGCCGCGCTGCGCGGGGCGGGCGCGGCGCCGCGGCGGCCGGTGGTCTTCACCCTTTCGCACCGGGAGGAGGACACCAGTCCGGCGCTGGAGCGGTTGCTCACCGCCCGGCCCGCCTTCACCGCGGTGCTGACCTCGGACGACGGCGGTGCCGGCAAAGTCATCCAGGCGGCCAAGGCGGCGGGGCGGGCCGTGCCTCGCGACCTCAGCGTGGCCTGCTTCCAGCCCAGCGAGACCGCGCGGCCGGAGGGATTCTCCGGCCCGTGCGTGGACTTCGAGGCCATGGCCCGGGAGGCGGTGGGCCTGCTCACCTTCCCGGCCTCCTCCCCGCAGCAGCGGAGGTTCCCCGCAACCTGGAACGAGGGGAGCACGATGGCGGCCGCACGCCCTGGCGCTTTTCCGACCGGCCGGTAGGATGGGGCGCGGCCCGGCTGCTCCGGGACCGGGAGGCCTCCGCGTGACCGATGACAGCGCCGTTCCGAACCGCACGACTTTGACCGCCGACCTGCGCCGGCTGGGGGTGGGCCCCGGCGACGCGCTCTTCATCCACTCCGCGCTCAGCGCGCTCGGGCTGCCCCGCGGCCCGGAGAGCGACCCCGACCGCTCCCTGGCCGAGCTGCTCGGCGCGCTCTGCGACGCGGTGGGGTCCGAGGGGTTGGTGGCGGTTCCGACCTTCAGCAACACCTACAAGGCCAAGGCCGACGGCCCGGCCGGCCTGGTCTGGAACCCCAAGACCACGCCCAGCCGGGTGGGCAGCTTCACCAACTACGTGCTCCGGAGCCCCGGCGCGGCGCGCAGCGACCACCCCACCCACTCAGTGGCCGCGGTCGGCACCGGCGCCGCCGAGTTCTGCGCCGGGCACTCCTGGCGCGAGGACGCCACGCCCTTCGACCGGCGCGGTCCCTGGGGCCGGCTGGCCGAGCGCGGCGGGAAGATCCTGTGGCTGGGCACCGACATGCGCACCCAGACGGCCGCGCACGTGGTCGAGGACTGGATGGCCCTGCCCTACATGCCGACCGCCATCGCCATGGTCGACGACGGCGGCCGGACCCGCGAGATCCCGGTGCCCCGCGCCCCCGCAGGCCCGCGGGACTTCTACAAGCAGAACTCGAAGGTCGAGAGGGCCTGGAACGCCTCCGGCCGCGGCCGCCGCGGCCTGGTCGGCCGGGCCGAGTGTCAGCTGATGGGCGCGGACGAGTTCATCGACTGGCTGTGGGCCGAGCTGCTCCGCGAACCGGCGCTGCTCCTGTCCGACGACCCCGCCGACGCCTGGTCGGCCGAGGCCCGGGCCGCCACCGCCGCGCACCTCCGGAACTTCCGGGGCGACTGGCGGCGGGCGGGGCATGGGAACCGCCGATGCACGCAGATGAACTTCGATAAGGGCATCTGAGTACGGCGCCCTGTCCTGTAGTTGTCGTCATGATCGGCGTTAATCGGCCTGCATCGGCGGTTTCCAGAAACAGCCGTGGCCTTCCCCCGGCGACTGGCGGCGGCGGGTTGTCCGGTGTACTATCGAAGGACAGGCAACCTAGCAGCCCGTTGAAAAGAGTGCCGGGGTCGCGACACTTGAGATTGTGGTCTCAGGCGAGGAACGACGACGAAGGCGTGTCCCGAGAGACACGCCGAGGAGGAGTGACGAAGCATGAGGCCGCAAGATCAAGTGTCCCTTCGGGTTGCGCCCGGACGACCCGTCTGCGGCGTTGCTCGTCGTCGCCGTGTCGCTTTGGACACGGCTTCCTCCTCGCGCCCTGCATCCGGGCCATCCGGCCGCAACGCGATCCCCGGCACTTCTTCAACGGGCTGCTAGACCGCCTGACTTGGAGGCCGCAATGAGAGATAGTCGCTTCGCCCTTCTGACCACCGCACTTCTCCTATCTGTCTTCTGCGCCGCGCGCGTCCCGGCCGGCGAGGAGGCCGGCCCGGCCAAACCCGCCGGCGCCAAGCTGTGGGTGAAGCTCGACGTCGCCGAGCGCGCCGGCGTCGAGCGCTTCGCCGAGCCGGTCACCGGCGGCGTGCCGCTGCCCGAAGGGTTGTTGGAGGACCCCGCCAAGCTCGCGCTCCTCGGCCCGGACGGCAAGCCCGTGCCGGCCCAGTTCACCGTCGCCAATCGCTGGTACCCGGGCAAGTCCGCCAAGTGGGTGCTGGTCGACTTCCAGGCGTCGCTGGCCGCCGGCGGCAAGGGCGCCTACTGGCTGACCGACGCGGCCGCCAACCCGGCCCCGCCGGCCCCGGTCGCCGTCGAGCTCAAGGACGGCGTCGCCACCGTGACCACCGGCGCGCTCAAGTTGGTCGTGAAGCGCTCCGGCTTCAACCTCTTCGACGAGGCCTGGGTCGACGAGACCGGCGCCGGCAAGTACGACGAGGCCAACCGCATCGTCAAGCCCCACACCGCCGGGCCGTGGGCCTTCAGCTCCTGGGCGAGCCTGCCGGCCTACAAGGCCTACAGCCCGGCCAACGACCCGGAGGTCACGCTCGACGTCGAGGAGGCCGGCCCGATGCGCGCGGTGCTGCGCCTCTCGGGCCGGAACCTCTCCAAGGACGACAAGCCCGGCGACGAGCGGCTGCTCGACTTCGTCTGCCGGATCCACTGCTTCGCGGGCAGCCCGCTGGTGCGGGTGGTCTACACCCTGAGCTGCCGGCAGGGAAAGAGCATCGCCGAGGGCGTGCCGCTGGACCGTGCGTGGTTGTCCATGCCGCTGGTCCTCGACGCCAAGACCCGCACCTGGGCGGCGGGGCTGCCCGGCGGCAAGTGGCTGGGCCCCGGCGCGCCGGAGGCCGACAAGCTCGCCCCGCCCTGGCGCAAGGACATCGAGCCGCCCGGGCCGGACGTGGCCAAGTTCCACCAGCCGGGCCTGGAGGACTGCTGGATCGTCTCCAAGGCCAGCGACCGCATCGAGTACCACGGCGAGTTCTTCCGGAAGCGCGAGCCGCTCGTCGGCCGCGGCAAGCTCGACAAGGCCGGCTGCCAGACCGCCGGGTGGCTGGACCTCTCCGACGAGACCAAGGGCATGGCCGCCGGAGTGAAGTGGTTCTGGCAGACCTGGCCGCGGGCGGTCAAGGCCGACCCGTCGGCGGTGCTGGTCATGCTCCACGCCAACTTCGAGAGCGCGCCGCCGCTGGTGAGCGGGCCGCGCGGCCCGCGGGCCAACTGGTACCCGGGGATGAGCCAGACCAGCACCTCGATGTTCTACTTCCACGGCAAGCGCGACGTGCCCAGGATCGTCGGGGCCTATGCGGGCCTGAACCGCCCGCTGCGCCCGATCGCGCCGCCGTCGTGGTACTGCGAGGAGACCCAGGCCTTCGGCCGGGTGGCCAGCTCCGCGAAGGCGCTCTACGACGAGGAGACCGCCAAGCTCGTCGCCGACTACGACGCGCGGCTCAAGGCCACCCTCGACCACATCCTCAAGTTCCGGGACGTGAACTTCGGCGACACCGACCACTACGGGATGTTCAACTTCGGCGACGTCATGGACTTCGTCAAGAGCCAGCGCTCCGACCCCGGCGACAAGCACACCTCCTGGGACAACGGCTACTACGACTTCCCCCACGCCTACCTGCTGCAGTTCGCGCGCACCGGCGACCTCGACTTCCTGGAGGCGGGGGTCGAGGCCGAGCAGCACGTCGGGGACCTGGACATGCTCTGCTGGCACCCCGACGACAAGATGACCGGCTCGAACCGCTACTGCGACGGCACCATGCACATCCGCTGGGCCGAGGGCGGCATCTACGCCTCGGAGACCTTCAACCACTTCAAGACCGCCAGCCACTTCGAGCGCTTCTACCTGACCGGCGACCGGCGCTCGCGCGAGACCGGGCTGCTCTCGGCCGGCTTCGCCATGAAGGTCAACGGCATGGGCTGGGGCGAGCCGCGCAGCCTCGGCCACGGGCCGCTGGGCGTGCTCTCCGCCTGGGAGGCCACCGGCGAGCCGCGCTACCTCGCCCGCGTGAAGCAGTTCGAGCACCAGATCGCCGCCGAGGCCGCCAAGGGCGCGCGCATCAACAAGGGCCGCTTCTGGCAGGGCGGCATCTCCCTCGAGGGCATCCGCGAGTACTACGAGCACACCGGCGACGAGCGGGCCTTGGAGACCCTCAAGCTCCTGACCGAGGACTGCTTCCAGAAGAAGGACTCGGCGGAGAGCACCCTCCACGCCTTCGCCTTCCTCGGCGCCCAGCTCGACCGGGCCGACTACACCGAGCTGGCCCGCAAGCGCGTGGCCAAGGCCGGCGAGGGCATCGTCAAGCGCCCCTGGGGCTACGGCCAGAGCTTCGGCAACGAGCTCCGCAACACGCCCTACGTCTTCTGGTACCTGACCAAGGACCTGCCCAAGAAGCTCGAGCCGAAGAAGTTCGACCCGGGCGAGGCCGCCCCCGAGGCCGCGCCGCCGGCCAAGCCCGAGGCTCCGGCCAAGGAGCCGGCCGAGGGAAAGAACGATGCCAAGGAGTAGCCTGGTCGCCGTGGCGCTCCTGACGGCCGGCGCGCTGGCGTCGGCCGGCGAAGTTAAGGTCAACCCGACCGCCGAGCTGAAGATCGCCGAGAAGAAGGTCCTCTGGCAGAGCGGCGAGGACACCGGCCAGTCCGGCCGGGCGCGCTTCAGCCCCGACGGGAAGAAGCTCGCCTGGATCACCTACGGCAACCGCAAGCCGGCCGCCGATCCCAAGGCTGACCCCAAGGCCCCGCCGCCGCCGGCTGTGCCGGCCAAGGGCGCCGGGCAGGTCCTGGTTGCCGATGTCGAGAGCGGCAAGGTGAGCTGCGTCTGGGAGCCGCCCGCGCCGGGCGCGGTCCACGAACTGGCCTGGAGCCCGACCGGGGACCTCGCGGCCTGCGTCCGCTGGGGCAAGGCCGGCGAGGAAGAGAACGGTTCGGGGCTGGTGTGGCTCCCCGCCGGCGAGAGACGCGCCACGCTGCTACCCGGCACGGAAGGCGCGATGGCCGTGGCTTGGAGCGGCACGGGCGAGTCATTGGCTTTCGCGACCGATTCCGCACTGGGCCGGTACAGCGCACTGCCGCTGTGCAAGCCGGTGAAGTTCCTCACGGCCGGCAAGGAATGGCGGCCCAAGGGCTCCCCGGCCTTCGCCGACCTCGGCTTCTGCGGCACCCAGATCCTCGCCCGCCAGTCAGGAACCATGCGTTGGTTCCTCGACAGGTGTGAGCTTGGCGAGTTCCGCGCGGTCGTGCCCTCCCCCGACGGCAAGCGTCTCTACGTAGTGCCCTGGCTGATCGGCCCGGCGAAGATCCCCCGCGGCGCGGGGGTCGGCTGGATCGACCCGGCCGCCGAAAAGCCCGAGGTGCACGTGATCGTCCCGGACCGCCCCGCCGAGGGCGGAGGCAAGCCGTACTGGCTGGTCGACGTCTGGGACTGGCACTACTTCTCGACGCTGCGCGTCTCCGCCGATGGGAAGACGCTCACCTTCTGCGGCGCCAAGGCCGGCGAGCTCTCCGCCAACGCCTGGCGCGAGTTCTGCGTCTGGCAGGTGCCAGTTGACGGATCGGCGCCGCCCAAGGCCCTCTGCGAGATGGGCCCGATCTTCAAGCGCATCGACGCCTCCGGCCGCGACTGGGCCATCGGCTGGCGCCCGGTCCTGGACAAGGCCACGGTGCTCGTCGACCTCGTCCGCGGCCGGGCCTGGCGCATCCCCGACGAGGTGGGGGCCATGCGCGAGCAGTCCTCCGTGGCCCTCGACAAGCTGCTCGTGGCCACCGCCCGGGGCGACGACGTGCTGCTGGTGAGGTTGGAAGAAATGAAAAGCGAAGGCACTGAGGGACTGAGGCACTAAGGCACTAAGTCGACATAGGAGGAAGGCCGTGGCCGCGCCGACGAGAAACCTGGCAATACTGCGCCGTACTAAGTGCCTCAGTGCCTTAGTCCCTCAGTGCCTGGCTCTACTGTTGGCCCCCGCCTTCGCCGGCGAGGCCGAGGCTCCCGCCGCCGGGAAGAAGACCGTCTCCGGCATCCACATCTGGACCGACCGCTCGGTGGACTGCTTCAGCCGCGAGACGCTGCTCAAGACGCTGCTCAAGGACGGCATGAGCGACGAGGAGAAGGCCGTGGCCATCTGGCGGTTCGTCAACCGCCGCATCTGGCACAACCCGCGGCCGGACGACAACGACCCCCAGCGGGTGCTCAACGTCTACGGCTACGCACTCTGCGGAACGATCCGCGAGACCCTGGTGTGGCTCGGCCAGGGGGCCCTTGGGCGCGAGAACGCCGGCGACGCCGGCGTCTCGAGCCAGACCTACGAGGATCCGGCGCTCTACAGAATCGCCGGCGGCGGCTGGCTGGTGGATTCGCTGGTGCGCCTGGACGCGGCCAAGCCGCCCGCGGGCATGGGCCACTCCTGGGCCCAGTTCCGCTACGGCGGGCGGCTGCACTACCTCGACGCCCACGCCACCTTCTACGTCTACACGGCCGACGGCAAGTCCATCGCCTCGCTCGAGGAGATCAACGGCGACCCGACGCTGGTCACCGATCCGGTGCGCACCAGCGACCCCTTCATGCCCTGCGACGGCGGCCGGCCGGAGTTCTTCTACCGCTGCGCCGGCGGCGGCATCGGCACGAGCGAGCGGAAGACCAATCACTCGATGGCCCTGGCCGTCCGGCCGGGGGAGGCGCTGGTCCTCCACTTCGACAAGCTGCCCGGCGGCTACTTCAAGCGCTCCGGCTCCTGGAAGACCGACTGGTCCCCGGAGTACACCAAGGACGGCCCGGTCCATCGCTGCTCGGGCGGCGCCGAGGCCTCCTGGCGCCACTACGGCAACGGCGAGATCCTCTACAGCCCGGACCTGGCGAAGAGCGGCTTCCGCGAGGCGCTCTCGGCCAGCGACAACCTCGCCGCGCAGGCCGACGACGGCAAGCCGGGTCTGCATCCCAAGGAGCCGGGCAAGCCGGCGTCGGCGACCTTCTCGTTCGCCACGCCCTACGTGATGGTCGGCGGCGAGGTCACCGCCGAGTGCGACCTGCCCAAGGGTGCGACTGCCAAGCTGGTGCTGGTCACCGGCCGCGACGCCAAGGGCGCGCTCATCGCCGAGGCGGCCGGCGAGGGCGGGAAGCAGAAGCTCTCCGGCAAGCTCGACATGGGGGCCGCCGGCTATCCGTACTCCGCGCAGCTCCGCGTCGAGCTCTCCGGCGGCGCGGCCGACGCGGCTCCGGCGCTCCTGGCCCTCGACGTCCGGATCGTCACCCAGCTCAACTTCCTGACGCTGCCGCGGCTGGTGCCCGGGAAGAACCGGGTCCTCTTCGAAAACGCCGGCGGCGAGGCGCAGGCCGCGGGACTCAGCATAGAGTGGGCCTGGACCGAGAAGGCCGGGCCGAAGTCGGACCGCCGCAGGGCCGCCGCCGGCGGCTACGACCTCGAGGTCGGCCCGGTCGCGACGGAGCCCGAGGAGAACCCCAAGTACCTGCGCTGGCTGAAGCTGGAGGTGCCGGAATGATCCGCGCCCTGCCGTCCCTGCTGCTGTGCGGCGCGCTGGGGCTCGCCGCCCCGCTCCGCGCCGGCGAGCCTGATCCCTCCCCCTCCCCCGCCCCGCAGCCGGAGGCCGCAGATCCCGAGGAGGCCCGGGCCCGGATACTGGTCGCCCAACTCGGCGACAACGAGTGGGAGAAGCGCGAGGCGGCCAGCAAGGCGCTCGCCGCAATGGGCGCGTCGGCCCTGCCGGTGGTGGAGGCCGCACTCAAGAGCCCTGACGCCGAGATCGCCACGCGCGCGGCCGCGCTGGCCGACGCCGTCCGGGCCAACGCCCGGAGGGAGATCTCCGAGCGCTGCCTGATCAAGGACCTCTTCTTCTGCGGGCCCTTCCCCTTCAAGCGCGAGGAGACCAAGCCGCTCGACCTCCCGCTGCCGCCCGACGAGGCCGTCAAGCCCGAGGCGGTCTACAAGACCGCCGAGGGCGAGGCCCGCTGGCTGCGGCCCTTCAAGCCCGGGGCGCGGGGTGCCGTGGACTTCGACGCGGTCTTCGGCCACCGGGAGTACGCGGTGGCCTATGCGCTGTCCTCCGTGCAGGTGGGCGGCGCCGGGCCGCGCAAGCTGCTGCTGCTCCTGGGCAGCGACGACTCGGCCCAGGTGCGGGTCAACGGCAAGATGGTGCACACCAACCCGGCGGCCCGCGGCGTGGTCCCCGACCAGGACGCGGTGGAGGTGACCCTGGAGCCGGGCTGGAACGACATCGTCGTGAAGGTCGCCCAGTTCGCCGGCGCCTGGGGCGTTTGCCTGCGGCTGACCGAGCCGGACCGTTCCGAGGCCAAGGGGCTGGTCTGGGACCCGACCCGCGGCGGGGAGCGTAAGGCTCCGCCGCCGCCCCCCGCTCCGGAGCCGGAGAAGAAGCCGTAGGCGGACTTGGCTGCCCCCGGCGGCATGGTCACCCGATTTCCTCTTGCCGTCGTCCGCCCTAGCCGGTATGACTGAGCCGTCAGCGCCGCCCACTTTTCCAACGGGCTGCTAGCTCCGGCTCCGTGCCGGGAAAGGCAAAGCCAACGTGTCCGCCAAGACCCTGATCGATCTGGCCCGCTCCGGGCGCCTGCCGGAACCCGTGGCCGCCGCCGCGCGTGCCGAGATGGTCGACCCCGAGAAGCTCCGCCGGGCCGTGGCCGCCGGGCGCGCCGCGGTCTGCGCCAACCGCCTGCGCCGCGACAGCGACCGCCCGATCTGCGCGGTGGGCGCCGGGCTGCGCGTCAAGGTCAACGCCAACATCGGCACCTCCGGCGACCGGGCCAGCCCGGCCGCCGAGGTCCGCAAGCTCCGCGTCGCCGAGGCCGCCGGGGCCGACGCGGTCATGGACCTGTCCACCGGCGGCGACCTCCGGGCCATCCGCCGCGCGCTGGTCTCCGGCACCGGCCTGGCCTTCGGGTCCGTGCCGGTCTACGAGGCGGCGGTCGAGGCCCAGAGCGCCGGCCGGCCGGCCGCGGCCTTCACCGCCGACGGGCTCTTCCGGGCCATCCGCCGCCACGGGCAGGACGGCGTGGACTTCGTCACCGTCCACGCCGGGGTCACCCGCCGGGTGCTGGCCGCGCTGGACCGCCGGCCGCGGGTCGCCGGGATCGTCAGCCGCGGCGGCACGCTGCTGGCCGAGTGGATGCGCCGCACCGGCCGGGAGAACCCGCTCTTCGAGGACTTCGACCGCCTGATCGCGGCGGCGCGCGAGTTCGACATGGTCCTGTCGCTCGGCGACGGGCTCCGCCCCGGGGCGCTGGCCGACGCCGGCGACGAGGCCCAGTACGAGGAGCTGCGCACGCTCGCCCGGCTCGCCCGGCGCGCGGTGGCCGCCGGGGTCCAGGTGATGATCGAGGGGCCGGGGCACGTGCCGCTCCACCAGGTCGTCGAACAGATGCGCCTGGAGAAGAAGCTCTCCGGCGGGGTGCCCTTCTACGTGCTCGGACCGCTGGTCACCGACGTGGCCCCCGGCTACGACCACATCACCTCGGCGATCGGCGGGGCCCTGGCGGCCGCCTCCGGCGCCGACTTCCTGTGCTACGTGACCCCCGCCGAGCACCTGCGGCTTCCCGACGAGCGCGACGTCCGCGAGGGGGTGATCGCCGCGCGCATCGCCGCCCATGCCGGGGACCTCGCGCGGAACCTCCCCGGCGCCGCGGAGTGGGACCGCCGCTTCAGCGAGATGCGCCGCCGGCGCGACTGGCCGGGGATGATCGACAACGCCCTCGACCCCGAGGCCGTGCGCCGCGGCCACGCGCTGTCGCGGCGGGCCGGCGACGAGTCCTGCACCATGTGCGGCCCGCTGTGCGTCTTCCGGATCGCCGACGCGCGCCCCGGGGCGTCCCGGCGGCGCGCCGCGAAGCGGGCCCGTGGCCGCTGACCGCCGCGACCCCCGCCGCGCCGCGCGCGAGCTCCTCGGCGACGAACTGGCCGGGGGGCGCTACCTGCTGGCGCCGCGCGGCGGGAAGGGACCGCGGGCCGCTGGACGCGGGGCGGCTGCGGCGGCCTCCGCTTCGGCCGACCCGGCGCCGTCCTCGGCCGACCCGCGCCGCCCACCCCGGACTCCGACGACGCCGGCGTCTCCGAGCGCCTGAAGCGCTACCGGGAGGCCAAGGCGGCCGAGGCCGCGCGGGCCGCCTCCGCGCCGCCCCCGCCGCCGTCGAACGCCGAGGCCGGGCTGCCGCCGAAGGGCCTCAGCTCCACGCGCGACGCCGGCCTGCTCGAGACCAAGCCGCTCACCGACCCGGCCCGGCCGGCGGCCGAGCGCCTGGCGGAGCTCGCGAGCCTGGCCGACGCCTGCCGGCGCTGCGCCCTGTACAAGACCCGCAACAAGTCGGTGTTCGCCGACGGCGCCCCCGGCGCGGAGCTGCTCTTCGTCGGCGAGGCGCCCGGCGCGGACGAGGACGCCAGCGGCGTGCCCTTCGTGGGCCGCGCCGGCCAGCTGCTCAACAAGATCATCGCGGCCATGGGCATGAAGCGCGAGGAGGTCTACATCTGCAACGTGCTCAAGTGCCGGCCGCCGGACAACCGCACGCCGCTGCCCGGCGAGGCCGCCGAGTGCTGGCCGTACCTGCGCGAGCAGATAGCGATCATCAGGCCCCGGCTGATCTGCGCGCTGGGCTCGCCCGCGGCCCGGACGCTGCTCGGCACCGAGGAGCCCATCGGCCGGCTGCGCGGGGCCGTCCACGACTTCCACGGCACGCCGCTGGTCGCCACCTACCACCCGGCCTACCTGCTCCGCAACCCGCCGGAGAAGGCCAAGGTCTGGGAGGACATGAAGATGGTCCTCAGGCTGCTCGGCCGGCCGGTGCCCGCGCCCGGCGACCGGAAGGGCGGCTGACCCCCGGGGCGGCCCCCCGACACTTGACGCCGGCGGGGGGGGTGTGAAAAATGACCGGCGTGCGGCTGGCGCGCCGCACGCCAGGAGGTCGCTTGGAACTCTTCGTCGACGGCCAGGCCCGCGAGATTCCGGGCGGCGAGCCCTTCTCGAAGGCCCTCGAGGCGATCCGCCGCGAGCTGTCCGCCGGGGGCCGGGCCATCATGAGCATCCACCACAACGGCGCCGAGCTCTCCGTCGAGGAGGAGAACGCCCTGTGCGCCCGCCCCGCGGGGGAACTCGGCCGGGTGGACCTACGCAGCACCCCGGCCCGGGAGTGGGGCCTGCACGGCCTCGGCGAGGTGGCCAGCGCCCTGGGCCAGCTCGGCGACCAGTTCCGGGTCTCGGCCGACCTCTTCCGCGCCGGGCAGCTATCCCAGGGGCTCGACCGGGCCAACGAGGTCATCGGCCTGTTCATGAGCGTGCTGCAGGCCCTGTCCACCTCGCTCGGACTGATCGGGGCGGCCAGCGCCGGGGACCTCCGGTCGGGCATCGAGGGAGTGGTGGGCGCCATGCGCGAGCTGGAGGGCGCCGTCCGCTCCGGCGACGCGGTGGCCGCCGCGGACATCGCCGAGTACCGCCTGCCCGAGGAGCTCGAGGCCCTGGCCGCCCGGGTCCGGGCGCTGGCCTCCTCCGGCGGGCGCGGCGGGCAATGACCGAGCTCCTGGCCGGGAACCTGGCCGCCCTCAGGACCGGCCACCCGTCCCTGGCCCGCGCCGTGGAGCTCGCGGCCGAGCCCTCCGGGGCCGAGGCCATCCCCACCCGCGACGGCGACTGGACGGCGCGCATCCCCCTGGCCGGCGGCGCCGCCGCCACCCTGCACAGCCGCTTCGACCCGCGCGGCGAGGCCCTGCGCTTCGTCGGCGACGCGGACCCCGGCGCGGTCCAGGGCTTCCTGGTGCTGGGCTTCGGCCTGGGCTACCACCTGCAGGCGCTGGCCGGGCGGGCCAACCACGAGTCCCGGATAGTGGTGCTCGAGCGGGACCCCGGGCTGCTGCGCCTGGCGGCGTCGCGGCGCGACCTGCGCGGGCTGTTCGCCGACCGGCGCATCTCCTGGCTGGTCGGGCTGGACCGCCAGGGGCTCTACCAGGGGCTGCGCTCGCTGCAGGTCGTGCTCATGTCCTCGCAGCTGATCATCCTGCCCCACGCCCCCTCGACGGCGCTGGCCCCGGACTACTACCAGGAGGCCCGCCAGGCCATCCGCGACTTCGCCATCTCCGGGCAGATGGCCATGGTCTCGCAGTTCATGCTCGGCCGCAAGACCCTGGTCAACCAGCTGCGCAACCTGCCGCTCTACGTGGGCGCGCCGTCGCTGGCCGAGCTCCGGCCGCTCTTCGCCGGCCGGCCCGGGATAGTGGTGTCCGCCGGTCCCAGCCTGCGCCGGAACATCGACGGGCTGCGCGCGGCGCGCGGCCGGGCGGTGCTGGTGGCCTGCGACATCGTCCTCAAGCCGCTCCTGGAGCGGGGCATCGTCCCGGACTTCACGGCCATCGTCGACTTCCAGGGCCAGACCCGGAAGTTCTTCGAGACGCTCCCGGAGCGGGTGCCCACCCGGCTGGTGGCCATCGGGCCGGCCTTCCACGACACGGTGCGGTTCTACCCCGGGCCGCTGGCCTTCGCCGGCGACCCGCTGATGGACCAGTTCCTGGAGGAGGCCCGGCGCGACATGGGCGGCTTCTTCGGGGGCGGCAACGTCGGCCACTTCTGCTTCCTGATCGCCTGCCACCTGGGGCTCTCGCCCATCGCCTTCGTGGGCCAGGACCTGTCCTTCCCGCTGAACATCGGCCACCTGCCCGGCACGCCCAAGCACGAGGAGTGGCAGAACGAGCGCAACCGCTTCTACACCCTGGAAATGCGCGAGCTGGAGGTGCTGCTCCGCCGGCGCGAGAGCATGCTCAAGGTCCCTTCGCAGGACGGCGGCGAGGTCTTCACCGAGCGGAGCATGTACCACTACCTGCGCGAGCTGGAGCTGGCCATCCGGGAGTCGGGCCGGCCGGTGGTCGACTGCACCGAGGGCGGCTCGCTCAAGCAGGGCACCCGGGTGCGCCGCCTGGCCGAGTTCCTGGCGGACTGCCCGCCGGGCGAGATGCCCCCGCCGGGGGCCGGGCCCTCGGGGCTGGACCGCGCCAGGCTCTCGGCGGCCGCGCGCGACCTGGACCGCCGGATCATGGAGTTCCTGGAGGTCCGCTCGGCCATCGACCAGAAGCTCCGCACCCACCGCCGGGTGGAGAAGGCCCTGGCCGACGGCGAGCCGGTCGACCGCCTGCTCCGGACGGTCGTGGAGCTGGGCGAGCGCATCCAGCGCCAGCGGCGCATCCTGACCGTCATGCAGGAGCTGGCCTCCAGCGGCTTCTACCGGGCCGGGGTGGCCCAGCGCGACACCGACGCCGCCGGGGGCGGGGAGGCCGACAAGCTCCGCGAGCGCTTCCGGCGCGACGACGAGCTGATCCGCGAGCTGGCCAGCGCCGCGGACTTCCTCGAGCCCCCGCTGCGCGACGCCCGCCGGCGCTGCGCGGAGCTGTCCGCCGCGGCGGGCTCCCCCTCCGGAGCCGGGGAGGAGCGGCCGTGAAGGTCTGGGTCTGCATGGAGCTCCGCCGGACCGGACCGCTGGGCCTGCCCAGCCGCGCCGGCGAGATCCTGGCCGGCCGGACCGTGCTGGAGCGGGCGGTCGCCCGGGCCGGACGAACCGCGGGGATCGCCGGCGTGGCCGTGCTGGCCGAGCCGGGGCTGGCCGCCGAGGCCCGGGCCTGGCTGGGCTCCGCGCGCGCCGAGGTGCTTGAGCTGGGCGGGCCGGACATCCCCGGGCGCGAGGCCATCCGGCGCTCCCGCAAGTGGGCCAAGGACTCCTGGCGCGGGGGGCTCGGCCAGTCCATGGAGCTGGACAGCGCCGGCGACTTCGCCGCCCTGGCCGCCGCCGCCCGGAGGCTCGGCGCCGACGCGATCGTCGCCGCGCTGCCGGAGGCCGTCCTGCTCGACCCGGGCATCCTGGCCGGCCTGGTGGAGCACGCCGCGCCGCAGGGGACTCCGGCCATGGCCGCGGCCTTCTGCCAGGCGCCGGGCGGCTTCGCCGGGCTGCTGGGCACGGCGGCGTGGCTGGAGGCCATGGGGGCCAGGGGGGCCACCGTCGGCCGGCAGCTGGCGCTGACCCCCGCGGCGCCCTCGCAGGACCCGGTCCACCGGCAGGAGAACTTCCTGGCCCCGACCCCGGTGCGCCGCTGCGAGTTCCGCGGCTCGGCGGACTCGGCCCGCTCGCAGGAGATGCTGGCCGGGATCCTGCGGCGCGCGCCGGGACCCGACGGGCTGGGCCCCTCGGCCGAGGAGGCCGCCGCGCTGGTGGCCGCCGATCCGGAGCTATACGCCGGCCGGCTGCCGCGCATCGTCGACGTCGAGCTGACGGCCGCCGGCCGGGTGCCGGTCGCGGACACGCCCTGGTCGCGCGAGGCCCCCGAGCGCCGGATGGACCGCGCGCTCTTCGGGAAGCTGCTCGCCGACCTGGCGGGCTGCGACGACATCCTCCTGACGCTCGGGGGGCTCGGCGACCCGCTGGCCCACCCCGAGGTCTTCGACTTCCTCCGGCTGGCCCGCGGGCGCGGCATCTACGGCCTGCACCTCGAGACCTTCGGGCCGCTGCTCGACGAGGCGGCGGCGCGGCGGCTCCTGGAGTGCGACGTGGACGTCGTCTCCGTGCGGCTCTCCGCCGGCCGGGCCGAGACCTACCGCCGGCTGACCGGCCGGGACGACTTCGACCGGACCGTTGCCAACGTCGAGCGGCTCGTGGCGCTCAGGAGGGAGTCCGGCCGGGAGTGGCCCTTCGTGGTCGTCGAGGCCGAGAAGCGCGTCGAGGTCGAGCCCGAGCTGCTCGACTTCTTCGATTTCTGGAACGCGCGCAGCGACGGGGCGGTGATCCGGCCGGCCAGCGACTGCGCCGGGCAGCTGGCCGACCGGGCCTCGGTACACCTCAACCTCGCCAGGCGGATCGGCTGCCGCCGGCTGATGAAGGAAATGGTCGTGCTCGCCGACGGGACCGTGCCCGTCTGCCGCATGGACTTCACCGCCGCCGGGCCGGCCGGGAACGTCCGCGAGAAGAGCATCGAGGAACTCTGGACCGGCGGGCGGATCGCCGAGCTCCGCCGGGAGCACGGCGGCGGGAAGTTCGACGGGTTCCGGCTGTGCCCGAAGTGCCGGGACTGGGACGGAATCTAGGAGATGAAGCTCATGCCCAACGCCAAGGATGTTGCCATCATCAGGGACCTCGCCGCGCGCGTGGCGGAGATCGCCGCGCTGCCCGTCCAGGAGGAGAAGCGCCGGCTCTGGCGCCGGCTCAACGCCCGAAAGGCCCAGCGGCCCATGGTCATGATCGACCAGGTCTGCTGGAACGAGCTCTCCGCCGGCGGCGAGCTGACCCCGCAGTGCGCCGATCAGGAGTGCCGCGGCTACGAGACCCGGCTGCGGAAGATCCTCTACCAGTGGAAGCACTTCCCGGTGGACATGGTGGTGGAGTCCTTCGTGCGCGTGCCCAAGGCGGTGAAGAACAGCGTCTTCGGCATCGCCATCATCGAGGAGACGGCGGTCAGCGACCCGGCCAACTCGGTCAAGGGCCACAGGTACGAGAACCAGTTCCAGACCGACGCGGACCTCGAGAAGATCCGCATGCCGGTGGTCGGCCACAACGCGGCCGAGACCGAGCGGCGCCTGGCCGTGGCCCACGAGCTCTTCGACGGGCGGCTCGAGGTCCTGCCCTGGGGCGAGGACCTCTATCTTTCGCTGTGGGACCCGATCGCCACCTGGATGGGCGTGGAGAACGCGCTCTACGCGCTGGTAGATCGGCCCGAGTTCATGCACCGGCTCTTGGCGCGCATGACCGAGGGCTACCTGAGCATGCTCGACCAGCTCGAGGCCCAGGGGCTGCTCTGCGGACCGCAGAGCCTGATCCACTGCACCGGCGCCTACACCGACGAGCTGCCCGCCCCGGGCTACAACCCGGATAAGCCCCGCACCAGGGACCTCTGGATGTACGGCCTGGCCCAGATGCTGGGCACGGTCTCGCCGGAGATGTTCAGGGAGTTCGAGGTGGAGTACGCCAGCCGGATCTGCGCGCGCTTCGGGCTGGTCTACTACGGCTGCTGCGACCCGCTCGACGGCAAGATGGCCGAGGTGCGGATGATCCCCAACGTCCGCAAGGTCTCGATGAGCCCGTGGGTCGACCAGGAGCGCGGCGCCGCGGAGATCGGCCGCGACTACGTCTTCTCCCGCAAGCCCAACCCGGCCTTCATGGCCACCGACACGTTCCACCCCGACCAGGTCCGCGCCGACCTGGTGGCCACCCGCGATATCTGCCGGCGCCACGGCTGTTCGCTCGAGTTCATCCTCAAGGACATCAGCACCATCCGCTACGAGCCGGAGCGCCTGGCCGAGTGGGGCAGGATCGCCATGGAAGTGGCGGGAGGGTGAGGTCGGCGATGAATGCGAAGGACAAGGCGCGCCTCAGGACCCTGGCCGGCCGGTACGCGGACTGCGCCCGCGGCAAGCCCATGGCCGAGCGGCGGGAGAAGTGGCGGCATCACAACCGCCTTCAGGCCAAGACCTTCCCGTTCCACATCGAGGACAACGGCACCTTCTTCAAGGACCTGACCCCGGCGCTGGAGTGCGCGGACGAGGTCGGCCGGGCCCTGGAGGGCCGCCTCCTGCACGCCCTGACCGCCTACGAGCTGATCGACGACGACCGGATCATCCCGGACCGGTTCGTGGTCGACTGGGTCACGAAGCTCACCGCGACCTGCGACGAGCTCGAGGTCACCCACGCCGGCAGCACCGCCGCGGACTCGCTGGGCTACAAGACCAACACGCCCATCAAGGACATCGACGCGGACTTCGGCAAGCTGCGCAAGCGCACGCTGACCCTGGACCGGGACAAGACCGGGGCCCGCGCGGAGCTGGCCCGCGAGGCCTTCTCCGGGCTCCTGCCGGTGGAGGTCGGCCGCGCCGAGTCGATGTACTCCAACGGCATCACCAACAAGGCCGTGCACCTCATGGGCATGCAGGAGCTGTATCTGCAGATGGCCATGAACCCCGACGCCGTGCACCGCCTGTTCGCCTTCCTGGCGGAGGACAACCTGGCGCTGGGGCGGTGGGAGGAGGACCAGGGCCTCCTGACCCTGAACCACGACGGCAACCAGGGGTACTGCTCGGGCAGCTCCCTCTTCTCCGACGAGACCGCCGGCAAGGCCGGGGACCGGGTGGCCACCACGGACCGCTGGGGCTATCTGGAGTCGCAGGAGTCCACCGGCATCTCCGCCGAGATGTTCGACGAGTTCCTGATGCCCCACCTGACCAGGCTGGCCGGCAAGTTCAAGCTGCTCAAGTTCGGCTGCTGCGAGCCGGTCCACAACCTGATGCCCGTCCTCGAGCGGCTGCCGAACCTGCGCAAGGTCAGCGTCACGCCCTGGTGCGACATCCGCCAGCTGGCCGGGGCCTGCCGGCGGAACGTCATCTGGTGCCGGAAGCCGGTGCCTCTCAAGTTCTGCGGCGAGGCCTTCGACCCCGCCGACCTGCGCGCGCACCTCCAGGAGACGCTCGACGTCGGCCGGGACTACTTCATCGAGTTCGTGTTCCGGGACACCTGCACGCTCACCGGGCGGATGGCCGACCGGGTGGCGCGGACCTGCGCGATGATCCGCGGGATGACCGGCCACCCGGAGGGCAGCCGCCTCTGAGCGCGGCAGGCCGCGCCGGCCTCGCTGGCGCTCCGATACCGATTGCGATAGCGATACCGATAGCGAGAAGAGACTGCCGCCGCCGTCGTCTCGCGCGCTTCGCTATCGCTATCGGTATCGGCATCGCTATCGGAGCTCGCCCGCCGCGGCGGGCGAAGCGAGATGGTCCTTGCCTCCACCAGGCATTATCCGTTTGACCGCGGCGCGCGGTTTCCTAAGATGCCTCCCGGGTTTCACCGGCAGATGAAAGGACTCGCCATGCCTGGAACCAAGCGACGGAGCGGCACCGCCTCCCGCCGGGCCGGCCCGGGCCGGGGGTCCGGCTTCTTCCGTGGCGCCCGGGTGCTGGTCACCGGCGGCACCGGGACGGTCGGGCTGGCCATCGTCCAGCGGGTGCTCGACGAGGGTGCCGAGGTGGTCCGCATCTACAGCCGTGACGAGTCCAAGCAGTTCGAGATCGCCCACCTGCTCGAGCGCTGGGGCTCGGAGCAGAACGCCCTGGACCCGCGCCGCGGCAAGCGCGACGGCCAGAAGCGCCTGCGCTTCCTGATCGGCGACGTCCGCGACCGAGAGCGGCTCTCGCGCGCGCTCGACGGCATCGACTACGTCTTCCACACCGCGGCTTTGAAGCACGTCCCGAGCTGCGAGTACAACCCCTTCGAGGCGGTCAAGACGAACGTCCTGGGCGTCCAGAACCTGGTGGAGGCGGCCCTGGAGCGCCGGGTCCGGGCGGTGGTCAACCTCTCCACCGACAAGGCGGCCAGCCCCTCGAACACCATGGGCGCCTCCAAGCTCATGGGCGAGAAGATCATCATCGCCGGCAACTACCTTCAGAGTTCCGGCCGGACGGCCTTCTCCTCGGTGCGCTTCGGCAACGTCCTGGGCTCGCGCGGCTCGGTGCTGCCGCTCTTCCGCGAGCAGATCGCCGCGGGCGGGCCGGTCACGGTCACCGACCCGGAGATGACCCGCTTCGTGATGTCCATCTCCGAGGCCGCCGACCTGTGCTGCGACGCCCTGGCGCGGGCGGCCGGCGGCGAGGTCTTCGTCCGCAAGATGCCCTCGGTGAAGCTGGGCATCCTGGTCGAGGGGCTGATCCGCGAGCAAGCCGCCGCGATCGGCCGCGACCCGCGGAAGATCGGCATCCAGGTCATCGGCCGCCGCCCGGGCGAGACCACCCACGAGGAGGTCATGACCGACGAGGAGGCCCCGCGGACGATCGAGGACGACAGCTACTACATCATCAAGCCGACCTTCATGTTCCGCGACCTGGACTACGCCCGGGCCCACCGCGGCTCGCGCCCCTGCGCGCTCCGGGCCTACACCTCGGGCAACCAGAAGCTCATGACCCTGGCGGAGATCCGCGCCTTCATCCGCCGGGCCGGGCTGGTGCGGTAGCGCCGGGACCGACTGCTCCGGCGTGGATCGACTAATGCTGGACGGTAATGGTCATGGACTGGTTGCCGCCCGCGGCGATGGCGGCGGCGTCTGAGACGTTCGTCACCAGCGTGGGGAGCTTGCGGGTCGTCGTCGTTCCGTCGCCCAGCTGACCGGCGGCGTTGGCGCCCCAGGCCACGACCGACCCGCCGCTCCGCAGCGCCAGGGTGTGGTTCAGGCCGCAGCCGATCCAGAGGGCGTCGGACAGCCCCGTCACCGCCACCGGCGTCTTCCTCCCGGTGGTCGTCCCGTCGCCCAGCTGACCGCTCTTGTTCGCGCCCCAGGCCCGGACCTCCCCGCCGCCGAGGAGCGCGACCGTGTGCGCCAGACCGCACCTCACCGCCAAGACCCCGCCCAGCCCGGCCACCGCCTTGGGCAGTTTCCGCGTGGTCGTCGTCCCGTCGCCCAGCTGGCCGCCGCTGTTCAGGCCCCAGGCCAGCACCCCGCCACCGACCACCGCCGCGCTGTGGCTCCCGCCGGCCGCGATGGCCGAGACTCCGGCGAGGTTCGCAAGACCGGTCGAGTCCTTCACGGGCACGGGCAGCTTGCTGGAGGTCGTCGAGCCGGTTCCCAGCTGGCCGCTGTTGTTGTAGCCCCAGGCCATCACCGCCCCGCTGTCGAGCAGCGCCAGAGCGTGGTTGCGCCCGGCCGCCACCGCGGTCACCCCGCCGGCCAGGCTGGCGTGCGGGTTGAGCGTCGGGACCTTCACCGCAGCCGTGGTCCCCAGCCCCAGCTCGCCGTGGGCGTTGTAGCCCCAGACCGCCACGGTCCCGTTCTCCAGCAGCGCCATCGAGAAGTACTGGCCGGCCGCCACCGCCACCGCCTTGACGCCGCCGGGCATCGCTATGGCCACGGGCGTCTTGCGGGTGACGAGAGTGTTGTCGCCCAGCTGGCCGTACTTGTTCGAGCCCCAGGCCCGCACCGTGCCATCGGCCATCACCGCCAGCGTGTGGAGCTCGCCCGCCGCCAGCGCGGCGACGCCGGAGAGCCCGGGCACGTCCGCCGGCAGCTTGGTCGTAGTGGTCGTGCCCAGTCCAAGCTGACCGGAAGCGTTGCTGCCCCAGGCCTTGACCGTGCCGCTTACCCCGCTCACCGTGATGGTCACCGTGGCCGTATCCGAATCGGCCAGTCCGTCACTGACCTTGAAGGTGAAGCTGTCCGGGCCGCTGTAGCCGCCGACCGGAGTGTAGGTCCGGTTCGCCCCGCTGCCCGAGAGCGTTCCGTGCGCCGGCCCGGCAACGATCGAGTAGGTCAGGGCCTGGAGGTCGGCGTCGGAGGCCTCCAGGGCGATCGCCTTGGCCACGTTCGTGAGCGTGGTCACCTCCTGGTCATCAGCCACCGGGATGTCGTTGACCGCGGTCACCGTGATCGATACCGTCGCCGGCGCAGAGTCGACCGAGCCGTCATTCACCTTGAAGGTGAAGGAATCCGAGCCGCTCCAGTTCGCCGCCGGAGTGTAGGTCAGGGCCGGAGCTGTGCCGGTCAGCGTACCGTGGGCCGGGCCAGCCACCACGGTGTAGGTGAGCGCATCCTCGTCCACATCCGAGGCCACCAGGGTGATGGCCTTCGGCGTGTCCTCGGCGGTGGTCACCGCCTGGGCGTTGACCGTCGGTGTGTCGTTGACCGCGGTCACCGTGATCGACACCGTGGCCTCCGCCGAGTCGACGGTCCCGTCGTTGACCTTGAAGGTGAAGGAGTCCGAACCGTTCCAGTTGGCCGCCGGGGTGTAGGTGCGGCCGGTCCCCGCGCCGGAGAGCGTGCCGTGGCTCGGGCCGGCCGTCACCGTGTAGGTCAGAGGCTGGCCGTCGACGTCCGAAGCGGTCAGGGTGATGGCCTTGGCGGTGTCCTCCGCCGTCGTCACCGCCTGAGCGTTGGCCACGGGGACTGTGTTGGGGACGCTGACGTTCCAGGTCTGGACGACCGTCCCGCCGTGTCCGTCGGAAACGGTGACCGTGATGGTGTGCGCGCCGATGTCCGCCCCAACCGGGCTGTAGTTCATGGTGGCGATCGTCACGGGCACGCTGCCGCCGTCGATCTTCCACGCGTAGCTGAGCGTGTCGTCGTCGGCGTCCCAGGCGTCGACGGTGAAGGCCTGGGTGGCCCCCACCGCCACTGTCACCGGATTGGCCGGGCTGAACGAGGAAATCTCCGGCGCATGGTTGGGGCCGACCGTGAGGGTCACCGCCACCGTCCGGGGGCTGTTGGTCGCGTTCGGGTCGGCCACGGTCACCGTGCCGGTGTAGGTGCCGGCCGACAGGCTGACCGGCGGGCGGTAGCGTGCGCCGGTGTTCTGATAGCCACCGTTGTACCCGCCCCACACGATCATTTCCGTGCCGGTCCATATGGCCCGGTGGCTGCAGCGCTCGGCCGGAGCACCCGTCAAGGCGGTTGCGCCCGTCCAGGAGTTAGTCGCGGGATCGTACCGGCCACCGGTGTTGGTGTTCACCCCGCCATCGCTCACCCCGCCGCCCCACACTATCATCTCGGCGCCGGTCCAGACCGCTGGAAGAGCATGCCGTGCCGTGGGGGCATTGGTGACGGAAAGCTCGCCGGTCCAGGTGTCGGTGGCCGGATTGTAGCGCGCGCCGCCGTTCAGCCGGCTGGTCCCGCTCCAACCGCCCCAAACGATCATCTCGGTGCCGGTCCAGACCGCGACGTGGTGCCAGCGGGCACTCGGAGCATTGGCCGTGCTCATCGGTGTCCAGGTGTTGGTGGAAAGATTGTAGCGGGCTCCGGTGTTGGTCGGAGCATCCCCGCCAACCTCGCCGCCCCAGATGATCATCTCCGTGCCGGTCCATACCGCTGTATGTGAACGTCGGGCGCTGGGTGCGCCCGTAGTCGATATTGTGCCGGTCCAAGCGTTGGTTGCCGCATTGTAGAGATAACCCTTGTCCTGGACCACCTCGCCGGAGATCCATCCGCCCCAGATGATCATCTCCGTGCCGGTCCATACGCCCGTGTGGCACTTGAGCCCTGGAGGGGCTCCGGTGAGGGTCGTGCTGCCAAGCCACGAGTTCGTGGCTGGAGAGTACCGTGCGCCGGTCTTAGTAGGCACGCCGCCATAGTCCACCCGGCCGCCCCAGACTATCATCTCCTTGCCGGTCCAGACCTGGCTGTGATCCTCGCGTGCTGCCGGTGCGCTCGTCGTGGAGGTCGTTCCCGTCCACGACTCTGCCTGGCTGACCACCGCCGAGACGGTCAGGGTGTCCGTCTCCGTGGTGGTCGTGCCCCACGTCGGCGAGACCTGCAGCCAGGGCTTGTTCCCGGAGGCCGTCCAGGCCAGGGTTTCGCTGCCCGAGTTGGTCACCGAGACCGCCTGGGATGCCGGGTTCGCGCCCTCGCGCGTCGAGAAGGTCAGTGACTCCGGGGACAGGCCGATGGCCGGCGGCG
The DNA here is from genome assembly GCA_022703445.1 of Planctomycetota bacterium. Taxonomy (GTDB): domain Bacteria; phylum Planctomycetota; class SZUA-567; order JAKLDR01; family JAKLDR01; genus JAKLDR01. The sequence goes on along the minus strand of JAKLDR010000003.1, from coordinate 1,548 downwards.
TGGTCACGGTCAGAGTCACGGCGATGGTGCGTTCGACGACGTCCGAGTCCGGGGCCGAAACCGTGATGGTGGCGTTGTAGGTGCCCGCGGGGAGCGCCGCGGCGTCGTAGGTGACGTCGATGACGTCGGTCTCGCCGACGGAGTCACCCGACGAGGGGGAGCAGGAGAGCCAGGCTACGTCATCGCTGATCGTGTAGGGCATCGCGCCGCCGCCGAAGTTGCAGACCGTGAAGGTCCCGGCGGCCGGACTGGCGCCCTGCCGGCAGGTGGGGCTCATCGTGGATTTGTTGAGCACCAGGTGGGGGCCGACCACCGTGAGGGTCACGGTTATGGTCCGGGGGCTGTTGTCGGCGTCAACAGAGGTCGCGGTGATGACCGCATGGTATGTGCCCGGAGCCATGGCGGCGGTGTCGTAGTGGACGGCGATGGTGTCCGCCTCTCCGGTCGAATCGCCCGAGACCGGGTCGCAGGCCAGCCAGGCCGCGTCGTCTCCGATCGTGTAGTGGACCGTGCCGCCGCCGCAGTTGCGCACCGTGAAGCTCTGATCGGCCGCATCGGTCCCCATGAGGCAGGACGCACTCAGGGTGGTCGCGTTGAGCTCCAGGCGCGGGCCGATCTGGCTGAAGGCCACGGCCATCGCATCATGAAGGTAAGCGGCGTCGCGGACCACCTGGAGCCCCTGGGTCTTGTCGGCGTTCTGCAGCCCCACGGTGCAGGTGTTGGCGATGCCCACGGTCTTGTACTGCAGGGTGAAGGTGCCGTCGGACTTGAGCACGACTTCGCAGGTGAGCTTCTCGGAGTAGATGCACTCGTTCGGATAGAAGCGGACGTCCTTGAACTCGACCACCAGCGTGTCGGCGTCGACCAGCTTGTACCAGGCTTCGCTGCCGGGGCCGAACTTCAGGTCGGTCCAGCAGAAGGCAATCAGGTTCTCCGGCGCGGAGATGCTGGGCAGGGACGTGTTGGTGTGCGCGGTGGTCGAGTTCGTGAAGCTCAGCCAGCCGTTGGAGCAGACCCGGAAGCTGCTGAAGTTGGTCCCGTAGAACGGGAAGCTGAAGCCGATGTCGAACGGACCAGCGTTGTCGTCGTCGATCAGGCCGGCGATCTGCGTCCCCGTGCCGGCAATCTCGATCCACGTGTAGGTCGGCCCGCCGGGCTGGTCGGAGTTGACGGCGGCGTACTTGAGCGGCGGCGGCTCGCTCGCCGTTGTTGCCCCGCCCGCCCGCAGGCCGCTCAGCAGCACCGTGGCCACCAGGCCCAGCAGGAGGTTCCTGAGAACGCGCTCACCGATCATGAAACCAACTCCATCTGCCCCTCGCGCCTGCAACCCCTGCGTTCCGGCGCGCCCATGCCTGAGTCCCCGGTCCGCTCCTCGTCCCTCCCGGGGGCCTTCTTCCTTCACCTTACGGCACCACGATGGCCATGGACTGGTTGCCGCCCGCGGCGATGGCGGCGGCGTCTGAGACGTTCGTCACCAGCGTGGGGAGCTTGCGGGTCGTCGTCGTTCCGTCGCCCAGCTGACCGGCGGCGTTGGCGCCCCAGGCCACG
>JAKLDR010000299.1 GCA_022703445.1 Planctomycetota bacterium | reverse complement strand
GCACCGGAGCCGTCGATGGGGGCCACCCAGATCTCCGTGCGCGGCATGGCCTCGAAGGTCGGGGCGAAGGCCTCCCACCCCGTCAGGTCGCCCACGTCGGGCTTGCGGAAGCAGCAGTAGGCCACCAGCTGTCCGTCCGAGCTGATGGACGGCGGGCTGGCCAGCGTCAGCCCCTCGGGCAGCCGGGCCAGCGTCCGCTCCCGGAAGGAGGCCAGGGCCACCGCGTGCAGCTCCGGCCCGTCGAAGAAGAAGACCTCGGCGCCGCGCGGCGCGAGCACGGCGTTGTGGGCGCACACGCCCCCGCCGTTGGTCAGCTGGATGATCGACCCGCTGGGCCACTCCACCATGTAGAGCTGCTCGGCCCCGGTGCGGTCGGACCCGAAGACGATGCGCCGACCGTCCTGGGTGACCGGGGAGTTGTAGAAGTACGGGCCGTGGTTAACGGCCTGCCGGCTGGTCAGCCGCCATACGGTGCGGCCGCTGGCGCGGTCGCGCGTGCGGGTGGCCTCACACGGGAAGGCATCGCCCCTGGCCATGGTCGCACCTCCAACACGACGGATTATAGCCGAGGCGGGTGGCTAATGCCACTATCCTGATGGGGCGGACCGGTCCGATCCGACGGACCGGTCACATCCCGTAGCGCGACAGGATTTCCTTCTGCTTGGAGGCCGGGACTTCGGCGTAGCTGGAGGGCGCCAGGGTGTAGCTGGCGCGTCCCTGGGAAAGCGAGCGGACCACCGTGGCGTAGCCGAACATCTCGGCCAGCGGCGCCTTGGCGGCGACCAGCCGCAGGTGTCCGCGCCAGCCCAGGTCCTTGATCTCCACGCGCCGGGACTGGAGGTCCTTGATGACCGAGCCCATGTACTCCTCGGGCACGTCCACCTCCAGGTCCATGATCGGCTCAAGCAGGTACAGCCCGGCCTTGCGGCAGGCCTCCTTGAAGCCGATCGAGCCGGCGGCGTTGAAGGCCAGGTCGGAGCTGTCCACATCGTGGTACTTGCCGTCGACCAGACGCACCTTGAGGTTGATGAGCTGATAGCCGGCCAGCACACCGCTCATGGCCGCCTCGCGCACCCCGGCCTCCACCGCCCGGATGTACTCCTTGGGGATGGCCCCGCCCTTGGTCTCGTCCTCGAAGACCAGGCGGCCCTCCTCCTCGTTCTGGAACGGCTCAACCACCAGGTCGACCACGCCGTACTGGCCGTGTCCGCCGGTCTGCTGGATGAAGCGCCCCTCGGCCTCGGCCGACGTGCGGATCGACTCGCGGTAGCTGACGCGCGGCTCGCTGACCTTGGCATCCAGCCCGTGCTCGCGCAGCAGCCGGCTCTTGAGGATGTCCAGGTGCAGCTCGCCCATGCCGCTGATCAGCAGCTGCTGGGTCTCCTCGTCAACCCGATAGGTGAAGGTCGGATCGTCCTGGGCGAGAATGCGCAACGCCTCGCCCAACTTCTCGCGGTCGGCGTTGGTCTTGGGCTCCACGGCCATGGAGATGACCGTGTCCGGGAAGCGCGCCGGCTCGAAGACCACGGGATGGTCCGGATCGCAGATGCTGTGGCCCGTGGTGGTGAACTTGAAGCCGACCACCCCGACGATCTCGCCCGGGCCGGCATCCTCCATGGCCTCACGCTGGTCGGCGTGCATCCGCCAGATGTGTCCAGCGCGTTCCTTGCGGTCCTTGGTGGCGTTGAGGACCCGGTCGCCGCCGTGCAGCACCCCGGAGTAGATCCGGAGATAGACCAGGTTGCCGTGCTGGTCGCCCTGGGTCTTGAAGGCCAGCGCGCTGAAAGGCTGGTTGGAGTAGTGCTTGCGCTCGACCGGGGCGTCCGTCTCCGGGTCGTGGCCCATGGTCTTGCCTATGTCGACGGGGCTCGGGAAGTAGTCGACCACCGCGTCGAGCAGCGGCTGGACGCCAATGTTGTGATAAGCCGCCCCGCAGAGCACCGGGACCGCCCGGCAGGCTATGGTGGCGCGGCGCAGCCCGGCGCGGAGATCGTCGGCCGACGGCTTCTCGCCGGACAGAAACTTGTCGGCCAGCACGTCGTCGACGTTGGCCAGCAGTTCGACCAGTTCGGAGTGGTGCATGTCAGCTTCGGCGCGCAGCTCCGCCCCCACCTCCACCTCGACCGGCATGAGCCCCCCGGTGCCCTTGCCGTCGTCCTGGAACTCGTAGGCCAGCCCGGTGAGCAGGTCCACATAGCCCCGGAAGGTGTCCT
>JAKLDR010000298.1 GCA_022703445.1 Planctomycetota bacterium | reverse complement strand
CCCTGGTCGAAATTGCTCCAGGTTTGCGTGTCCTTGATCTGAATCACGTCCTGAGCCTGTGCGAAACCAGTCGCACTCAGCACCATCCCTGCCATCATAAGCAACATCTTCTTTGACATGGTCATTCCTCCGAAATATGGTTGATGGTACGAACGAACATGATCCACCTCTGCCTTTCTATGCGTCTACAACCTCCTTCCCCTCTTCCGCAGTATTCCCCGGCTGTCGATCCTGCCCTGCCATCCAGCCATAGAATGTCAGAGGCTTTGTATCCTTCTCTGCCTGAAACAGAAAACTCGCGGCGTAACCGACGACAAAGAGCACGACGTGGCTGTACACGCCGAGCATGTAGCTGTGGTGAGTGAAGTTGAACCGGCCCAGATCGAGCAACTGCTGTTTCTCCGGGCCTCCCAGGTCGAACTTCGTCGAGGTCAGCAGCGCGTACGCCGTGAAGAGCACACAGGCAGCGATGCCCACATTCAGGCCCTTACGATTGGCCCGAACGGTCAAGAACCCCAGGAGGAAGATGCCGGCAATCCCCCCGGAGAAGATGGCGTACAGGGCAAATAAGGTCCCCAGGATCGCTTCTCCGCCCAAGCGCACGTACAGACAGGCGATGCCGACTGAGCACACGCCGCAGGCAACGACGATGATCCTGCCCAGGGTCAGGCACTGCTTGTCGGTGGCGTTCCTCTTGAAACGGCGGTAGTAGTCATCGACACCGACCGCCGCGAGACAGTTCAGGTCGGAATCGAGGCTGGACATGGCCGCCGAGAACAGCGCCGCGACGATCAGGCCGGTAATGCCCGCGGGAAGCTGGGACATGATGAACCAGGGAAAGACCTTGTCCCCCGTGACATCCGGCGGCAGGGACGCAGGAGTGGCGCGATAGTACACCCACAGCAGAGTCCCTATGAAGATGAACAGCGTCCACATGGGCACACAGAGCAACGCTCCCATCAGAGCCGCCCTGATAGCCTTCCGATCCGACTGGGCGACCAGAAATCGCTGGACGATCGTCTGATCCGTACCATATTTCTGAATCGCATAGAACACGCCGTTGATCGCCATGACCACAAACGTGAGCTTCGTGAAATCCCAGTCATAGGGGCCCATGCCCATCTTTCCGTTCTCCCAAGCCGCACGCAGAACGCCCACGGGCCCCTGCGCGGGAGCGAAAAGCAGGACGGCCATGCACGCCAAGCCGCCGCCGATGAGAATGAACCCCTGGATCACGTCCATCCATATGATCCCTTCGATGCCTCCGAACAAGGTGTAGAGCATCGTCACCGCACCAATCACAAGCACGATGTGGTAAGTATTGAGCCCGGTCATGGAGGAGATCGCCAGCCCGAGAAGGTAAAACACGGTCCCCATCTTGGTGAAGTGCGCCATGATGAACGCCACGGAACTGTACAGACGGGCGAAATACCCGAAGCGCCGCTCGAAGTACTCATAGGCGCTGAGCCGGATGATCCTCCGATACATCGGCACGATGAACCAGATGATGGCCACCAGCACGACCGGCACCGCCAATCCCTGGACCAGGAGAATCCAATTGCCCGCAAAGCCCTGCCCCGGGTAGGCCAGAAACGTGACGCTGCTGATGAGCGTGGCCATGACGGACATGCCGATTGCCCAAGCGGGAACGGAGCGGTCGCCGACGAAGTAGTCATCCGTGGACTTCTGCTTCTTTGAGAAGTGCCTTCCCAGATAGGCAATGAGGCCCAGGTAGCACACCACGATCAGCCAATCGATCATCGGGAGAGTCTCATATGGCATACGACGTTCCTTCTCTGCATTGGCCCCATATTTCTGGGGGCCAGGGATAACTGCCCGGCTTCATTGTCACAAGCGTCTGCCGGCGATCCGATGCACAGAGCTGCACGATGCCGGGTCCGTATTCGCCGACTACTTCCAGAGCCTGCCAGCCAAGACGATCCAGAACAGCCTGTGCCGTTGCACCGCCTTCGAGGATCAATTCCCCTATGGCCATGCGACTGATGACGGACTCAACCAGTCCGGCCAGATGGGTGCTCAATTCGTTGGCGAGCGATCTGTCCTGGAGAACAGGCTGCGGAATGGCAACGATGGCCCGACTCTCCCGCCTCAGGGCACTGAGCACATCCTCCATCCATGGTTCAGCCACCCACTCGGGAGACGCAACGTGGCCAAACAACGCCTCCGGCATTGGGCACACCGGAATCCCAAGACGTTGTGCCCGTTTCACCGCCAGGCGAGAGCTGTCCGAGGGACTGCCGCAGACAAACAGCTTCGGCCCGGCCACAGG
>JAKLDR010000297.1 GCA_022703445.1 Planctomycetota bacterium | reverse complement strand
ATTCTCAAGATCGGGGCGGTGATCCTCGGGGTAGGGGCGGCGCTCACGGCCCTGGGGCCCGTTGTCTCGGCGGTGGGCACGGCCTTCGGGGTGATGGCCTCGGTCATTTCGACCGCCCTGGGCTTCATCCTGTCGCCTATCGGCCTGGTGATTACAGCCCTGGCAGGGCTCGGGGCCTATATCGTGTGGGCAACGGGCGCCGGCGGCAAGGCGCTCGAATGGCTGGGTGCCCGGTTCGACGACCTCAAAGGCTTTGCCCTGGAGTCGCTTCAGGGCATCAAGGACGCGCTGGCCGCGGGCGACATCGCCCTGGCGGCCAAGATCCTCTGGCTATCGCTCAAGGTCGTTTGGCAGGCCGGCATCAACTGGCTCAAGGGCTACTGGATCGCCTTCAAGTACTGGTTCCTCAACATCGCGGGCGAAGCGTTCGACGGGCTGACCATCGTCGTGGCCGAGGCGTGGTACGGCATCCGGAAGATCTGGGCGACGTCGATCAACTTCCTGCTCAACCTCTGGACGAACCTGTCCACGGCCATCGTGAAGGTGTGGAACAAGGCCACGGGGTGGATCGCCAAGCAGATGGCCAAGGTGGTGGGCGCGTTCGACTCCAGCATCGACGTAGAGGAAGTCTCCAAGAACATCGACGAGGAGACCAAGCGGCTGAACGTCGAGGCCGACCTTCGGAGCGTGAACGTCCAGGAGTCGCGCGACAAGGAGTTGGCCGCCATCGAGGAGGAGCGCAAGGCGGTCATCGACATGATCCTGGACGAGTCGGTCGCCAAGGACAAGGCCCGGCAGGAGAGCCACGACAAGGAGCTGGCCGACTCGGAGGCCGCTTTGAAGGCGGCCAAGGAGGAGTGGAAGGCGTCGCTGGCCGAGGCCAAGGCCAAGCGCCTGGCGGCCGAGCAGCGGAAGCCGGAAGCGCCCCCGGAGCCGCCCGCGGTGCCGCAGTTCGAGAAGTTCCAGGACGGGATCGAGGCGGCGATCCCGGCCATCGAGAAGGCCGCGCGCATCGAGGTGGTCGGCACGTTCAGCGCACAGGCGGCCTGGGGCCTGGGCGTGGGGCCGTCGGCCGCCGAGGATCGGACGGCCAAGGCTACCGAGGAGACGGCCAAGCACACCAAGAAGATCGCCGACCGGATGCTCGACAACAACCTGGCCTTCGAGTGACGCCATGCCCGCCGTGATCGAGGAACTCTTCCAGGGCCGCAGCGAGACGCTCGCCGAGAAGTCGTCGGCCGAGATCCCGTATGCGGTCCGGGGGGCCTCCGACGAGTCGCAGGTCAAGGCGATGGCGCTGGCCGGGACGCCGTCCTGGTACGCCGGGATGCCCCGGAAGTCCATCGAAGTGGTCGAGCGGGTCAACGAGAGCACCTGGAAGGTCTCGGTCCGCTACGAGACGCTCGATGTCCAGCCTGGCAACGAACCGGTGGTCTCGTTCGACACCGGCGGCGGCAGCCAGCACGTCACCCAGAGCATCCAGACCCGGGGGAAGTACGGCCCGGCGGCCTCGGACAAGCTGGAGGGCGCTATCGGGTTCGACGGCGAGAGCGTGGCCGGCGTGGACATCACCGTCCCCGTCTACAGTTTCTCCGAGACGCACTATCTCCCGGCGGTCGCGGTCACCGCCACGTATCGGGGGAACCTCTTCCGGCTGACCGGGACGGTGAACTCGGATTGGTTCCGGGGATTCCAGCCTGGCGAGTGCCTCTTCCTGGGTGCGGCGGGGTCGAGGAAAGGCCTGGAGGACTGGGAGATCAACTACAAGTTCGCGGCGCAGCCCAACCGGACGGACATCATGGTCGGGGCCATCGGCCCCATCACCAAGCAGGGATGGGACTACATGTGGGTGCAGTACGCCGACGACGTGGACGACCAGAAGAAGCTGCTGATCAAGAAGCCCGTGGCGGTCTACGTGGAGAAGGTCTACCAGGCGGGGTTCTTCGCCGCCCTGGGGATCGGGAGCTGAGGCGTGGCCGGGGACGACCTGAAGAAGGCGGTCAAGGGCGAGGCGCTGCGGATTCCCGCGGCGGCCTATAACGCCTTCGTCGATGCGGCCAACTACCACCGCAGCCGGGCGCTGGGGCAGAGCGCCGAGGCCGGCGGCCGGGGAGCGCAGTCCGGGATCGTATTCGTCAGGAACCGCTCGGCCGCCGACCAGGATCGGTTCGCGGTGCTGGCCCTGGGCGACGCGGTGATCTCCCCGCAGGAGAACGATCTCGAGTTCCAGAGCAAGGTCGCCCTCGATGTCCGGGAAGCGGCGGACGGCGACCACGAGATGAAGTACGCGGTC
>JAKLDR010000296.1 GCA_022703445.1 Planctomycetota bacterium | reverse complement strand
CCAAGAGCTTGCCCAGCTCGTTGACCTCCTTCACCCAGGCGTCAACGGCGGCCTGCTGGCCGCGCGGGGAGAGCTGCTGGAACCGCTCGTCGGCCCGCAGCTCGTCAAGGGTGGGGAAGTCGTTTTTGGTCGCCATCGCGTTATTTCGCGCCTTCCGCGGCGCCGATACCGAGTATGCGGCCCATCGGATCGACCGTAGCGATACCAAGGGCGTTTTGCAGCCGCGCGATCTTCTCTTCCAGCGCGGCGATCTTGGCGTTGTATTCCTGGGCAGCCAAGGTGACTGCCTCGTTGATCTCTTCGACGGTAGCATTGGGGCTGAGTCGGATCCCGGCCTTGGCGGCCTCCTCGCGCCGTCTTTGCAGGTAGGCCTCGTCGTTGGCCTGCTTTGCACCGAACGTCTCCAGCATCCTATCAACATTCTGCTTTGCCCACGTCTCCTTCTGGCGCTGCACCGTTCTGGTTTCCAGATCCAGCTGGCTTTGCGCGGCTCGGCTCTCTCTCCGTCGCGCAAACTCGTCGGCCGTTTCGCTCAGCTTCCGCCCGGTCTCTACCTCGGCGCCTCCCCTCAGTCCAAGCTCCCTTTCCAGCAAAGTCAGCTTGCGCGCGTCCGCGGTCTCCTGCACGGCCGGGATTGCCTTGGCGAGCTGTGCGAACAATGCCGCCTGATCCTCACCGGCAGGAATCTGGCCAAGCTCAGCCAGCGTGGTCTGCAGCGGTAGCACGCGCGCGGATCGCTTTTCCGCACCGACTTTCCCGGCCAGCTCCTCAAGCAACGCCCCGTAGTTGTCCGACTCGGACAGGGGGATCCCGAGGGCTGCGGCCTTTTCCTTCAAGGCGCGTCTGCGTGCTTCGTCCTCCTCCTGCAGCCTGCCCATCGTCTGCGCGCCCGTGCCCGAAAAGGCGCCCATCATGTTGGACAGGCTTTCGCCCCGGCCCGGCTCGCGCCAGGCGCGGTAGCCGTGCCCAAGGTCGATGAACTGGCCCTGCGGACGGGCCTGTGCCGCCGCCTGGATGCCGGCCAGGATGGACTTACCGACGTCGCCCTCGAGGAACTTGCCGACGTTTGCGAAGATGTTGCTGAGTGGCATAGGGAGACCTCGCTTGTTATCCGAACAGCCCGCCGAGGGATGATCCGATCTGCATACCCGGCAAAATGCCGGCTCCGCCGGGGACAAAGGCCCCGATGCCGGCGCCGAGAAGACCGCCGATTGCCCCGCCCAGGCCGGACTTGCGGCTGGCGTTGGCCTGTGCCGCGTTGTAGTTCAGCTGGTACTGCTGCGCGTTGCGCTGCGAGGTCGCGTCAAGGAGTCCGGGGAGCATTTGGTTGAGCCTGGCGAACTGCGGCTGCGGGGCCTGGCCCTGCGCATAGTTAGGGTTCATCTGCCGGCCCGTAACCGCCGCCCACGGGTCAACCTGCGTCTGGTTCTGGAACGTGATGAACTGCTGCGCGGCCTGCTGGCGCGCCTTGCGCAGGTTCGCCGCGGCGCTGCCCTTGATGAGCGCTTCCGTGGCCACCGGCGCCGTGCCCCGCACCACTCCCCTGGCCGACTGCGCCGCCCGCACGCCCTGCTCGATCTCGCGCTGCATCTCCGGGTCCATGGCCATCCCGGACTGCAGTTCGCCCGCAATCTGCCGCCCAAGCTCCGCCCGCATGGCCGCCATCTCCGGCGTGTCCGTGCTTCCCCGGATCAGCGGCGCCAGTTCGGACACGGACTTCGCCTCCCGCTCCCGCTCCGTCTGCTGCAGGTCGTACCATTGCGGGGCAAGCTCCCGCTCCAGGTCAAGGAGCATCTGATTGTACTGCGGCAGGTACTCCCGCTGCAGCGCCAGGGCCTCGGGGGCAGTCTCTCGGGAAATGCGGAGCTGCGTCAGGGCGTCCTGCAGGGCCAGGTTCGCCCGCTGGCCGGACGTGTCCGAGTACGCCTGGATCGCGCTCTTGATGTCCTCGCCGACGGTCGGGAGGGTTGGCGCCCTAACCTTCTTGGACTTGCCCATTGACGGGCCTCCTCAGATAGAGAATGGCAGCATCGTCGAAGCCGAAGTATCCGGGGAAGACCCCGCACTGAACAAAGCCCACGGCCAGGGCCGCGGCCAGGCTTGGGCCGTTGGTCGCCGGCGTCATCCCCACAAGGTAGTCGAGCTGTCCGGGCGGGACGTTGGCGAACATGAAGGCCGCGGTCTCCCTGGCGGCCTCAATGGTCGCCCAGCCCCGGTACTGCGGCGCCATGGCCCAATGGCACCCCCACAGCCCGCCGTCCCAGGGCACGATCCAGAACAGCCCCGCCGCCTTCCCGTCTACCGTCGGGATG
>JAKLDR010000295.1 GCA_022703445.1 Planctomycetota bacterium | reverse complement strand
GGAGCACGCCGGAAGCGGTCAGCTTGTAAGGACCGGGCACGCCGGCCACGTTCGGGGACTGGGTCAGGTAGCCCTCCGCCGTGAAGACGTTGGCGGCGGACTCCAGCTGGGTCTGGATCTTCTCGACCTCCGCGCGCAGAGCGCGGATCTGCTCCTTGCGCTCGAACGCCAGACGGTCGTCGACCTGCTTGTGCTGATCCGCGGTCAACTTCGGCTCGATTTCGGCCAGGCGCTTGTTGCACTGGGCCGCAACCGGGGCGGTGACGCCCTTGACCGCCAGGGTCCGACGGTAGAGCTCGTAGGCCTTGCTGTAGTCCGGCGGTTCCTGCGCACCGGCCTGACGGTAGGCATCCTCGGCCTCGGCGAAGATCTCAACTCCCGGTCCCTTGAGTTCGACGGTGCCAACCGGCTCCTTGGCGGGTTCCTTCACCGGTTCCTTGCCCGGTTCCTTCGAAGGTTCCTTCGCAGGTCCCTTGGCAGGATCCTTAACCGGTTCCTTCACTGGTTCCTTGACTGGTTCCTTGACCGGCTCCTTGCCGGGCCCCTTGGTCGGATCGGACGGGCCGGGGCCGGGCGGCACCACGGCAACCATTTCGCCCAACACGATGAAGTCGGCATACACCCAGGCGCTAACGTCAGCCGGAGCGCGGACCTTGAGCCAGGTGTCCGCCTGCCCGAGCACCTCGACCTGAGCGCCGCGAGGCAGTTCCTTGAGAATCGGCGCCTTCAGGTCTCCGGCCGCACGCAGACGGACCTTGTCGCTCTTGAGCGTACCCATGGCCGGGAAAGTGCCGCCGGCCGGCAACTCCACGAACTGCGCCCCCACCCAAAGCGGTATTCTATCGGGGATCTGGATGCGCAGCCACTTGCCGGCCTGCCCCAGAGCCTTGACCTCGTCATCGCGGCTGAGCGTGCCCAGCAGGGTCTTGTCGGCTGCCGGGCCGACGCGCACGTTGACGCGGGCCCTGGCCTTGCCGGCCTTGGGGGCGACGAACACGTCCTCCGGGGGCAGCGGCGCAACGGCCGGCTTGGTCTCGGAGCCCGGAGCCGCCGGAGCGGCCGACCCGACCGCAGGGTCGTCGTCAACCGCGGCCGGAGCCGGTGGGGCCGCTGGAGCCTTGACCGGCTCCCCGCCTGCGGCCATTGTCACCCAGGCCAGACCGACGCAAAGGGTTGCTATCATGCCGGATGCTGTGCGCATGGCTATCCCCTTCCTCTCCTTAAGGCTACCCCTCCGGAGGGCGAAGTGTAGTCCGCCAAACCGGGCCTTTCAAGGGCAATTTGGCCTTAGGCGAGCAAGGGCCGGCGACAGGAACCTGGAACCCGACCCCACAGGTTTTCCGTTGAGCCCTAGTATTTGTACTCCTTACCTATGTCCACCGAGTAGCGCAGGCGGATCTGCTTGCGCTCGCCAGGCGCCAGTCCGACGCGCCAGCGCAGCCGACCGCCTTCGAGTTTGTCGCAGGGGGTGGTCTCGGCATCGAGTTCCACCACCACCGCCTTGACGGTGCTCACCGGGATGGTTTCAATGACGGAGACCTCCACCGGCTTGGCCGTGGCGTTCGCCAGTTCCATGGTATAGGCGTACTGGTAGTTGCGGCCGCCGCCGCGCAGCGTGCCCCGGCGCTTGCTCTCGAGCGGCTCGGCGCTGCGGCTCACCGACAGGCCCTCGACCGCCCCGAAGGACAGGTCCGCCGTTCCGCCGCCGGGGGTGAGAGGCACCGCCACCTTGCCGACGTACTCCTCGTCCACGTAGCAGTCGCCGGGGCCGGGCAGCATGACCACCCCGGTGGGATTGGCCAGCGAGCCGCGGATGTAGATCGAGCCGAGCAGTTTGGGAACGCTCTCCAGGTGCCACTTGCAGCCGGCCGTCCAGCGCCCCAGCGGCACCAGCGCCGGCTGGCCATCGGACGGGACGCTGACCACCTCCCTGGCGGCGAACTCGGCGGTCTCGCCGCCGGCGCGGAGTTCGGGGACGCCGTCCGCCGGCTTGGGAGCGGCGGCCGGCGCCGCCCCGACCGGTGGCGGCTGGGAGCCCTCCCTCAGGGGCCGGGGCCCTTCCGCGGCGCCGTCGCGCGGCGTGGCGGCGGGGGCATCCAGACGCACGTCCTCCTTGACCTCCACGGAGCTCAGCGTCGAGGAGCGGCTGGGGCGCTCGGCGGCACCGAGGAAGACCGGCGAGACCACCGGCCCACGCAGCCCCTTGGCCGGGCTGCGCGTGGAGAACGTCAGGGAGGCCGCCGCCCAGTCCTCGCCGGTCTCCTGGGCCACCGCCGCCAGGCTGGTCATCTCGACCTTGCCGGCGCCCCGGTCCAGGCGCAGCTCGTACTGCGGGCCCCAGCGCACCTTGTCCCGGACCAGGTAGGAGAGCTCCAGCCTGGCCGCCGT
>JAKLDR010000294.1 GCA_022703445.1 Planctomycetota bacterium | reverse complement strand
CCTCTTCCGCAAGCAGAAGGCGGGCCCGGGCTCGAAGCCGCGGGACCAGAAGCCGATCAACGTGCGGCCGGAAACCCTCCTGGTGCCGGTCGAGGTCGAGACCGACGCTGAGCTCTTGATGGGCGCGGCGCAGATCATGGTCGCCGGCGGCGGGAGCGTCACCAAGGTGCCGACCGACAACCCCCACCGGAACAAGTACACGGTGCTGTCGGCGCCGCACATGTCGGACAGCTACTACGCGGGGGCCAGCGCCAAGGCGTGGTATCTCTTCGCGAACCCCGACGTCCTGCCGGCCTTCGAGCTGGTCTTCTTGAACGGCAAGCAGACCCCCAACATCGAGCGGATCGAGGCGCCAGCCAACGCCCTGGGCATGGGCTTCCGGGCCTACATCGACGTGGGCGTCAAGGAGCAGGACCCGCGGGGCGCGGTCAAGGTGAAGGGCGAGGCCTGAGCACAAAAGAACGCCCGGCGGAAGGAGTGGTCCGCGCCGGTGAGCGAAAACCGGCCCCAACCGCCAGGCGCGTGTGAGGATACGCGGCAAGCAACTGGGGTCAAGGGCAAACGGAGGAGCTGAAACATGATCGCTGAGTACGTGCAAGAAGGCAGTGCGGTGGACTTCGTTCCGGCGGCCGATGTGGCGGCCGGGGACGTGGTCGTGGTCGGGGAGCTGGTGGGCGTGACCAAGCGCAGCCACAAGGCTGGCGAGCTTGGCGCCCTGGCCGTGGTCGGAGTCTTCGACTTCCCCAAGGCGACCGGCGTGGGCAGCGCCATCCCGGCGGGGGCCAAGCTCTACTGGGACGTCGCCGAGGCGGTCGCCAAGACCGACTCGGAGGCCGGGGCCAACAAGTACCTCGGCAAGTCGGTGAAGGCTGCGGCCGACGCCGACGCGGTCGTTCGGGCCCGGCTCAGCCAGTAGGGGCGCGGCGGTGGATCTCCTGCGGCGCGGACTGGAGTGGCTGGAGCGCGAGCGCGTGAGACACGCGACGCGGTTCGTCCATTACGTCCGCGCCGGGGAGACCATCCAGGTCCGGGCCACGGTCGGGAAGACGGTCTTCGAGGTCCGCGACGATTACGGCGTGGCGGAGCACACGGAGACGCGGGACTTTCTGATCCTGGCCCGCGACCTGGTCCTGGGCGGGGCGCAGGCGACGCCGAGGCGCGGCGACCAGGTGCGCGAGACTGACGGCGGGAAGGTCTTCATCTACGAGGTCATGGCCCCGGGCAAGGAGCCGGAGTGGCGGTACTCCGACCTCTATCGCCACACGCTCCGGATTCACACCAAGCAGGTCGGCGTGGAGGACGCGCCATGATTCCTGAGATGGTCATGAAGACCGGGATGGGTGCGCTCCTGGCGGTCTCGGTGCCGGTGGGCGGCGACAGCGCGATGTGGTGCCAGTGGGGCTTGGCGGGCCTGGTGGTCAGCTACGTCCTCTGGCGCGACTGGCTGCGCGAGAAGCGGATGAGCGAGGCCATCGAGCGGGACCACAAGTGGGTCCGGGAGACTTTGCTCGATGCCCTGGAGAAGAACACGCGCGCCCTGGAGCAGATGACGGCCGGGGCGTCGCGCGGGAAGGAGAACTGATGAGCTGCGAACACCCTTGCGGAGCATGTCGGGCGGCGGTGGTGGTGGCTGCGGTTGCCCTTGGGCTGACGCTCCTGCCCATTCTCGTGAAGCTGGCGTGGTGAGGCGGCCGTGGCAGCTGGGCTCCTGCGCGTGGCCGATGCGGTGGTCGCCGAGCTGAATGCGGCGACGCTCTCCATGCCGGTCGCGGCCGAGCGGGCCTACCAGCCGGTCTTCGACCTGGCCGAGCTGAAGGACCTGCACGTGACCGTGGTGCCCAAGGGGCTGGAGCAGGAACTCGGCTCGCGCAACGGCACGCCGCGCGAGGTCAAGGTCGATGTGGCGGTTCAGAAGAAGCTCGGGGCCGCCGACGCCGCCGAGATCGACCCGCTGGTGGGGCTGGTCGAGGAGATCGCCGAGCTTTTCAAGCTGAAGCGCCTGCCGGCGTACCACCAGGCAGTGTGGACCAAGACCGAGAACGTGCCCATCTACTCGCAGGAGCACCTGGCCGAGCTGCGGCAGTTCACGTCGGTGCTGACCTTCACCTTCCGGATCACGGAGTGACGCCATGTGGAACCTGGACATCGGACGGATGCCGCCGCTTCTCCTGGAGGAGAAGGAGGGGGTGGTGCCGGCGGGCGGAAGCGTCTCGATCCACGGCTCGACGGTGCCGGCCGACGAGAACTGGCTCCTGACAGCGGTGTCGGTTTACGTCCCCAACTCCGCGCCGTGCTACGCGGTGCTCCAGATGGAGCCCATCGTGGGCGAGGACCGTGCCTGGGTGGACCTGGCCATGACCAAGGAGCGGTCGGGCTCCGACCTTGACCTCTTGGACTGCTACGTGAC
>JAKLDR010000293.1 GCA_022703445.1 Planctomycetota bacterium | reverse complement strand
CGCATCGCCTTCAGCACCTTCTGGCTCGTCTCCTCGACGCCCCAGCCGGAGCGGATCGCCTCCCGCTCGATCTTGGGGAACTCCCCGGCGCAGACCTCCTGGATCGCGGCCACGCGCTCGCGCTCCGTCGCCACGGCGCCCTCGGCCGCCTCCCGGGCGGAAGGCGCCCCGGCGGCAACGGTGCGCACCGGCACCGCGCCCTCGGCCGCACCGTCGCCGGCAGCCGACGCCTTGCCCGCCTTCTCCGGGGCCTTGGGCGCCGGCGCCTTCTTCTTGCCCAGGTCCGGGGGCTCCTCGCCCTTCTCCCAGGCCGCCTTGAGCAGCGCGAGCTTCTCCTCGCCCAGCCCCTCAGCCTCGATCCCGTGCTCCTTCAGCCACTTCTCGAACTCCATCGCATTCCCTCCGTACAGGTTGAACCTTGCCGCGAGCGCCAGACGAGTGGAGGCGTCCGCGCCCACGGCGACGACCGACACCTCCCGCAAGACCGACTTCTTCACGTGGTAGAATGGCCCCTCGTGCATCCGGCCGTTGATCGACCGGCTGCCACGCACGAGTTCCGAGTCGATGACTTCCGCGCCGATAGAGAGCTGCCAGTCCGCGCCGGCCCGGGCCTGCTCCACGATCCCCTGGGCCTGGCCGCTCGAGGAGAGGATCTCTCCGTCGATGACCAGCGCCCGGTCCTCGACCCGCGCCCGGACCACGCCCACCCGGCTGCCAGTACGGTTGTCGTGGTTGGTGAGTAGCGGCACGCTCTCCGGCACCGCCATCCCGGCCAGATCCACCACCACCGGATGCCGCCAGCCAGGCAGCCGCATCTTGCCGCCCGAGTAGGCTACGCCCATGACGCGCAACTTCCCGCCCTCGCCGGCGGCCTCGACCATCACGAACTCGTCCGCGGCGCCCTCGGCCTTGTCGGCGGCCGGCTCGAACAGGATGGGCTCGTGCCCATGCTCCGTCAGCCATGCCTTGGCCTCGGCCGGCGTGAACCGCTCCGCGTCGAACCGGATCGCCTGCAGCTCGGCCTGGCCGTCCTGGGTGATGCCCCATACCGCGTCGATCCCGGGGCCGAACTTGTCGTTCTCCCGGCGGAACCGCGCGTACTTGGCGGGGTCGTTGAGGCGTGCAGCGTGCTCGCGGGGGTAAGGCATGCTACTCCTCCTCCCCGTCGGCCGCGGGCGCCGCTACGGCCGCGCCCTTGCTCGAGTCCCAGGGCTGAGGCAAGCCGCGCCGCTTCCGACTATCGGCCTCCCGCTGCCGCTGGGCCTGGTGATCCTCCCAGTCCACCCCGCGCTTGGCCTGGTACTCGGCCTCGGTCATGAGGCCAGCCTTCAGGAGCTTCTCGGCCGCGGTCGCCTCCTTCGCCGGGTCCACGTGCTCGAAGCCGTCCCAAAACCACTGGTGGTCGGGCAGAATGCGCTCCAGCCCCTGCGTCGGGACGTAGTCCACCGCGCCCACGGCGAGCGCGTACTCCCACAGCCAGGCGGCGAGCACGCGGTCGAGCACGCGCTCGGCCATGAAGGCCTGCTCCACTCGGATGCACTTAAAATAGGTCTGGTGGTCGAGGCGACCCGAGGCGTAGTTGTAGCCCGAGGAATTGCCCGCGGCGATGTTGTAGGGCATGCAGATGCAGCGCACGATCTCGTTCAGGATCTCCCGCTTGAACTCCCCATAGGTCGTCGCCGGCTGCATCGGCTCCACCTGGCTCATCTTCCAGCCGCCAGGCATGGTCATCAGCATGTTGCGCTCAAGCTCAATGGAGTCCATCGGCTCGACCGAGTCGGCCTCGCCGTTGGCCGGCGCGTCGGTGTAGAGGATGCCCGCGAAGTCGGCCGCCGCCTCGGCCGCCGAGATCACCGCGAGCGTGAAGCGCCGGAGCTGCGCGAAGAGCGGCAGGGCCGGCGTAATCTCCGGCACCCCGCGGTGCTGCCCCGGCCGGTCCAGCCGGAAGACGTGGATCATGTGCGACGCCGGGATCGTGAAGTACTCCTCCCGGAGCCGCCGACTGAGCGCCCCGGGATGCTCGGCCATCACCCGGTAGGCAGCCGGGTTCCCGTACTCGTCCAGCATCACGCCGTCGACCTCGGCGTCGTCCAAGAGCCCCCCGAACGGGCTCGTCACCTGGTCGGCCTCCACCAAGCGCAGATCGAGCTTCACCGTGTGGGCCAGGACGGGGTTGTTGGCCAGGATGGCGAATGCCTCGCCGTCCTGCACCCGCGCCATCCGCATGGTCCGGAGCTTCTCGGCCAGTGATACCGCCCGCGCCCAGCGGTCGAACTCCCGCTCCACCTCGCGGTTAGCTGCGTCGTCCCCGGTGAGCATCTGTAGGCGCGGACCCGTCCCCACCGTATCGTTGGCCAGCGTCAGGACGATCCCCTTGGCATAGGAGTTGTTCGCGACCTCGTAGCGGCAGCGCATCCGCAGCGTCCGGCGCACCTCG
>JAKLDR010000292.1 GCA_022703445.1 Planctomycetota bacterium | reverse complement strand
AACCATGGAACCCGAGTACTCGCAAGCCCGCTGGCAGCTTCATCTCGTGGCGAGCCCGTCCGACGAACAGCAGTGGCAGTCCGGCCTGATGGAAGGCCGCGAGTATGGCCTTGGACGGGCCGAGATGGGTCACCGCGATGATCGCCGGTGTGCCGGCGTTGCGCATGTTGACGAGCAGTTCGAGTCCTGTCCAGCGAACGGCTGGTGCAAGTGGCGCGATACCGTGGAGGTCGATCATTCGTGCCAGAATAGCATGGCGGTGGTGGTTCCGGGCCATATCCCGAGCGATGGCCTTATGGGCGGGCCCCAGCGGCTCGCGCAGAAGGGCGGCGACCCGTGCGGGATCCACTGGGAGGTGGAAGGCGGCCGCGGCGCGGCCGATCACGGAGGCCAGGCTCAGAGCGGCATTCGGCCGGCGTCGGTAGAGCAGGGAACACAGAGCCGCTCCCACGTTGACGGCTACGCGTACACGTCGGGGCGCTCGTGTGATCTGGAGCGGATGGCCCGTGGTGTGGTCCTGGGTGGTCATCAGTGGGGCAGGAAGGGCGGCATGCCGGCTGTCCGCGCGTCTAGGTGGGTCTTGCCCAGGGGGCCGGCCGTTCTGGCTGCGACGAACTCAATATCCCGCGGTACTTTGAAGGTGGCCAGGCGCGCGGCACAGAAGTCCCTGAGCTCCTGCGCGGTCACCGGCCCCTGGGTGGCAACCAGAGCCCCAATGCTGTCATCGCCACTGGATGTCTTTGTCCCAGTGACTCTGGCCTCGCGAACTGCTGGGTGCAGGCGCAGACAGGCCTCGATCTCGGCCGGAGCAACCTTCTTGCCGGCGATGTTGAGCATCGGCTGCTCCCGCCCCAGGAGCGTGAAGCGTCCGTCCGCGTCGCTGGAGCCGGCGTCGCCGGTGATGACCATGCCATCTCGGAACGTCGCCGCGCTGGCGACCGGGTCGTCCAAGTAAGCGCTGGCGCAGGCCGAGCTCCGCACGGCCAGGGTGCCGATGGTCCCCGCGGGGACCTCGCGGCCGTCTGGCCCCACTACTTTGACCGTGACGCCTGGACTGGCCCGCCATCTCCATCCGCCTGAAGGGGTCCAGTCGGAGGGGTCGGCAACCAGTGCCAGGGCAACCTCGGTGGAGCCGTAGAGGTGGTGGATGTCGGCGCCGAACTTCGCCCGGAACTTCTCCACCAGATCCCGGGTCAGTGGGGCGCCGCCGGAGATGGGCAGGCGGAGGCTGCTGAAGTCCGGAACGGCCCGGAAGTCCGTCTCGGCCAGCATCCTGAAGATGAAGGGGGTGGCTGGCAGTATGGTGATACGCTCCCTTGCGATGGCCGCGGCCAGCTGGCGGGGAGCGGCCGGCAGCAGGTGGATGGGCGCTCCAATTCGGAGGGCCGTGGCCAGCATGTGCCGCAGGCCCCAGACGTGGAAGAGAGGCAGGACCGTGCCCATTCGGTCCCCGGATCCGTGCGGCCACGGGGCGCTCAGCAGTTCGATGACGTTGCGCAGGTGGTCCGCGGAACACAACACCAGCTTGGGCATGCCGGTCGATCCGGAGGACAGGAACAGGAACGAGGTCCGGTCCGCGGCACCATCGCCGGTCGACAGCCGGCCGCCCGGCGGGGTTCCCGGCGCCAGCAGTTCCTCGGCCGTCGGCACCGGCAGGCTTGGCGGTCCGGAGTCTGCCGGACTCCTGGACGCGGCGCCGGGGGGCACGAGCAGCAGCCGGGCTGACGCGCGGTCGCAGATGCCGGCCACTTCCGCCGGCTTCAGCCCCGGATCCAGCAGCAGCAGTCTGGCCTGAAGGCGGATGCCGGCCAGCACGGCCACGACCATTTCGATGGAGTTGGGCATGAGGCACCCGAGGGTGTCCCCCGGCGCGAGGCCCTGTCCGACCAGCTGGCCGGCCAGTCTCTCCGCCGCCCTGGAAAGCTCGGCGCGGGAGAGGGCCCGATCCCCGTCGACGACCGCGGGAGAGGAGGGTGAAGCTGCGGCCGGGTCCAACAGGTGGTCGAAGAGCGAGCCTGCCATCAGCTCTCCGATCTTGCATTGTCGTCGCGGGTGTTGAGCCGCGGCTTGTCCAGGGGCCCGGACGCCGCGACGGAGGTGAACTCGATCTCCCGTGGCACCTTGTAGTCCGCCAACCTGAGGAGACAGTGATCTCGCAGTTCGCGCGCGGTCACTGCGGCGGAGGCGGCCACCAGCGCTCGGACGTGCCCATGGCCTTCGGCGTTGCATCCGCCGGAGACCTGCGCTTCGATCACGGCCGGGTGCTGGCGCAGACACGCTTCGACCTCGGCTGGAGCCACCTTCTTGCCGGCGATATCCAGCATCGGGCGATCCCGCCCGAGAAGGCAGAACTGCCCGTCCGTTCCCCGGAAGCCTGTGTCGCCGGTCAGCACATATCCGTTCCGGAAGACCGCCGCGGTCGCCTCCGGGCTGTGGAGGTAGCCGCCGGCACAGGCCGGACCTCTCACGGCGATGCTTCCGATTACTT
>JAKLDR010000291.1 GCA_022703445.1 Planctomycetota bacterium | reverse complement strand
AAAGAACATCCCGCCCGAAATACTGAGCAAGCTGCCACCCGAAGCCTTGAAACGTCTCCAGGCCCAGGCTACGGACAATCCTCCGAGCCGCGTGTCCCCGGATGCTCCCGCCGCGTGCAGGATACGCGTCGTTGAAGTGCAATCGGGGGTGATCCTCGCCTCCACGCTGATCGAAGAGAAGGAGCTGGCCGAGGATTCCGCGGCAGTGGTTGGCGCGATCCGGTCCGCGATGGGGAAGTCCCGGCTGCCCCTGGAGAACAAGGTGTTCATCGGGGTGCTCGGCTTTCAGTCGGAGGAGCCGGGGCATCTCCTGGACGGGTTGGGGCAGGTGATCGGAGATCTCCTGACGGTTGACCTGGCGAACGCGCCCAACGTCGTGCTGCTCGAACGGAGTCACATCCGCTACCTGCAGAACGAAAAGGACCTCTCGGGTGCCGAGCAGAAACTGAGGGCCTCGGCCTTTCTTGTCGAAGGTGGGATAAGGCGCGTCTCCGGACAGGACAAACTGGCGGTAACGGCGAAGATCCGACCGTTGGCCGGAGGCACCGAGGAACGGGCGTCGGCTGAGGTGGAGTGGCGGGAGCCGGCGTCCTTGCGCAAGGCCATCGCCGGGATGGTGATCGGCAAGTTGAAGAACGTCTCCGCGCCGGCTGTGAACCCTGATCCCAAGAAGGAAGCCGCGATCTTCGCCAAGAGGGCCAGGCTGCTGGGCGCCTATGGCGAGTTCGAGGCCTCCACCCACGCAGTCGATGTGGCTCTGGTGCTCGACAAGACCCCTGAAACCCTGGAGTACGCCATACAGACCTACCGGTCATGGGCTGCCGACCTGGTGGGGATGGAGGCCTTGAGCGGCAGGAAGGCTTGTGCGCCGGAGACGAAGCAGAGGGCGTTTCTGGCCGTGCTTCGGGCCTACCAGCTGGCGGAAGAGGCCGTGGTGCTGCACGACGCGATGCGTGAGAAGGGCGACAAGGTCCGCCCGGAGCCCCAGGGCCTCACGGGCGAGAGCCAGGTCATGACGGTACAATCGATGCCGATCTCTCCCGAAGAGAAGGATACGCTGGAAATCCGCCGGGAGATGGCCGGAATCGCTGCGGCCACCTATGGCCGGCGGCTTGGCTTCATCGAGAAGAACTGGACGGCGGAGTCCGAGGGCGAGTGGTGGCGTCGGCTCGCCGATCTATCGGCCGTCTGCGTCTGGAACTGCGATGCCAAGGGTTGGGTTGAGGTCCTTCGCCAGAATGCAGCGAAGATAGGGAATCCGCCCGGCAAGATCGACCCCTGGGGCCGTCCGGGCCAGGCCTTTCTGACCACGCAGATCCAGAGTCTGCAGCCCGGCAAGCATCAATTCAACAGCCCCGAGGAGCAGCGCATAGTCGAGGAGGCCCTCGACTGGCTGGCAGCCCAGAAGTCCCCCTATCTGCAGCTCATGGCCAACCAGACGAAGTATCGCTACACCTGTTATCTGGACACCGAGGCGGCGGGAGCGGCGCTGAGGATCATCATGCAGGACAAGCCTCCGGATAACCGGGAGCTTGTAGTAAAGGTGCGCGAAGGCCACCGCGATGCGCTGGACGCCGTATTTGCGGAGCAGCTCTTGCGGGTGCTGGGACCGGCCCCTCTCGACAAGTGTTGCCGGCCGCTGGTGGAGGCTTCCATACGCGACAACGACCCCAGCCGGCTCTCGGCGTGGCGAGACGTGATCGACAAGTGGCTGACCTACACGGAGAGGTGCGGCAAGATTCGCGAGGCGGACCAGGTGGTCGAGCGGATGCTGGCGGTTCTCAACGGCTGCATCAAGGATCCGGTCATACAGAAGGAGTTCAGGGGCGCTCCGGCCAGGTACATTCCGAAGTGGGCCGAGGATCTGGAGAAGAGGAGGCGGGACTACGCCGCATCGCTTGCCGGTTCGGCAGTGCCGGCATCGTCGGGGGCGCTCAAGCTGACGCGTGTCAACGTGGGCGCGATGCCTGCGAATTGTACGCGCCTGGTGGCTGCGCTGGCCGATGGGAACCGGCTGATCCTTGTGCATACCGGGGATCCGGCGGACGAGGTCTACGTGCATGTATCCGCCGTGCCCATGGATGGCGGTGCTCCGGCGGCTTTGGGCAATGCGACGGTTGGCTGCAGCATGCAGAGCCGGGCGGCAGGCAATTCCGGAAGAAAGGCCCCTGTAACCTGCGTGGCTGCCGACAAGAATGCGGTCTACGTGGGCACAGCGGAGGGCGGACTGCTGGTGGTGGCCAACGGCCGCGCCACGGTGATCGCGGAGCAAGCGGGCTTGCCGGCCAAGGGGGTCGTGTCCGCAGCCTGCATGGACGGGAAGCTCTATCTCGGTTTCGGCAATCCTGCGGCGGGGCAAGGAGTGTCCACCGGTGCGCTTGCCGAGTTCGATCCGCAGAAGAAGACCTTCCAGCTTCTGGCCTCGGCCCGGTCTCAGCAGGTGCGCAATGGCCTGGACGGCGGGGCGCCCTACGATGTCACCTCCTTGCTGGCCGACGACAAGCGGAAGTGCCTGTGGT
>JAKLDR010000290.1 GCA_022703445.1 Planctomycetota bacterium | reverse complement strand
CCGGCGAGTGGCTCATCCCGCCGAGCTTCGACGAGGTGCTGGAAACCTGGCCCGGCGGCGCCTCCGTCCGCTTCCGCGCCGGGCCGAGCGCATGGGTGGACCGTGAAGGGAAGATAATCCGGCAATGGTAATAGTCGCGCCGTAGGCGCGACATCGCGATTCCGCTTTGCGGAATCGCGGGTTGATGTTCGGGATGCTGGAACTGGTGACTGCGCCTTTGCGCGACATCGCGGTTCCGCGTTGCGGAACCGCGGGTGGCTGTTCGGGATGCCGGAACTGGCGGCTGCGCCTTTGTGCGACATCGCGGTTCCGCGTTGCGGAACCGCGGGTTGGGAATGCGTGCTGCGGTAAGGTGAACCAGTCACGACGGCGACGAGTATTGGAGCCAGCATGTCTCGAAAATGCTGAACAAGATCATTTACGAAAGACGACCACAGAGTCACAGAGGCACAGAGAAAGCATCAATAAAATATTGAACCATGGAGGCACGGAGGTCACGGCGAAAGAGAAGGGAGTGGGGATTTGGAGATCCCCATTCTCAATCTCCTCTGTGTCTCTGCGTCTCTGTGGTTTGTTTTAATTTTCTCCGTGTCTCCGTGTCTCCGTGGTTGATTTCCGGGATCACGAAGACACGGAGGTATCGGGAAATCCTACAGCACCTGCCTGGGCGCCGCGCGAGCGAGGAGGGCCTTGAGCGTCGCGGCCGGATCCTTGCGCTTGCCGAGCAGGATCATGGCGGCGATGATGTAGGGCTTGTAGCTGGCTTCGCGGTAGGTGTCGTCGCGGTAGCGGTCGAACACGCTCTCAGCCACCTCGCCGGCCTTGCAGGACACGCCGGTGATGTCCGCGGGCAGGCAGTGCATGTAGAGGGCCTTGCCGCCCTTGGTCAGCTTCATCTTGGCTTCGGTGCACTCCCAGTCGGTGAAGCGCGCGTTGTTGGCCAGGCACTGCTTCTCCAGGTCCTTGAGGCCCGCCTGGTCGTTGGCGTGCAGGAGGGGAACGCGCTGCTGCATGACGTGGTACGGGGCCCAGCTCTTGGGGTAGACGATGTCCGCGTCCTTGAAGGCCTCGTCCATGGAGCTGACGTGCTGGAAGGAACCGCCGGATTCCGCGGCCTGCTTCTTGGAGAGTGCCACGGTTTCCGGGATCAGGTCATAGCCCTCGGGGTGGGCCAGGCTGACCTGCATGCCGAAGCGCGAAGCCAGCCCGATGATGCCCTGGGGCACGGACAGGGGCTTTCCGTAGGACGGGGAGTAGGCCCAGGTCATGGCGATCTTCTTGCCCTTGAGTTTGTCCAGGCCCCCGAAGTGGTGGGCCAGGTGCAGGATGTCGGCCATGGACTGGGTGGGGTGGTCGATGTCGCTCTGCAGGTTGACCACGGTGGGGCGGTCGGGCAGGACGCCGGCCGCGACGCCCTCGTCCAGGGACTTGGCCACCTCGCGCTGGTACTTGTCGCCCTCGCCCAGGTACATGTCGTCGCGTATGCCTATGGCCTCCGACAGGAAGCTGATCATGTTGGCGGTCTCGCGCACCGTCTCGCCGTGGGCGATCTGGCTCTTGCCCTCGTCCAGGTCCTGCACGTAGAGCCCGAGGAGGTCCGACGCGCTGGCGTAGGAGAAGCGGGTGCGGGTGGAGTTGTCGCGGAAGTTGGACACGGCGATGCCGTTGTTCCACAGCCGCGTGTCGATGTTGGCCTGGCGCATTTCGCGCAGGATGTCCGCCACCAGGAAGGTGGCCTCAAGCTCGTCGCGGCTCTTCTCCCAGGTGAGCAGGAAGTCCTTGCGGTACATCCCGGTCTTCTTGCCGGCCAGCTGCTCGATGAGCTTCGTGATCTCGTTCGCGTTCATGGTTTCCTCCAATTGCGTTCAGTTTCCGGTAATGATGGAAGCACAAGTCAGACCACAGAGTCACAGAGACACAGAGGAACTGACAAAGAGCGCGGGAAAAAGCATGGGACGGGAATCCTCTCCATCTCTTCTTTCCTCTCTGTGCCTCTGTGGTTCAATTCTCATAATCGTCCCATTGCCTTGAGGACGCGTTCGGGGGTGAAGGGCCATTCGCGGCACCAGGCGCCGACGGCGTCGTGTATCGCTATGGCTATCGCCGGGGCCGAGCCGTTCAGGCTGATCTCGGAGACGCTCTTGCCGCCGAAGGGGCCCACCTCGTCGGCCACCGGCACCAGCTCCACGTGGAAGTCCTCGGGCACCTCGAATACCGACGGGATCTTGTAGTCCAGGAAGCCCAGGTTGAGCGGCCGCCCGTCCTTGTCGTAGAGCATCTCCTCGTAGAGCGAGTGGCCCACCGCCTTCATGACGCCGCCGTAGATCTGGCCCAGGGCGAGGGCCGGGTTGATGGGCGTGCCGCAGTCCTGGTAGGCGTGGTAGCGCAGCAGCTTCACTTCCCCGCTGCGCACGTTGACCGCGGCCTCCGCGAAGTGAGCGCCGTAGGGGAAGGCCGCGTGCTCGGTCTTGAAGTTGCCGTGGCCCACGAGCTCGTGGTGGCCCTCACCCTGGGTGGCCATGTG
>JAKLDR010000029.1 GCA_022703445.1 Planctomycetota bacterium | reverse complement strand
ACCGACGTTGGCCTCCTCGACCGGATAGGACAGATTCCGGATGCGATGGAAGAGGGGCTGGTCCTCGGCCGAGGGGAGCTTCTCGGCGTCGTCGAAGACGCTCTCGATGGTCGTCTGCCGGGCGGAGAGCTCACCCCAGATGCGCATGGCTTCGTCGCGGCTGGTCGGGCCCACCGCCTGCTTGGGCACCAGGCGGTTGGCGGAGCGGTCCAGGAGGAACAGGAAGGCGCGGTTGAAGCCCAGGGCGTGGCCGGCGGTCACGCAGGTCAGCACCAGGTTGAAGAGCCGGTCCAGCTCCAGCGTGCCGGCCATGACCTCGCCGAGGCGGCGCAGCAGGTTGAGCTGCTCGATCTTGGACTGCCGGTCGGTGACGTCGTCGGTCAGCACCAGGTACTGGTAGAGGGCCCCGCGCTCGTCGCGGATGGGCGTGACCGTGTTCTGGAAGTGCCGGCGGTTGCCCCCGGCGGTGTAGGTCGACCAGTTCTCCACGATCGATCCGCCGGTGGCGGCCACCTTCTGGATCTCGCAGTCGTGGCAGGGCCGGTCCGAGCAACGGAAGACCTGGAAGCAGGAGCGCCCGGCCGGATCCCCGAACCACTGCAGGAAGACCCGGTTGGCCCAGATCACCCGGCGGTCGCGGTCCAGCAGCGACAGGCCCGCCCCGGTGGCCTGGACCATGTCGTTGAGCTTGCGCTTCTCCCGGATGACCTCCTCCTGGGCGCGCCAGTACTCGGTGATGTCGGCCACCGCCACCAGCGCGCGGCGTTCGACGCCGCCCACCGCGGTGATGCGCAGGTCGACGATGTGCTCGTTGCGGTCGGGTCCCTGTCCCGGGCGGTCGGCCAGGCGCAGCCCCGAAAGCCGGCTCTCGCCGCCGCCGCCCAGGGCCGCCGCCAGGGCGCCGGCCACGGCGTCGATGACCGGGCCGTTCTCGGGGACGTTGGCGCCCAGCAGCTCAGTCAGCCGGCGTCCGACGACGTCCAGGCGGGATATCCCGCGGGCCCGGCAGAACCCCTCGTTGGCCAGGAGCACGCGCTGCTCGCCGTCCACCAGCACCACCCAGCTCTCCAGGGCGCGCAGGACGGCGTCGCTGATGGCCCGGAGCTCGCCGAGTTCCTCCTCGCGGGTGGCGAGGCGGCGCTGGAGCATCCCGAGTGCCTGTTCGGCGGGGCTGGGCACGGGACTGGAGACGGGATCGGTCAAGTCAGACCCCCCTGGTGGCCGGAGGACCCGCGGCCGCCGTTATCTTACGCGCGACCCGGTGGGGCGCAACGTCGCCCGGCCCGGGCCGGAGCCGCCGTCATCCCCGCTTGCCGGCCAGCGTCTCCACGCGGAGGGCGCGGGCCAGGCTGGCGACCCTGGCCGGGTCGAGCCGGCCGAGGGCCGGGCTGGCCGCCTGGGCCGCGCCGCAGGCGGCGGCCAGGGCCAACGCCGCGGGCACGCCCCGGGACTCGGCCGCCAGGAAGCCGGCGTTGAAGGCGTCGCCGGCGCCCACCGTGTTGCGGGCCCGGATGGCCGGCGGGATGGCCCGCCAGGCCCCGGCCGCGCCCACGGCCAGAGCCCCCCGGGCTCCGAGCTTGACCAGGATCAGCCGGTCGCCCGGCCCGTCGGCCCCGCGGCCGGCGACCAGCAGCGCGCGCGCCGCAGCCAGGGCCGCGGACGGGCAGTCCGTCGGGCGGCCGGTCAGCCCGGCGAGTTCCTCGGCGTTGACGGAGAGGATCTCCGGCCGGAGCCTCCAAGCCGTCCGCAGGGGCTGGCCGCTCGAGTCGACGAAGAGGCGCCGGCCGGAGCGGCGGGCGGCGCGGAGCGCGCCGAGGAGTCCGGCCTGGCCCATCCCCGGCGGCAGCGAGCCGCAGAAGGCCAGGACCCCGGCGGAGCCGGCGGCTCGCCGGCTCCGGCCGAAGAGGCCCCGGGTCAGGCGGGCCAGGGCTCCGGCCGGCACCGCGGGCCCCAGCTCGCGGAGGTGAGTCTCGGTCCCGGCTCGCGGGTCGATCACGGTGACGTTGCTGCGGGTTGGCCGCGGGAAGGGGAAGAGCCGCAGCCTGACCCCCAGCGGCCCGAAGGCCGCGCGGTATAGCGGGATCTCGGCGGCGCCGACCGGCCCGGCGGCGGTGCTGGGCACGCCCAGGGCGGCCAGCACCCGCGAGACGTTGAAGCCCTTGCCGGCGGGGATCAGGTCGAGCAGCTCGGCGCGGCGCACGCCGCCCGGACGGAAGCCGGGCACCGCCAGCACGCGGTCCACGGTGGGGTTGAGCGTCAGGGTCAGGATCATGGGCCGTCAGCCTGCCGTCCGGACGTAGCGCTGCCCGGGGAGCCGCCGGATCAGACGGCGGATCTCCAGGACCATCAGCAGCGAGGCCACCTCGGCCGGGGGCAGCCCGGCGCGCTCGATGACCTCGTCGGCGCCGGCCGGCTCGGAGGAGAGCTGCTCGAGCACCCGGCGTTCGGCGGCGGTCAGCCCGGCCGAACGGGCGTCGGCGGCGGGGCGCGCGGATTCCTCCCGGGGTCCGGCCAGCGCGGCCATCGCCGCCTGGCGATGGCGCTCCGGCAGCTCCAGCCCCACCAGGGCGTCGGCCACCGGGCCGAGCTCGTCCAGGACGTCCTGGGGCGTTTCGACCAGTTTGGCCCCGGCGCTTTTGATCAGCCCGTTGGGGCCCTCGGCCAGCGGATCGCCGGCCTTGCCGGGCAGGGCGTAGACCTCGCGGCCCTGCTCCAGGGCCACCGCGGCGGTGATCATGGCTCCGCTCCGGCGCGAGCCCTCCACCACGATGACCCCGAGCGACAGGCCGCTGATCAGCCGGTTGCGGCGCGGGAAGTTCTCGCGGGCCGGCGGGGCCTCCAGCGGCAGCTCGCTGAGCACCGCGCCGTGGCCGTCGGCGATCCGCCGGGCGAGGTCCTCGTTCTCCGGCGGGTAGACGCCGGCCAGGCCCCGGCCGATGACCGCCAGGGTGCGGCCGCCGGCCGAAAGCGCCCCGGCGTGGGCGGCGGTGTCCACCCCGCGGGCCAGGCCGCTGACCACCGTGAAGCCCAGCCGGGCCAGCTCACCGGCGAAGCGCCCGGCCTGGGTGCTGCCGTAGTAGGAGCAGCGCCGGGAGCCGACCACGCCCAGGGCCAGCGCGTCCTCGGGCCGGAGCTCCCCGCGCAGATAGAGCACCAGCGGCGGGTCGTAGATGAGCTTGAGGGCCGGCGGGTATTCGTCCGAGGTGTAGGGCAGCAACCGCACGCCCAGCTCGGCGGCGCGGCGGATCTCGGCCGCGGCATCCTCCAGCCCCCGGCCGGAGGCCAGGCTGGCCGCGCGCTTGGGGCCCACGCCGTCGACCTCGTCGATGAGCCCCGGCGGGGCGGCCAGGATGCCCTGCACCGAGCCGAAGGCGCGCAGCAGTTTGCGGTAGGTCACGGCGCCCACGCCGCCGGTGAGCTGGAGGGCCAGGAGTTCCTCCAGAGAGGGGGGCTTCGAGCCCCGGGGGATCATGTCTTCGGCCATAGGAGCTCCGTTGCCAATCGGGTTACGCGCGGTTTCATCCGCGCGGATTCTAGCCGGTGGCGCGGCGGCGGCAACCCCAAAGCGTCGGCAGGCCGCGTCGATCTCACTGCCTGGCGATGGTCAGCGTGGTCTCCGCTCCCGGGGCGATCTTGACCTTCTCGACGGTCGCCAGGCCCCACTGGTCGGCGGTGATCTCGCCGGCGCCGCCGGCGGAATTGGCCCACTTCAGCTTGTCGCCGGCCTTGAGCTTGAACTTCTGGCAGCGCCGCGGGGTGACGTCCACGGTCATCTCCGCCTTGGCCAGGTCGTTGGAGAGCTTCACCGACCACTTGCCGTCTTCGTCGACGACGTCCTTCCAGATGAAGCCGAGGTTGATGCCGAAGACCTCGACGGGGCCCTTCTTGGGGTCGTCGTTGCCGAGGTCGCCGTCCTTGGGGTCGCCGTTGCCGAGGTTGTCGTTGATCGAGCTGTTGCCGAAGGCCGGGTAGCTCTTGTTGCGGGCGAACTTGTCGCTGCCGAAGTACTTCGCCACCTTGCCCATGGGATAGCCACCCGAGGAGTGGTCGCCGTCGTTCCAGGCGAAGGCGAAACCGTGGTGGTTGGCGGTGAGCGCCTTGACCAGGTCGACCTGCTCCTGCCAGGAGGCGAAGCCGTCGCGCCGGCCGCAGCACCAGATGTAGGGCGGCAGGTCCTCGTGGTGCTCGCTGGCGAACTTGACCATGTCCATGCGCTCCAGGTAGGGCGTCTTGCCGTCGTCCATCATCACCGGGCCGGTGGCCTTGGGTGTGCCCGGCAGCGTGGGCATGCCCTTCTGCCGGGTGCGCGGACGGTTCGGATAGATGGCGGCGAAGACCTCCGGGTGCCGGAAGGCGAAGGTGGAGGAGCCCCAGGCGCCCATCGAGCCGCCGCCGGCGTAGACCCGCTCGGGATCGGCCTCGTACTTCTTCACCACGTAGTCGATCACCCAGAGCATGCGCTTCTCGGTGAAGTTGTAGGCCCGCGGCTCCTTGTGGTCGGCCCACTGCGGCACGCAGACGTAGCCGAACCAGTAGGTCTCCATCGGGCCGGCCGCCGGCGTGACGATGGCGTCGCGGCTGTCGAGCGCCAGGCGGTGGCCGCCGTCGGTGCGCTCCTGCACCGAGAAGACCCCGGGCAGGCCGTCCATCCAGCCCCACTCCTTCCGGGCGAAATACAGATAGTAGTCGCCGTACTCGGCCGCGCCGCCGCCCCCGCCGCTCGAGGCGTGGAGCTCGACGCGCAGCGGCAGGCCCTTGGTGCCCTTGATGCAGGTCTGCTGGATGTAGGGGCCCTTGCGGCTCTTGGAGTCCTCCAGCAGGATGGGCTGAATCGGCGCGACCTTCTCCTCGACCGCCTCGGCCGTGGCGCTCTTGCCCGGGATGGGCTTCGCGAGCGCCGCGCCCTTCTCGTCGGTGGCCACCACCGCGTAGAAGGCCTTGCCGTCCTTCTCGACGGTCACGACCGCCAGGCCCGACCACATCGGCAATCGCGCGCCCTTCTCCTCGATGATCGCGGTGGGCCGCTCGGGGTTGAGCCGGTCCTTCATGTTGAAGGCCCCGCCGAAGAGCTTGGCGGAGTTGTTGAGGATGCCGGAGGTGTACAGCTGCGCGCCGGCCAGGTCCGGCCCGATGGGCTTGTCCGAGCGGTAGAGCGAGTAGCGGATCTTCGAGCCGGCCTCGCCCTCGGCCGCATCCTTCCAGGTGATGAAGGTCTGCCCGTTGCGGCAGACCGCCTTGACCTCGGTGACCTCGCCGGCGGCGGCGGGGGCCGGAGCGGCCTCGCCGCCGGGAGCCGCGGGGCCCGCGGCGGCCAGGAAGAGCGTTGCGGCCAGGAATGCGGTGGTCAGACGGGTGAGCATGAGTCTCCCTCCATCGGCGATGCGGCCGGCCGGCCGGATCACTTCAACAGGACGTCCCACTTGGCCCGCTCGCAGGACTTCGCGAAGTCCTCCTCACCGGCGGGCACGGCGCACTTGTCGCGCTCGCGGCCGTCGTAGAAGGCGACGAACTCGAACTGCGCCTCGGGCCTGCCGCGCTGGGCGGCGTAGAGCCGGGCCACCTCGTTGGCCGGCAGCGTCCGGCGGCCCATGACGTCGACCAGCGGGATCTCCAGCCCCTTCTTGCCCTCGGCCGGGCGGTAGCTCCTCCAGACCAGTTCCGTGCAGACGATGGCGTGGTCGGTGGCGAAGTCGAAGTCGAAGTCGTAGGGCTTGGCCAGGTGCGTGAACGCGGCGAACAGCGCCTCGGCCCGGTCGGCCCGGTCGAGCTTCGGCCGGAGCGCCACCAGGTAGTCGCCGCCGACCTCGTGGAGCGTCGAGAGCTGCACCCCCTCGCTGACCGCCTCCATGGTCAGGAGCTCCCGGCCGCCGCGGCCGGCGCGCCAGGCCTTGACCGCCTCGGGGAACTTCCTCTCGAGGCAGGCCAGCGGGGAGAGCTCCTCTCCACAGATCTTCTTGGCCCGCGCGCGGGCCTCGGGGCAGTCGAGCTCCTTGTCGAGTTCGTCCGGGGCGCCCAGGTACAGGATGGCGTGCGGCCAGAATCCCGGCAGGGCCACGTTGCTCAGGTACCAGTTCTTGCGGGCCAGCAGGACGTCTCCGGCCCGGAGCCGGGGCCGCAGCTCCGCCAGCTGCTCGTCGCTCACCAGGTAGACCCCGTGGCGCCGGACCTTGGCGTCGCCCATCCAATCGGCCACGGCGCTCTGGCAGGGCAGCCACGCCCGGCGCACGCCGCGCTTGAGCGCCCCCAGGTCGCTGCCGGCGGTCGCCAGGGCCACCTTGACGTTGGGCAGCGCGCGGATGGCCTCGAGGTGCCGATCGATGCGTCCGGGCAGTTCCGCGCAGCCCAGCCGGGCCGCCTCGGCGTCGGCCTTGGCGATCTTCAGGACGGTGTGGAGGTAGGCGTCGCCGGCGCCCACCCGGACGAGGTCGCGGTTGCCCTGGAACTCGCTCCGGAACTTGGTGAGGGTGCCGGCCGGCAGGCCGTCGGCGGGGTGCGGGGCCTCCAGGAACTTGACGGCGTTGGGGTTCCTGTCGAGCAGCAGGACCAGGCGCGAGCTCTTCTCGTAGAGCGAGAGCTCGGCCGCGTAGGTCAGCAGGAAGCTCTGCACGTGCCGCGGCCGCTCCTTGCCGGCCAGGTTGAAGCGCCACCAGTCCTCGTAGTAGGCGCGGATCTGGTCGAGCGCGAAGGCCCCGTCCCAGACCGCGCGCCAGGCGTCGAGGAGCGCGCGCTCGTCGGCGGCGGAGAGCACCTCGGGGGCCGAGAGCCCCGGGCGCTTCTCCAGAAAGGCCGTCATCGACTCCAGTTCCCGATCCAGGGCGGCCGCGCGCATCCGGTCGGCCGCGAAGCCCTCGGCGAACTCGTCCGCGGACAGCGCGGTCAGCCCGGGCTCGCCCCCCCGGCAGGAGGAGGCCGCGAAGGGCACCGCCGCCAGCGCGAGCAGCAGGGCCAGCCGGCGCAGCGGCGGCGTCCGGCGCGAGGGATGTGATCCGGCGGGGGTCATCTCCCGGCTCCTTTCACACAGTGAAGAGCATCTTGACGCCCAGGGCCATCAGCACCAGGCCCCCGGCGATCTCGGCCTTGGCGCCGAACCAGCGTTCGGCGGCGTGTCCCAGCCTGGCGCCCAGGTAGGTGAGGACCGCGCAGGTCAGCCCGATGGCCGCGGCGCAGGTGGCCAGCCCGGCGCCCCGGGTGGACCCGGCGGTCTGCACCTGGATGGCCACGCCGGCGCCGAAGGCGTCGATGCTGGTGGCGATGCTCAGGCCGAGCAGGCTCCAGCCCCAGGAGGGATCGCCCCGGGCCGCCGCGGGCGCCCCGCCGTCCTCCTCCCCCCCGCCGCGGCGGTTGAGCCAGAGGGCGTCGAGCAGCATCTTGATGCCGATGATCTCGAGCAGGCCGAAGGCCACCCAGTGGTCGTAGTCCTTGACGTACTTCAGCAGGTGGGCGCTGGCCAGGGCGCCGAGCACCGGCATGAGCGCCTGGAAGAGCCCGAAGGCCCCGGCCAGGCGCAGCGGGCCCCAGCGCCGGGAGCAGGACGGAGCGGTGGCCGCGGCGACGCTGAAGGCGTCGATGGCCAGAGCGACGGCAAGCACGGCGAGGGCCCAGGGGCTCACGGTTCCTCCCGGAAGGGGCGGATGCGGACCCCGGGGATTCTAGCCGCCGGCCGCCGCGAATCCAGGGGCGGAGGCCGCCGGCGGAAACGTTCGCCGTGCGGTGAGCCGGAAGGCCGCGGCGGGCCGGGCGCCGGTCACTGCCCCGGCGGGAAGGTGGCCATCCGCCCGCAGCGGCCCAGGCCGTTGGCGAACTGCTCCACGCGGTTGAGGTGTCCCTGGATCTGCAGGTCCAGGAACTCCCGGCGCCTGGGCTCCGGAACCAGTTCGATGGCCAGCACCCGGAAGACGGCCAGCAGTTCGGCGTTCTCGATGGAGCTGGTCAGCTCGCAGGCCTCGCCGAGCGTGGAGACCCGCGCTGGCGGGTTGCGCTCCAGGGCGTTGCGCGCCCCCTCCAGGCTCGAGACCAGCAGCCGGGAGGCCGGCTCGCCCAGCTTGGCGGGGGGCAGGCCGTTGCGGATCTCCTTCCACAGCCGGGCGTGGCCGGTCTCGTCCTGCGCCAGGCTCCGGAAGAACTGCGCGGCGCCAGGCGCCCCGTGGAACCGGCCGGCGAAGGACAGGAAGATCCCGCGGACCTCCTCCTCCATGGCGATGGCGGCGTTGATGGCTTCGGCGATGGTGATCTCTGGCATATCCACCTCCCAGCTGCGATGGAGAGGGCACAGCGCAGTGGTGCATAGCTGTGGTGAAACCCGCCCCACCGGGCTCATCCGCCAGCCACTATATCCCGGCGGCGGGAAACGTCAAGCCTGGCGATCAGCCGGCCGGTTCGCCCCGCCTGCGACCCTTCACCAGCGCCGCCAGGTGCAGCCGGGCCAGGCGGGTCTCGGCCGAGGCGGCGATGTGCCGGCGGAAGTGGCGGCGCGCGGCCGGGAAGTCCCCGCGGAGCTCGGCGAGCACCCCGGCGAAGAAGTCCGAGAGCCTGCCGCCGTAGTGGAGGCGGTCGCGGCGGAGCCGTTCGAACCACCCGAGCACGCCCCGGAGCGCCCGGCGGTCGCCCAGGCGCAGGGCGCACATGCCGTAGCACCAGGCCAGCTCGCCGGTGGCGAACTGGTGGGTGGCGCGGCCGTGGGCCCGGCGGTCGACCTCCAGCTCGCGGTCGGCGGCGGCGAGCGTCGCGCGCCAGACCTTCCGGGCCTCGGCCGCCCGGCCCAGGCCCTCGAGCGCCGCCCCGCGCCAGTAGCCGGCCAGGACCACGTGCAGCCGCCGCCAGAGGACGCCGAGGTTCGGCGGGTAGCGGCCGGCCAGCTCCGCCCAGGACAGGGCCCGCGCCGGGCGGCCGGCGGCGAGCTCCGCCTCGGCCAGGGCGGCCGCGGCGTTGGCGTAGTCGTCGAAGTGCCCGTGTTCGCCCTCCCAGTGGTCGATCCAGCGGCGCGAGAGGATTGCGAAACAGGCGTCGAACTGGCCGAGCTCGAACCGGGCGGCGGCCAGGAGCTTCCGGAAGATGGACAGCTCGCGGACAGCCCGGGGCGCAGCCAGGATCAGTGCGGCGGCGCGCTCCGGCCGCCGGGCCCAGAGGAAGAGCGGGGCCAGCTCCAGCACCAGGTCCCGGTCGTCCGGCCGGAGCGCCAGCGCCCGGTCGGCGTGGGCCGCCGCCCGCGTCCGGTCGCCGCGCACCTGCCAGAAGTAGAGGGCCAGGCCGTAGTGGGCGCGCCAGGAGCGCGGCCGCTCTCTGACGAGCCGCCGGTAGACCCGCGCCGCGGCCTCGAAGCCGCCGTAGCCGGCCAGCCGCTCGGCCAGGGCCAGGTCGCGCTCGAAGCCGGCGGGCATCGCGAGCACCGGCCCGAGGAAGAAACCCTCGGCCTCGGCCCGCCGTGCCAGCGCCGCGCGGGCCTCGCCGGCCAGCGGGGTCCGCGTCAGGCGCGTGAGTTCACGCACGCCGCCGGCGAAGTCGCCGGTGTGCCAGAGCGCGTCGGCCAGCTCCAGACGGGCGCGGTGCAGCCCGGGACGGAGTGAAAGCGCCTTGCGGTAGTAGCCGACGGCCCGCGGGCAGTTGTCGGCCTTGAAGACCCGGCGGGCGCAGTCGAGAGCCCCGGCGGCGGTCTTCGGGTCCCAGTCGACGCGCCGCAGGTGGGCCCGGGTCAGCCGCCGGCGGACGGCGGCCTCCGGTTCCTGGCGGCCGGCCAGCGGATGGCGGAACTCGCGCGCGGTCTCGCCGTCGATGGCTATGGCGATGCGCGCGCCGTCGGCGACGCGGGCCGGCAGGCGCACCGGCTCGCCGGGCGAGAGCCTCCGCTCGAAGCGCCGGCGGCCGACGGTCACCGCCGCGTGGCACGGCACTGTGGCCTGCAGCCAGAGCCGACCGTCGCGCACCGCGAAGGCCAGCCGCCGGTCGGCCCACTCCAGGCCGCCGATGCGCCGGACCGGATACCAGGTGCTCTCGAAGCGGCGCGATCCGCCCGGAGGCATGACCGCGTAGTCCATCTGGCTCTCCATCGGCCCGGTCTGGATCTCGGCGTAGTCGCGCCCGTCCTCCGAGAAGACCCGCCGGGAGTCGAAGTCCTGGTGGCTGCGCCCCCAGGTGAAGTACTTCTTGCCGGCGAGATCGGTCCAGGGCGCGACGTGCACGATGCCGCCGTCGCGGCGGTAGTCGTAGCAGCCGAAGAAATCCTCGCGGTGGCCGACCATGAAGCTGTCGGTGGCCACGTCGCGGTTGCGGTACCAGGAGATGTCCACGCCGTGCTCGTTAACCGGGTATCTGCGGATCACCCCGCCCGTGAAGTAGAGCGCCGACTTGGTGAGGAAGCGCCAGCCGTCGTGGCAGGTCACGCCCACGTTGGTCCACTGGTACCAGCGGTGGGCCAGGGCGGTGGGGTTCTCCAGTCGGCACTCCACCGTGAAACGGGCCTCGCCGGCGGCCAGGCGGATGCCGATGGTCATGCGCATCCCGGTGCGGGCGTCGGCGTAGACGGTGCGGACCGCGGCGGCCGCCGGGCCGCGCTCGATGATCTCGCAGGGCACCGGGCGCATGCCGGCCACGTGGTGGCCGATGGGGAAGTTGAACTCCATCCCGCCGGGGATCCAGGCTCCGGGCCGGCTGATGAGGCCCGGCTTGACGACGTCCGGGACGTGCAGCACGTCGGCCCGGGCGTGCTTGTCCCGGACCGACCAGAGCTTGCCGCCGAGTTCGGGCAGGATGGTCAGGCGCAGGTGGGCGTTCTCGAGCACCAGCGCCCGATAGCGGACGACGCGCCGGGGTCCGCCGAGCAGGTCGTCGCGGGTTTCCGGGTAGAGCGACTCCCAGCCCTGCCGGAAGAGACCGGGCAGCCGGCGCGCCGGGTGGCGGGTGTAGGTCGGGATGGCCAGCCGGGTCTCGGCGGCGGTGACGCGGTCGCGGCGGGTGGTCAAGGGTGTTCTCCTAGCGGCAGGGGCCTGGCGGTCTGCGCTCCTGAGCGCGGATGGTAAGACGCGCCGGGCGGGCGTCAAGGTGTGGTCCGGATCGTCCGCGTTCTCGTTCTCAGCGAGGCGGAACCGAGCGGTCCTCGTTCTCGTCCTCGCCCTTCGTCTTCGACTGCCAGGTTGGCTCGAGAACGAGGACGAGAGCGAGGACGAGAAGGAGGACGAGAACCGGGCGATCCGGTTTCCCCCGCCCCCAGGGGCGGCGCAGCTCAGGAGTAGATCAGCAGCGGTATCTCCTTGGGCAGGTGGCGCGCCACTTCCTGGAGCACGTCGCCGCGCAGCGCCTTGGCCAGGGCGCTCCTGCGGGAGGCGCCCATGATCAGCGTGCCGGCGCCCAGCGTGGCCGCCTCGTCGATGATCAGCTCGGCCGGCGAGTCGTGGACCGCGTAGATCGGGACCATCTGGACGCCGGCCGCTTCGCACTGCCGACGCGCCTCGGTGAAGACCGCCAGTGCCTCCCGGTCCTTGGCCAGATTCATGCTCTCGGTGGCCAGGCTGGCGCCGCGCTCGCGGAAGGACAGGGCCACCTCGCGGACGAAAAGCGCCAGGAGCACTGCCTTGCGGTCCTTGGCGTAGGTAGCGGCGAACTTGGTTAGCTCGGGGTTCCCGCGGGTCGAGACCAGCACCCGCGCCGCGCCGGCCGGCAGCGCATGGCGCTCGAACCCTGCCGGGATCTCCGCCGTTGCCGGTTCGGGCGCGGGTGCCGGGGCGGCCGCCCCGCGGCGCTGGCGCCACTTGTAGCCGGCGCGGAGCAGCAGCCCGCCGCCCAGGACGCTCAGGGCGAAGAGCAGTGCCGGGGGCTTGTCAAAGGCTATGGTCACCTCGATGGCGACCATCAGCAGGCCGATGCCGAGCAACAGGCTGCGCTCCTTGCGGCTGAGGTCGAGTTCCCGGTTCGTCCCGCAGGTCAGCAGATTGATGGCGATGGCCCCGACCACGCCGATGGCGTAGAGGCTGGCCAGCAGTTCGGTGTGGTCTCCGGCGAGACA
Source organism: Planctomycetota bacterium (assembly GCA_022703445.1). Classification (GTDB taxonomy): domain Bacteria; phylum Planctomycetota; class SZUA-567; order JAKLDR01; family JAKLDR01; genus JAKLDR01. The sequence continues at coordinate 32,243 of JAKLDR010000029.1, read as the reverse complement.
CAGCACGCCGGCGGTGATCAGCGTTGCGGCCAGCAGGCTCACCCAGGGCATGCCGAACCGGTTCAGGCGGGTGAAGACCGCCGGCAGCTCCTTGTCCCTGGACATCAGGTACTGGATGCTGACCATGTCGGCGATGGCGGTGTTCGACGCCGAGAGCAGGAGCACCCCGAAGGCGATCGAGGCGACGGTCGCGAACCACGGGCCGACGTACTCGGTCGCCAGGATCTTGAGCATGAAGTCCTGCTTGTCCTCCAGGGAGTAGCCGGCCAGCTGCGGCAGGGCGCTCATGGCGTAGGCCATGACCAGGTTGAGCGCCACGACCTCGACCAGCACCACCAGGATGGCGCGGCGGGCGTTTCGGGCGACGGGCTCGGCCATCACTCCGGTCATGTTGGCGATGGCCTCCACACCGGAGAGGGCCAGAATCACGTTGGCGAAGTGGCCCCAGACGACCCCCGGGCCGCCCTGGGGGGCGTGAATCTCTGCGCCGCCGAACCCCTGGAGGCAGAAGGCCGCCAGCACCAGGTACATGGCGGCGGCGCCGAGGGCGATCAGGAAGGCCAGCAGCCCCGGCCGGCGCAGGCCGAAGAAGTTCATGAACCCGATGGCCAAGAGCGAGCCCGCCGCCGCATACAGCGCCCAGCGCGAGTCGACGCCCGCCGGCAGGATATAGCGGAAGGCGACGTAGGCGGAGAGCCCCGCGGTGACGATGTAGTCGGCGAAGAGCAGGAGCGCCCCCACCACCGCCAGGTTCCGCGAGCGGCCCTTGGCGGCGGAGTAGACCCCGCCGCCGTCGGGGAAGTGCCGGCATATCACCGTGTAGGCGATGCCGACGAGAGTTACCAGCAGGCACATGGCCGCCACGTACCAGAAGGAGCTCGCCCCCGAGAGCACGAAGGCCAGCCCCAGGACATAGAGGCGCGAGGTGCCCCAGTCGCCGAACAGGAACCCGGCCGCGTGGTACCAGCGCAGCTCACGAGGACGACCAACAAACGTTGTCACATCCCCTCCGATGCAGGGGGCTTCCCCGCCGGCGGGCAGAGGGCCTCCCTTACGGGAGTCCCCGGTCGCCGGTGCAAAGGCGGAGCACGACCTTGCGGCAGGCCGCAACGGCATGCTCAGCGCCAGCCAGAGATGTCTTGCGAGGAAGCTGCCCCTGCAATTCCCAGCCTAGGGCGAGAACGATTGTTGGTCGCCCTGAAAATGCCTACGAGGTTAGCTGACGGGCTAGGGCTTTCAGGTGCCCCTCCGGTCGCGTAGACCAGATGCGCCCCAACGTCTCATGGGTCCCCCGTTCCGCCCGCGACACGGGCTGGACTCGGCAGTGGCCAATTGTAGTCCGGAGGAGGCATTGTCAAGGCGTTCTCGACGGCTATAATCCGGCTGCCAACGGCAGCCTGCTCGAAAGGAAGTTCATCATGCCCGCAGTGCGCATCTGCATCATCGGCGGCGGCTCGGCCTACATGACCTCCATGTTCGGGAGCATCGCCCGCTACGCCAAGGCCGGGGACCTCTCCGGCAGCTCGGTGGTCCTCAACGACATCAACGAGCCGGCCATGCGCCGGATGTGCGACTGGGCCTCGGCCGGCGCCAGGAACGACAAGCTCGACCTAAAGTTCTCCTGCGAGACGAACTTGAAGAAGGCTCTGGCCGGCGCGGACTTCGTGCTCTCCTGCATCCGCCCGGGCGGCCTGGACATGCGCTACCTCGACGAGACCATCCCGGTGAAGCACCGCGAGCTCGGCAACGAGACCGTCGGCGTCGGCGGCGTCTTCATGGCGCTCCGGACCATCCCGGCGGTCGTGGAGATCGCCGAGGCGGTCCAGAAAGTCTGCCCGAACGCCTGGCTCATCAACTACACAAACCCGACGAACATGGTCTGCGACGCGTCCATCCGCGCCGGGCACAAGAAGACCCTGGGCCTGTGCGACGGCATCTGGGGCGTGAAGTGGCTGGCGGCGAAGCTCCTCAAGATCCCGGTGAGCCGCGCCCACGAGATCGACGCCTGGCCGGCCGGCGTCAACCACCACACCTGGGCCATGCGCCTGGAGCACAAGGGCCGCGACCTCTACAAGGACATGGACCGCCTCATCGCCGAGGCGGATCTCTCTCCCAAGGCCGGCTACGAGACCATCGACGAGAACCAGGCCCTCAACCAGATCGAGGTCGACGCCTGCCGGCTCTACCAGTACTACGGCGTCCTGCCCGGCACGGCCTACTACGCGCGGTACTACTACAACCTCCGCGACCTGCTCGAGAACCATTACTTTAAGCCGACCCACGAGTTCCGCTCGCAGTGGATCAAGCGCACCAACGAGGAGAAGCACAGGGTCCTCGAGGCCCAGATGAAGTCGGGCAAGGCCACGCTCGCCGCCCACGACCACGAGGACGCCGCCCACGGCGACCAGGCCATCGGCGCGCTCCAGGCCATCGCCTGCGACCGCAAGTTCCTGGAGTCGGCCATCGTGGCCAATGAGGGTCGGGCGCTGCCCAACCTGCCCGAGGACGCCATCGTCGAGATCGGCTGCCGGATGGGCAAGGACGGCCCCAGGCCCGAGAAGACCCCGGCGCTGCCGCTCGGCCTTGAGGGCATGGTCCGCGACGCCTGGATCTTCGCCAAGCTCTCGGTCGACGCGGCGATCTCCGGCGACCGCAAGCTCGTCCTCCAGGCGGCCATGGCCCACCCGGCGCACCGCGACCTCAACGTCACCGAGAAGGTCATCGCCGAGCTCTTCGAGGCCCAGAAGCAGTGGCTGCCGAGGTTCTTTAGGAAGAAGTAGCGCGCCGCGCGCTGCGGACGCGGTGAAGCGGCTCCCTGAAGCTCAGGCCCCGTCGTCCTCGCCGTCCGCCTCGTGCGCCAGGTAGGACAGGTCGATGCCCGCGGCCATCTCCTGGACCGGGTTCTCGACGGTCTCCTCCCTGTCGAGGCGCCCGTCCTTGATGTGCAGGATGCGGTCGGCGTAGATCGCCTTCTCGCGGTCGTGGGTCACCTGGATGACGGTGCGGCCCATGCGGTGGAGCGACCGGAAGATGCCCATGACCAGCCGTCCGGACTCGCTGTCCAGGTTCCCCGTGGGCTCGTCGGCCAGGATCACCGCCGGGTCGGCCACCAGCGCCCGGGCGATGGCCGCGCGCTGAAGCTGGCCGCCGGAGAGCTGGGTGGGCAGGTGTTCCAGCCGCTCCCCCAGGCCCATGGCGGAGAGCGCCGCGGTCGAGCGCCGGCGCCGCTCCGCGGGGGCCACCCGTGCGTAGACCAGCGGCAGCTCGGCATTGACCATGATGTTCTCGGCCGGGAGCAGGTTGAAGCGCTGGAAGACCATGCCGATGCGCCGGCCGCGGAGCGCGGAGAGCTCCCGGTCGTCGAGCTCCTCGATCGCCCGGCCCTCGAAGAGGTAGCGCCCGCCGGTGGGCCGGTGCAGGCAGGCCAGCACGTGCAGCAGCGTGGACTTGCCGGAGCCCGACTGGCCCATGATGGACACGAACTCGCCCTGCCGGATCGCGAAGCTCACCCCGCGCAGCGCGGTGACCGCGTTGTCGCCGGTGCCGTAGACCTTGACCAGGTCGGCGACCTCGATCACCGGGGCGGCGTCGCCCGCGGGCCGCGGTGGGTGGCAGGGGGCCGGGGCGGAGGAAGTCATGGCGAACCCACGGCCGAACACGCAACACGCAACACCCGACATCCAACATTCAACGAGTTCTGGATGTCGCATGTTGAATGCTGCATGTTGAGTCGCCTTCCTTTCACTGCGAGTTCTCCCCCAGCAGCACTTCATCGCCCTCGGCGAGCCCCTCCAGGATCTCGGCCTCGTCCTCGGTGGTGGCGCCGAGCTTCACCGCGACGGCCTCGGCCCCGCTGCCGCGCCGCACGCGGACGACCGGGCCGGCGGGGCCGCCGCCGGCCGGCCTCTCCCAGCGCACCGCGACCAGCGGCACGGTCAGGGCGGCGGGCCGCTCAAGGACCGTGATGGTCACCTCGGCGGTCGACCCCAGCCGCGGCTGAGGGATGCCCTCGGGAATCGCGATGTCCAGGAAGGCGTCGACGGCGTTGACGCCGGCCTCGCCGCTCTTCTCCATGGCCAGGCTGCCCAGCTTGCGGTTCTTGTCCTCGGCGAAGACGGCGATGGAGCTCACCCGGGCCTTGAGCACCAGCCCCGGCGCGGAGCGCAGGCGCACCTCCGCCGGCTGCCCCGGGCGGATCCGGGCGATGTCCGCCTCGCTGACCCGCACCCGCACGCGCGGTGCGCCGGAGTCGGCGATCTTGAGGAGCTCGCGGCCGCCGGGATGGCTCTCGCCGACCTGCACCGGGCTGAGGTTCGAGCCGCCCTTGAAGACGTCGACCAGGGCGACTGCGCCGGCCACCGGGGCGCAGACCGTGGCCCCGGCGATCTGTTTCTCGGTCTCCTTGAGGCGGTCGTTCTGCACCTGCCAGCGGGTGGTGACCACGGCCAGGCTCTCCTTGGCGGCGGCCACGTCGGCGACGGCCGCGAACTCGGCCTGGGTCAGGGCCATCTGCAGCTTCCTGACGGTCACCTCCAGCGCGCGGAGGCGCTGGGGGGCCGCGCCGGCGAGCGTCTCCCGGTGCGCGGCCTCGGCGCGCACCAGATCGGCCTGGGCGCGGACCAGGTCGAGCCTGGCGGCCTTGGCCCGGGCGTCGGACACGAAGCCCTTCCCGGCCAGGTCCTTGAGGCTCTCGGCATCGCGCGCGGCGCGCTCGGAGCGCAGTCTGGCGGCGGCCAGAGTCAGGTCGGCCAGCCGCTTCTCCTCGGGCGTCGGGTGGCTCTTGGCCTCGGTCAGGTTGTTCCGGGCCGCGGCCAGGTCCAGGGCCGAGCGGCGCACGCCGGCCGCGCGGTGCTTCTCGATGATGGTCACCATGGCCTTCTGGGCGGCCAGTTCGCCCTCCAGGCCGACGTTGGCTTTGCGGTCCTCCTCGAGAGAGGTCTCCAGCGACTCGGTGTTCATCTTGAGCACCGGCTCGCCGGCCTTGACCAGCGCGCCCTCCTCGGCCACCCAGGTGACCTCGCCGGCGATCATGGAGGTCACCGAGCGCACCTCGCGGCTCTCGACCTCGCCGAGCTCGACGAGCTTAACGGCCAGCGGCCTGGTGCGCACAGCGTAGAAGCGGCCCGGGCCGGGGCTGTCGGGCTTCGAGGCGCCGAACAGGAAGGCCAGGCTGCCCGCGGTCAGGACGACGGCCGCGGCCAGGGCGGGGAGCCTGCGGCGGTTCACGGCCTGCCTCCGGGGGGAGGGCCGGCCTCGGCCGGCTTGGCGGGTTCGGCCGGTGCGGCGGGCTCAGCCGTCTTGACGAACTTGGCCGGCCTGCCCGGATAGAGCAGGTCCCCGGCCTGGACCGGGCCCTCGACCGCGGCCTCGAACTCGCTGCGGGCCAGGATCTTGACCGTGCGCTCCTCGAATGCCTTGCCGCTCCTGACGTAGACCAGGGCGATCTGGGGGGTGCGGCGTCCCCCGCGGCCGGCGCCTTCGCCGCGCGGCCCGCGCCGGCCCTCTCCGGCCGGGCCGCCGGCGGCCGCGCCGGCCGGCGGCGGCTGCTGCTGGGGCGCGGTCCGGGGCGGGTTCGGCGCAGGGCCCTCCTTCCCGGGGCCGGGGCCCATCGCGGGGGGCGCGCTGACGGCGGACGGCGGCTGGATGTTCAGGGCGGCCAGCGGCACGATCACCGCGTCGCGGACCCGGCGCAGGACGAGCTGGGCCTCGGCGGACAGGCCCGGGCGCAGGGTGGGATCCTCGGCGTCGAGTTCCACCTCGGCCTCGAAGACCTGGCGCTCGGCCCGGCCGACCTTCTCGGCGGTGGCCGGATCCAGGTTCTCGAACTCGTCCTTGCCGATGGCGCTGACCCTGGTCAGCCGTCCGGCGATCTCCCGGCCGGGCAGGGCCACCACCCGCACGCGCGCGGCCAGGTCCCTGCGGCCCTCGATCTCGCGGACCCGCTCGGCGGGCACCTGCACGGTCAGCTTCATGCGCGAGAGGTTGGGGACGGTCATAACCGTGGCGCCCTGCCAGACCTGCTGGCCGACCTGCCAGTTGCCGCCCCAGCGGCGGGGAGCGTAGAGCACCACGCCGTCGACCGAGCAGGCCACTGTCGAATCGCCGAGCTTGCGCTCGGACTCCTCCAGCTTCTCCTTCTCGCGCTCCAGGCGGCGCTCGAAGCGGGCCAGCTTCATGTCGCCCCACTCCTTGTTGACCTGGATGTTCTTGGTGGCGGACTCCTCGGCGAGCCGGGCGGCCTCCAGGCGCACCGCGGCCGCCTGGCGCTCGGAGACGGTCGGGCCGGCCTTGACGGTCTCGAAGTTGCTCTCCGCGGCGGCCAGCTCCGCCTTGGCGGCCAGGACGTCGCGCTCGGCGGAGCGCAGGTCCTCCTGCGGCGCGTAGCCGCTCTTGACCAGGTCGGCCACCAGGGTCACGGCCTCCTCGGCGGAGACCAGCAGGGCCTTGGCCAGCGCCAGGCGCGAGCTGGCGTCGGTCAGTTCCCGCTCGGTGGGCCGGGCGGCCAGCTCCTTCAGGTTGGCCTCCTGCAGCTCGCGGTCGAGGCGGGCCGCCTCCCGGCGCATCTCCGCGGCGCGGGTGGAGGAGGCCACCTCCTGCCGGGCCTGGCGGAGCTCGGCGGCGCCGATCTCCACGTCGGAGCGGTGGGCGCGGACCGCGGACTCGGCGTCGTCGGAGACCAGTTCCAGGACCTTGTCGCCGGCCTTGACCATCGAGCCGTTGGGAGCCATGCGCCGGATCTCGCCCCAGCGCGGGCTCTTGATGGAATCGCCCTGAACGGCCTGCAGGGTGCCGCGCAGGGCGATCTGCACCTCGAGGTCGCCCCGCCGGGCGGCGAGCAGCTTGGCGCTGTCGTCGTCGCTGCAGCCGGAGGCCAGAAGCGCGAGAGCGGCGACGACCGGAACCACCCAGGCCAGGAAGTGGTTGAGGGTTGAGGGTTGAGGGTTGAGGGCGGAACCGGCCCGGGGCAAGCCCTCCACCTTCAACCCTCCACTTTCAACCGCCACGGTCACATCTCCCCCCTGGTCAGCAGCCGCTGGCCGTCGGAGAGCTCTCCGCGCACCGCGGCCTCGCGTTCATCCTCGGCCAGGATCTCCACGGCGACGCGCCGCGATGAGTCGCCCTCGGCCACCAGAACGAAGCGGTCGGAGCCGGAGCCGTAGAGCGCCGTGCGCGGGACGATCAGGGCCTCGGGAACTTCCATGAGCCGGAAGTCGGCCTTGCCGCGGAAGCCGGGGCGGATGCGCGCGTCGTGGCCCGCCAGGGCGGCCTCCAGGGCGAAGACCTTCACGCCGGAGAGCCCCTCGCGCCCGCGGTCGGCCTTGGCCAGGTCGGTGCTGCGGTCGCGGCTCCAGCGGTCGATCCAGACGACCTTGGCGTCGAGCTCGGCGCCAGGCACCGAGTCGGCCGAGACCCGCAGGACCGAGCCGATGGCCAGGTGGCGGATGTGCTGCTCGGCCAGCTGGGTGCGGATCTTCATGCTGGACAGGTCGGCCACGTCGAGCACCCCGGCGCCGGGCCAGATCCGCGAGCCGACCTCGGGCTTCTCCTCGCCGCGGTGGCCCATGCCCCGGTAGATGACCACGCCGTCGGCGTCGGCGAACACCTCGCGGGCGGCCAGGTCGCGCCTGGCGCGGGCCACGCTGCGCTCCAGGTTGGCCACCGCGGCCTCGGCGTCGGTGACGCGCTTGTTAAGGTCGGCCCGGCGGCGCTCGGCGTCGAAGCCGGCCTGGGCCAGGTCCTCGCCGGCGCGCTCCAGGTCCAGCCGCGCAGCCTCGCGCTGTTCCCTGGTGGCCCCCGCCTCCAGGAGGGCCAGGCGGATCGTGGCGCGCTCCTGTTCGATGTCCGCCAGCCCGGCGGCCAGCCGGGAGGCCTCGGCCTCGGCCGCGCTCAGGTAGCCGCTCTTGGCCATCCGGGCGTCGGAGTCGGCCGCGGCGCGGGCGTCGGCGGCCGCGACCCGGGCGGCCTCCAGAGTGGCACGGGCGCCCTTGACGGCCGCGGCGGTGGCCCCGGCCAGCACCTCGGCCTGCCGGGTCTCGGCCAGCTTCACGTTGGACTCGCGGGCCTTGAGGTCCAGCTCGATGGTCTCGCGCTCCATCTTCACCTGGCCACGCACCTCCTGGAGGTTCTTGACGGCGGCCTCCAGTTCGTTGGAATCGCGGGTCAGCCAGTCCTTGGTGCCGGTGCTGTCCAGGCTGAAGAGCTTGTCGCCCTTCTTCACCGCCTGGCCCTCGGGGATCAGCCAGTCGATCTTGCCGCCGACCTTGGCGAGCATCACCCGGCAGCGCAGCGGGCGGAACTCGCCGGTCTCGCTGACCCGGAGCTCGAAGCGCCCCCGGCGGACCAGCGCCGGTCCCGTCGCCCCCGGCGCAGCGGCAGAACCGGCCCCGGGCGCGCGGCCGCCGTCCGGTGTCGGGGAGGCCGGCGACGACGAGCCGCAGCCGGCCGCAGCAAGCAGTGCGGCCGCGACGGCCAGGGCGGCCGTCAGGAGGCCGAGGGGGAGGCGCCGGGATGCCATCGGCAGCATTATAGCCCGTCCTCCGGGAGTGCCAAGAACCCATCCCAGAACCAGCGGGGTCGCGCCGCCAGGGACTGATCGTCGTCGCCGTATCGCCGCGGATGCGGCTTCCTCCTCGCGTCCTGCATCCAACCCAGCCGCGCCGGCAGAGCGGCCATCCGAGGCTCCGGGATGGGTTCAAGGCAGCTTGACGTTCCGGCCCGCAAAGGTTACTTTGGCGGGCACGGCACAGCCGGACGGGCCGGCCGGAGGAGGTCAGCAGCGTTGTCCGCCAAGAACGAGCATGCATGGAGGTTCTTCCGGGCCGGCGGGCTCGACCAGGTCCGTGTGGACACGGCCGACGACCTGCGGCACCTGGCGGAGCTCGACCCCAAGCACTGGGTGGCGCTCTCCTGTCCGGTGAAGGGCCTGGAGTTCGACCGCCGCACGCTGGAACTGCTCGACACCGACAACGACGGGCGAGTCCGCGTGCCGGAGATCCTGGCCGCCGCCGCCCTGCTGGTCGCCGTTCTCAAGGATCCCGGGAGCTTCCGGCGGTGCGAGGCCGAGCTGCCGCTGGCCGCGATCGACGACGCGAGCGAGAGGGGCCGGGCGGTGCTGGCGGCCGCCCGGCGGGTGCTCTCGGCCCTGGGCCGGCCCGACGCCGCAGCCGTGAGCCCGGCGGAGCTGGACGCCTTTCTGGCCAAGCGCGGCCGGCCGGGCGATGGCGTGGTCCCGCCGGAGGCGGCCGAGGATCCGGCCGACCGGCGCGTCCTTGAGGAAATCTTAGCGGCGACTGGGCCGGAGAACGCCGGCGGCGCCAGAGGCGTGGACACCGCCAAGCTGGAGGCCTTCTTCGCGGCTCTGGCTGAACGCGACGCGTGGTGGCGGGGCTGCGAGACGCCCGCTGGCTCGCCGGTGATGCCGCTGGGGCCGGCCACGGTCGAGGCCCACGCGGCCTGCGAGGCGGTCCGTGCCAAGGTCGAGGACTACTTCACCCGCTGCCGGCTGGCCGAGTTCGACCCGCGCTCCGGCGCGGCCATGAACCGCAGCGAGGCCGACTACGCGGCCCTGGCGGCGCGCGAACTGTCGGCCGACAGCGAGGCGGTGGCCGCCCTTCCTCTGGCCCAGGCCGGCCCGCGCCGGGCGCTGCCGCTCGAGGCTGGCCTCAACCCCGCCTGGGCCGCGCGCATGGCCGGCTTCCGCGCGGCGGCCGTCGAGCCCCTGCTGGGCGCCGGGCGGACGGAGCTCGCCGAGTCGGACTGGCGCGCGCTGCTCGGCCGCCTGGCGCCGCACTGCGCCTGGCTGGCCGCCAAGCGCGGCGCGGCCGTCGAGAAACTGGGCATCGCCCGGGTGCGGGAGCTGCTGGCCGGCGGCGCGCGCGAGCGGATCGCCGAGCTGCTGCGGCGCGACGCGGCCATGGCATCGGAGGCGGCCGGGCTCGCGGACCTCGAGCGGCTGGTCCGCTACCGCCGGGACCTCCACGTGCTGCTGCGCAACTTCGTGAACTTCGCCAGTTTCTACGACCCGGAAACGCCGACGGTCTTCGACGCCGGGCGGCTGTACCTGGATCAGCGCACCTGCCGGCTGTGCGTCGGTGTCGACAACCCGGCCGCCCACGCGACCAGCGCAGGCCACAGTCGGCTGTTCCTGGCCTACTGCGACTGCACCCGGCCCGGCGGCGAGAAGATGACCGTCGTGGCGGCCTTCACCCAGGGCGACTCCCAGTACCTGACCATCGGGCGCAACGGGATCTTCTTCGACCGCCAGGGGCGCGACTGGGACGCCACCATCGGCAAGGTCATCGAGAACCCCATCAGCATCCGCCAGGCGTTCTGGATGCCCTACCGGCGGCTGTCGCGCTTCATCTCCGAGCAAGTCGAGAAGTTCGGGGCCTCCAAGGACAAGGCCGCCCACGAGGCCGCGACGGCAGGCATGGCCGGGACCGTGCAGGCGGCGGAGGCCGGCAAGCCGCTCCGGAAGGAACCCTTCGACATCGGCAAGTTCGCCGGCATCTTCGCGGCCATCGGCCTGGCCGTGGGGGCCATCGGCGGGGCGATGGCCGCCATGCTGGCGGCCTTCTTCAAACTGGCCTGGTGGCAGATGCCGCTGGCCCTGGGCGGGATCATGCTGGTCGTGTCCGGCCCGGCCATGCTCATCGCCTGGCTCAAGCTCCGCCAGCGGACGCTGGGGGCGATGCTGGAGGGCAACGGCTGGGCCATCAACGGGCGCATCAAGGTCAACATGCTGCTCGGCAACCAGCTGACCGAGGTGCGCCGGGTGCCTCTGAACGCGCGCCTGGCGCTCAAGGACCCATTCGAGGACCGGGTCGCCAAGCGGCGGCGGATCTACGTGGCCATCCTGGTGCTGGAGGCAGTCATCGCGCTGGTCATCTGGTGGCCGGAGGTCAAGGGCCTCTTCCTGCGGGCTGTGGGCGGGGGCGGGGCCGCGCCGAACGCGGAGGCCCCCAAGGAGCCGGGGGCGGCCAGCAAGCCGTAGAGGGCGTGGGCCGGACGACGGCGCGTGACCCTGAGCTCCGCCCTTCGGCCGGGAGACGTTGGTCCTGAGCTACGCCTTCAGGAAGCGCAAGGACGTCAGCGGGTGGGGGGCGGAGGAGCCGGGGTTGCTGCCTTAGGGTCGAGTCCAGGGAAACCTTCTGTCGGCAGACGGGTGTCTATGGCTCTAAGCCGCTTGAGGATGTTGGTTTCGTCGAGCTCCTTCTCCGTTGCCTCGGGAGCAGCTTTCAGCAGCGCTTCGTGCCTTGCCACGACAGGCTCCAGAATCACACGCAGGTCCTGGCCATATCTGCGCACGCTCAATCGCTGCGCAACGTCGATCCCCCAATGCACCAACTTGCGATCCTCGGACAGCAGGATGTTCTTCAGTCCATCCATGGGCGAATCGGCTCTGCGGACTTCCGCATTGAGCTGCCGAGCATGCTTGAGCATGATCGCGAACTGGCCAAGCTCCCAGTCCTCTCGGCTCTTCTCGCCTTTGGAGGCGTCCTTCTCGATATCATCCAACGCCTCGCCGACCGACGCATCATTGACCAGAGCCAACCTGCCGACCAACCACGGGGTCAGGTCGCCGCTCGTTCCGGAGGTCCAATAAAGCGAGCGCAGATAGCGAACCTGGCTCTTGGGCGATCTCTTAACACAACCGAGGTCACCACAGTTGTTGAAGTCGTAGATGTGATCAACCCTCATATCATACAATAGCGCCCGCGCCTCCCCCGCTATCGGCATCAGCGTGTTCCGTTCAGCCCGGTTCCTGCCCTCGCAGTCGAAGATGAACCTTTCCAGGGCTCGGGCACACAGGAAGCAGTCACAGACTATGACAGATCTGAACCCTGCGGCGCGGATCTCGGGTTTGTGACTCCACAGGCACTGTTCGATGGCCTTGTGGAAGGCCGCATTGTGCTCCTCAATGAACGGCGTCTTCCAGTAGCGTGCACTGGCTGTGAGCAGCGCCTCAAGACGCTCCTTGTCCGATGGGGTCGCCGCGACGCCCTCTTTTGGCAGAGGTGCGGGCACGAACTTCCCTGATTCCCCGGAGTAGGCGTCTGTCGCTACGCAGATCGCGATCCCCGTCGCTGTCAGCCAGAACCATGCCAAGCGTTTCACGAAGCATCTCCACGGATATCGACGACATCCGATTGCAGATCGGCGGTCTGAGAAGTACGGGGGGTGTTGCCGCGCCGTCCCCTCAGAACCTCTTCCGCCCGTCCAGGTCCCACCAGTCGCGCCAGTCCTGCTTGGACTTCTTCATGTCGCTGCCGGTGAGCATCTTGAGTGCCTCCCAGGCCAGGTCGGAGGCCTGGGTGTCGGTGTGCTCCAGGGCGTCGATCAGGGTCTCGACCACCTGGGGGTCGCGGAAGCGCGAGAGCGGCCCGATCAGCCGCGCCCCGGCCTGCGGATAGCGCTCGAAGGCCTTGATCATCGGCCGCACGGCCTTGGGGTCGCCGATGCGCGCCAGGCTGACCGCGGCGGCGGTGCAGACGTCGAGGTTGTAGCCGCCGGGCTTGTCGGGCAGCATGCAGGAGATGAGCAGGTCCACCGAGTCCCTGTCGGCCATCAGCCCCAGGGCGGCCGCCGCGGCGCTGCGCAGCAGCGGGGAGTTGGCCGGATCGGTCAGCTTGCGGATCTCCGGAGCCGCGGCGGTCTCGCGGAGGTGCCCGAGGGCCAGCGCCGCCCCGTCGCGCGGCTGGTCGAGGCTGCCCAGGATGTCGGTCAGCCGGGCCGCGACCTTGGCGCGGTCCTCGACCACGGACTTGAGCGCCTTGGCGGCCGCGGCGCGCACCGCCGGCTCGCGGTCCAGCAGGGCGCGCATCACCGGCTCCAGGCCGTCGCGGTGGGCGATCTGGCCGATGGCCTCGATCGTCCCGGCGCGGACCGCGGCGCTCTCGCTGCCCAGACCGTCCTTGTCCAGCACGGGGATGGCGTCGGGGCCCAACCCCTTGAGCTCCCGCAGGGAGCGCTCGGCCAGCTTGGGGTCGCCGTCCTTGAAGCCCTGCAGGGCCACCTGGACCGCGCCCTTGATGCGGGTCCGCCACTCCCGGTGGGAGTCGATCATCAGGTCGATGATCCGGACCGGCACCTTGGCGTCGCTGAGCTTGACGATCTGCTCGGTGGAGACGTCGAAGCGGCAGTCGCTGGTGGCGATGGTCTTGACGATCAGGTCCTCGGCCTCCTTGCCGAGCTTGCCGCTCTCCCCGGCCAGCTTCTTGGTCAGGGTGATGACGTCGTCGTTGGTGAGGGTGGCGGCCGAGGCGCCGGCGGCGGCGAAGGCCAGAACGGCGGCGGCGGCTATGGTGGCGAGGAATCTGCGCATCTTCCCTTGCTCCTGTCCCTGTTACGGTTTCGGCCCGTGCCGGAGCAGTATCTTGACGGCTCCGGGGGCGTGCTCGTCGAGCATCCGGAAGGCCTCCGGAGCCTGCTCGACGCTCATCTCGTGGGTGACCATCTCCCCGACCGGCAGCCGGCCGGAGGCCACCAGCGCGATGGCCCGGGGGAACTCCCCGCGGTTGACGCGGCTGGCGATGATCTCGGCCTCCTTCCAGACGAAGCTCTTCCAGGCGACCGGCTGCTCGTCCGGGCCCTGGCCCAGGACCAGCACCCGGCCGCCGTTGCGGATGGACTCGGCCGCGGCGGTCACCGGCGGCCGCCGCCCGGGCACCTCGCGCCAGGCGCCGACCGCCTCGAAGGCCAGGTCGGCGCCGTCCCCGCCGGTGAGTTCGCGGATGCGCGCGACCGGGTCGGCCGTCCTGACATCCACGACGTCGCTGGCGCCCAGCTTCTTAGCGAGCTCCAGGCGCGACGGGTCAAGGTCGACGGCCACCAGCCGCGCCGGCGCGGAGCGCGCCAGGAGCGCGACGACCATCAGGCCGAGCTTGCCGGCGCCGAAGACCGCCACGCTCTCGCCGGGGGCGTAGCGCGACCGGGCCGCCGCGTGGCACGCGATGGAGGCGAGCTCCACCAGGGGGCCCAGGCGCAGGTCCAGCCCGGCGGGCAGCGGGAAGACGGTGTGGGCCGGGGCGGCCACCAGGCTGCCGAACCCGCCGGGCAGGTCGATGCCCAGGAGCCGCAGGCTCCGGCAGGAGCTGATCTTGCCCTCCCGGCAGGCCGGGCAGACGCCGCAGTGCAGCACGGGGTCGATCACCACCCGGGTCCCGGGCGGCGGTCCGCCGGTTCCCGGGCCGAGCCCTACGACCACGCCGCTGAACTCGTGTCCCAGGACGGCCGGGAAGCGCACCCGCGGTCCGAACTCGCCGAGGTAGGCGTGGTGGTCGGATCCGCAGATGGAGACCCACTCCACCCGGACGAGCACCTCGCCGGGCGAGGGGGTCGGGTCGGGCAGGTCGCGCAGGGCGATCCGGCCCGGGGCTTCGACGACGGCGGCGCGCAATCCGGGTTCCTATTCCGAGGCGACATCCATGCGCTTGTCGGTCAGGTCGGCGCCCTCGCTCATGCGCAGCTCCACCTGGGCGCCGCCGACCTGGGCGGCCTGGGCTTCGCTCAGCAGCACCACGTTGATCAGGGCGCGGCTCTCGCCGGGCTTGAGGCTCGAGCCGTCGACCACGTAGCGGGTGCCGGCGCTGGCGCCGGGGTCGTCGGCGTTGTACTGGAAGCCGTCGGCCAGGAAGGTCTGGAAGGTGCTGGCCAGCGAGCCGCCGCGCTTGTTGAGGGCCTTGGCGGCCGGCGCGCCGGCGGTCAGCGGCTTGTCGCCGCCGAGGTTGGTCAGGGTCCAGTGGATGACCAGGGCCTTGTTGCCCTTGAGCACCGACTTGGTGATCCGGATCGCCTTGGGCTGTTCGGGCTCGGCCGGCGGCGGGGGCGTGGCGACCGGGGTATCCGGCTTGGGCGGCTCGCCGGCGGGCGGCGGGGTGGTCGTCGGCGGCGGGACCGGCGGGGTGGTGGCTCCGCCGTCGGGGGGCTTGGGGGTCTCGGTGCCCGGGCCGGGCGTCGTGGGCGCCGGATCGGGGGTCTTGGCCGGGGCCGGCGCCCGGTAGGGCGCGACCGGCGGCGGCAGGTTGGTGACCGAGGTCTTGCGGGGTGCGGACGCGACCTGCTGGCCGGAGGTCACCGCCTGCTTGCGGAACTCCTCCCGGATCATGGCGATCTTCGCCGCGGACTCCGCGCGGATCTTCTCGGCCGCCGCGAAGCTCTTGTCGCCGGGCACCATGTTCTTGAGCGCGGCGTCGGCGCTGCTGAACGCGGCCAGGAACGAGCGCTCGGCGTCCTGCAGCTGGCCCTGGGCCAGCTGGGCCTCGGCCGTCCCCATGGCCTTGGTGGCGCCGTCCAGGCTGGGTGGCTTGACGTCGCGCCCGCAGCCGGACGGCAGGCAGGCCAGCGCCAGGCCGGCGAGGATGACGAGCGTTCCGAGTCTGGGCTTCATCGGTGGGACCCCTCTGTTGCCGCTAACGGTAGCTGACCCCGTAGAACTTGCCGCTGCCGCGGCAGACCGAGCAGGCGTAGCCGTACTTGCCGCCGCCGCTGGAACCCATGCTCATGACCTCGATCTGGCCGGTGCCGCCGCAGTTGACGCAGGGCTCCTCGTAGCTCTTCTCAACCTTGAACATGCCGCTTTCCTCGGCGCACATGGCCTTGAGGATCTCGGCTTTGACGTTGGGCGGCTGCTCCTTCCACCAGGTCTCCGGGTCTTTCTGCTGGGCCTGGCCCTGGTTGCCGCCGCCGGCGGCCGCCCCGCCTCCGGCCGCACCGCCGCGCGGGTTGATCCGGCCGCCGCCGGGCGTGGCCGAGCCGCCGCCGGCCCCGGGGACGCCCGGCACCGCGGCCGCTCCGGCGCCGCCCGCGCCGCCGGCCCCGGCGGCCCCGCCGCCGGCGCCGCCGCCGCGCAGCCAGGAGCCGATGCCCCAGTGGGCGTCCTGGAAGCTGGCGACCAGCTCCGGCTCCTTGAGCCCGCTGCTCTGGACGACGATCACGTCGCTCAGGCGCTGCGCCCAGGTGTCCTGGACCTCCTTGTCGGTGATGCCCAGGGCCTTGGTGACGTCCTTGAGGATGTCGGCGCCGATGCCGCTCTTGGCGTCGGTGGCGTACTTGCGGCACTCGGCCAGGGTCCGGTCGCGCCAGGGGCCCTTCTCGATCATCTTCTGCTCGATGCGGGCGATCAGCTCGCGCTTGATGCTGAAGGTCCGCCCGCCGATGTCCAGCAGCACCTCGGCGGCGTCCTCGGCGCTCTTGAGGTTGCCCTCCAGGGTGTTGCCGCTGTTCAGGTAGACCACCTTGACGGGCACCGCCGGGGTCTCCGAGACCCGCGAGTAGGCCACGCGCTGGATGTGGTGGTCCATGTACATGTACCAGAGGCTGATCACCTCGCGCCGGACCTGCTGGCTGCGCATCTTGTCGAGCATGGGCAGTTCCAGGGCCAGCTTGGTGTTCTCCTCGAAGTCCGGGTACTGCTCGGCCAGCAGTTTGATGTCCTTGACCACCTGGGTGTAGGCCCCGCGGGCCTTGTTGACCATGACCTGCTTGTAGACCTCGCGGGCCTGGAGCTTCTTGGACAGGGCGGTCAGCGCGTCCTGGCGGGCCTTGCACTTCTCCTCGTAGCCGGGGTCGAGCAGCACCGCCTTGGCGAAGTTGTCGTTGGCGTCCTGAGGCAGCTCGTTGTCCAGGCACCAGACGCCGGTCTGGAAGAACTCCTCGGCGGTCTGCGGCGGGGTGGTGGCCAGGCGGGTGCGGTAGCGCTCCTGCGGGCTGTAGAGCTCGCCCTCGTAGATCTTGGTGGGCTTGACCGCCTTGATGTCCTTGACCGGGAAGCCGATCAGCGGCGTGTTCCGGAAGCGGAAGTAGCGGTGCGAGGTGGTCTGGCGGTCGACCAACTCGCGTCCGCGGTAGGACATGCCGCTGTTGAGGGTCACCTCGACGCCCTCGATCTGCTTGCCCAGCGGGATGCCCAGGGTGGTGACGTCCTCGACCGTGACCAGCCCCTTGAGCCGGCGGCGCTCGGCCGCCGAGAGCTTGTCCCACTCGATGGTGGCCACCGTGCCGGTCTCGGTGAGCAGCACGACCAGGCTCTTCTCGTCGTG
The DNA here is from genome assembly GCA_022703445.1 of Planctomycetota bacterium. GTDB lineage: Bacteria > Planctomycetota > SZUA-567 > JAKLDR01 > JAKLDR01 > JAKLDR01. The sequence continues at coordinate 15,204 of JAKLDR010000029.1, read as the reverse complement.
CTTGACGATCTTGCAGGGCAGGGCGATGTCCTCGATGACGATCACCGTGCTGATGTCGGCCGCCCGCGCCGGAGCGGCCGGGAGCAGGAACCCCAGAAGCAGCGCCGCGGCGCCCAGGATCCGGACGAATGCCACGCAGGTGTTCAAAGGGGTGCCCTCCAAAGACCCCGGGCGACTGACCCGGGCCGGTTGCTTAGACTAATGATACCTAACCGCCGGAGGGCAGTCAAGCCACAGGGGGTCGACGGCTGTTTCGTCTTGCCCCGCCGGCCCGGTCCGGCTATAGTTCCCGGCCGGAGGAAGATCCTTGTCCAGTCACCGCATCGCCGCCGTCCCGCCCCCGCCCCGCCCCGCGGGCCTGGCCCCCATGGAGCTCGTCGAGGGCGCCGGGGCCATCGCCGAGCGCTACCCGGCCAACCTCGCCGACGAGTCGCGGGCGAGCGGCCGCGCCGACGCCCTCGCCTTCCCGCTCTGCGAAGCCGACGTGGCCGAGGCCGTGCGCCGCGCGGCGGCCGCCGGCATGCCCGTCACCGCGGCCAGCGGCCGCACCGGGATCGCCGCCGGCTGCGTGCCGGACGGCGGCATGCTCATTTCGCTCGAGAGGATGACGGCGCTGGCCATCGAAGAAGGGGCCAGGGGCCAGGGGCCAGGGGCCAGTCCTGAAACAGCCCGCAACCCGCAACCCGCAACCCGCAACCAGTTCACCGCCCGCTGCGGCCCCGGCCTGAGCCTCAAGGACCTGGGCGCCGCGCTGGCCCGCCACGCCCCGCCGCTCTTCCTGCCGCCGAATCCCACCGAGACCACCGCCCAGGTCGGCGGGGCGGTGGCCGCCAACGCCTCGGGTGCGCGCAGCTACCGCTGGGGCGCCCTGCGCCGCTACGTCGCTGCGCTCCGCGTCGTGCTCTCCTCGGGCGACGTCCTGGCGCTCCGGCGCGGCCAGTGCCTGGCCGGGCCCGGGGGCTTCGAGATCATTCTGCCCGGCGGCCGGACGCTGGGCGTGCCGGTGCCCGGCTACCGGATGCCCGCGGTCAAGAACGCCGCCGGCTACTACGCCGCGCCGGGCATGGACCTCGTCGACCTCTTCGTCGGCAGCGAGGGCACGCTCGGGATCGTGACCGAGGCGACCCTGGCGGTCGAGCCCGAGCCGGAGTCCACCGTGGCCATCCAGGGGTTCTTCCCGGACGAGCCGCGCGCGCTGGAGTTCGTCCGGGCGGTGCGCGGCGCGGGGCTCCAGGTTCAGGCCATCGAGTACTTCGACGGCGGCTCCCTGCAGCTGCTGGCCGAGAAGCGGGCCGGGGACGGGCCGGGCTCCGAAGTCCCGGAGACGCCCGCCGGCGCCGGCGCGGCCGTCCTGGTCGAGGTGTCCGGGGATGCCGCCGGGACGGAGGCGGCCCTGGAGGAGCTCTGCGGGCTGCTGGCCGCCCACGGCGCCGACCCCGAGGTGGCCTGGGCCGGGCTCGACGAGCGGGAGCGCGCGCGGCTGGCCGCCTTCCGCCACGCCCTGCCGGAGGCGGTGAACTCGCTCATCGGCCGGACCCGGGCCGCCCACCCCGGGCTCACCAAGGTGGGCACGGACATGGCCGTGCCCGCGGAGTCGCTCGGCGTGCTGCTGGCCGCCTACCGCGAGAAGCTCGGCGGCGCCGGGCTGCGCCACGTGATCTTCGGGCACATCGGCGACAGCCACCTCCACGCCAACGTCCTGCCCCGGGACATGGCCGAGTACGAGCGCGCCAAGGCGCTCTACCTGGAGCTGGCCGCCCTGGCCGTCCGGCTCGGCGGGACCATCTCCGCCGAGCACGGCGTCGGCAAGCTCAAGAAGAAGCTGCTGGCACTGATGTACGGCCCGGAGGGCATCGCCGGGATGCGCCGGGCCCGGCTGGCGCTCGACCCGCAGGGCCTGTTCGGCCGCGGGACGATGTTCGACTGAGCGGCGGGACGAACCATGGAGGAGCCCCGGGTCGCACCCGCGCCGAGCTCCCGCTGGCGGCGGCTGAGGCCGTGGCTGCTGGCCGCGGTCGCCATCGACCTGATCCTGGTGACCGCGCTGGTCGGCTGGCTGGGCTCAAAGACCGAAAGGGAGATCGACCTGCGCACCGGCCGCGTCCGGACCGTGCGCTGCGTCGCCTGGGTGACGGTCGGCGAGCGCGTCGAGGCCACCGCGCTGTCCCGGGAGCTCACCGGCGCTGACCTGCGCGACGCCGAGCCGCTCTGGCGCCCGCTGCCCGGCGCGGAGGCGGAGATCGCCGCCCTGGCCCTCACCTGGCGATGCGCGCGCTTCCATCCGGAGGCGCGCCGGCTGATGGCCAAGGACGTGCTCGCGCTCTGGGAGACCGGCGGCTCGGTGGAGGCCTCCCGGCCCTTCACGCGGAGGATCGAGGACCTCATCGAGGCGGCCGGGGCGCGGGAGATCGCCGCCAGGGACATCCTGGAGGTGTGGCGCGCGCTGGAGGCCGAGCGGCGGGCCGCCGAGTGACCTCCAGGTGCGGCGAGTGTGTGAGTATGTGGGGGCGTGAGTCTGTGAGTGGGCTGCGACGCCCACACACGCACATGCCCGCAGACCCGCATGCTCCCACGTCGAGGGCTCGAACCGTGCGTGTCATTCTGGCCGCAACCGTCCTGGGACTTCTCTGCGGCGGCGCCGCGGCCGCCGCCGAGCCCGCGTCCGGTCCGACCAGGGACCAGACGGAGCGCTTCGGGAAGTGCCTGATCGACGGCGCCATCGTACGGTACTACGTCGACTGGGATCCGCGCGGCGCGGAGATCTGCGGCGCCAATGCCGTCAAGGCGGCCGCCAGGGCGCTGGGCGACGATCCGGCGGCGGCCTACATAACCGGGTTCGCCGCGGAGGACCGCGGCCGGGACCTGGCCGGGCGCTGCCGGGCGGTGGCCGCGGGGCTCAGGACCTCCCAGGTGTCGCTCTCCCTGGCGGCCCTGATGTGGCGCGACCTGGCCGAGTGCTGCCTGGACGGCAGGCCGGCCTCCGAGCGGACCGCCGACGAGCAGAAGCTCTTCCAGGAGACGGTCACCACCCTGGCCGCCAGGGCCGCCGAGTGGCAGGCCCGGACTCTCAGGGAGAAGCTCGGGGACCTCCTCTTCCGGGAGATGAACGCCGAGGCGCTCAAGTCCCGCTCCGGCGCGCTGGCGCACGTGAGCATCGGCCTGGCGCTGGGCGCCAAGCGCTGGGGGCCCCGCCCCGACCAGGTGACGGAGGAACACCTGGCCGCCCACCCCTTCGGCGAGTCCATGCAGATCGATGCCGTCTGCGCCAGAGACGCTGGGCTGGCCCTGGTCCGCGGCGGTCGCGAGGCGCCCTCCGGGGAGGCGCTGAAGCTCGGGGTCTTCGACCTGCTCCGGACGCCGGGCGTGGCCGGGGACAAGCCCGTCGCCCTGGCCCTGGCCGACCACGACCTGAAGCTGGTGGTCAAGCTGCCGCCGGGGTGCCTGCTGGCCTATCCGGACGTCCTGCGGCTGGCCCACGAGCAGAACCGCGCGGAGCTGGACGCCAGGATTGTCGAGCGCTGGGGCTGGCCCCTGTCCCTGCCGGCCTGGCGCGCCGCGGCCGGCGAAGGAGTGAAGTCCCCGCCCGCGGACCTGGACGGCCGGATCGCCGCGCTGGTCGCCGATCTGGGCCACGACGAATGGAACCGCCGCGACGCGGCCAGCCGCGGGCTCCGGGAGATGGGGGCCCCGGCCCTGCCGGCGCTCCGCAAGGCTGCCGGGAGCGCCGACGCCGAGATCAAGTCCCGGGCCGCCGAACTGATCGCAGAGATCGAGAAGCCGTCAGACGACCGCCAGCGGGATGCCCGCCTTCGGCTGGCCAGCCTCTGGCTGTTCTGAGAACGGCCGGCTTGGGGCATTCGGAACATGGCCGGACAGCGGCTGATCAATAACGCTTGTTGAGCACACAGCCTTGATTTGACGGACCCGTCGGATCGGTCGGATCCGCCAGATGGCCTTGACCAAACCGAAGGCCGGCCGTCGTTCCGGCGGCCGTCAGCGCTCCGGCGCCGCGGTGGTCGCGCGGGGCATCAGCTCGGGAGCCACGAGCACGTCGGCCGGCTCGGCCGGGCCGGCGGCGATCAGCTCGGCCGCCCGGCGGCCCATCATGGCCGGATCCACCCGGACGGAGGTCAGCGCCCGGCTCCGGCCGGTGCGCACCGCCTGGTCGCCGAAGCCGGCGATGGAAAGATCGCCGGGGACGCGCAGCCCCTTCTCGGCTGCGGCCTGGAGGAGCAGCAGCGCCCGGGTGTCGTCCGAGCAGATCACGGCGGAGGGGCGCGGGGTCCGCGACAGCAGCCAGTCCAGCGCGGCGGAGACGTCCGCGAAGCTGTCGCGGCAGCCGGCCAGGCTGTTCTTGCCCAGCTCCTCCAGCCCCGCCGCGGACAGGGCGCGGTTGATCCCCCGGCGCTTCCAGGGGTTGGCCCGGGCGTCGCTCATCTCGACGTAGGCCAGGCGGCGGTGCCCGAGGCCCAGCAGGTGCTCGGCCAGCAGGCGCATGCCGGTCTCGGCGTCGTCGCGCACGCTGTGCGCGGCCAGGCCTTCGACGCGGTGGTCGAGGAGCACCTTGGGCCCGGGTGCCACCGCGGTCACCCGGCAGACGAAAGGCTCCAGCGCGGCGGTCGCGCCCAGGAAGACCACGCCGGCGTAGAGTTCGGCGGAGCTCAGCAGATGCTCCTGCTGGTACTCGTGCCGGCACTGGACGATGCGCATGAAGAAGCCGGCCTCCTGGAGGCCGTCGCGCAGGCCCTGGAGCATCGGCCCGTAGTAGGTTCTGTCGTCCAGCAGCGTCTCCGGCTCGGGGGCGAGCACGGCCACGAAGTGGGTGACGGACTGGCGGGCGACGGTCTTGTTCATGACGGTGCATTATTCACGCCCGGCGGGCGGGGCGCAAGTGGAGAGAGGCGATCCGCCTTGACGCGCCCCGGCGGCCGGCTAACATTCAGGCGATGGCTACGGAAGAGGTTGCCCCGTCGACCGGCGCCGAGGATGCCGGGCTGGTCCGCCGCACGCTGGCCGGCGACCGGACCGCCTTCGAGGAGCTGATCCGCCGCTACATGGGGGCGGTCTTCGCCATCGCCCTGCGCGAGGCCCCGGCCGCCTCCGACGCCGAGGACATCGCCCAGGAGTGCTTCGTGCGCGCCTTCCACAGCCTGAGCTCGCTGGAGGAGCCGGCCGCCTTCCGCGGGTGGCTCAAGCGCATCGCCGTCAACCTGTCCCGCGACGCGGCCCGCAACCGCATCCGGCGCGGCGAGCTCGGCGCGGCGGCGCCCACCGCCGGCGGCGACCCCGGGGGCGAGGGCGGCGACCTGGTCGCCATCCAGCCGGCCTCCGGCGACCCCTCGGCCAGCCAGAAGGTGCGCCTGGAGGAGACCCGCCGGGAGATCCTCGACGCCATCGCCGCGCTGCCCGAGGATTACTCTCAGGTCGCGGCCATGAGATACGTCGAGAATCTGGATTACGGCGAGATGGAGCGCAGGCTGCGGATCAGCCGGGAGGCGCTGCGCAAGCGCCTGCACCGCGCCAACCTCATGCTCCGCAAGGCCCTGCGCCGCGTCTGTCCCGAGTTTGCTGAGGAGTGACCATGAACTGCGACGAGATCCGCGAACGCCTGCCCGCGCTCATCGACGGCGAGCTTGAGGCGTCCGAACTGGCCGAGGTCGAGAAGCACCTGGCCGGCTGCACCGAGTGCCGCACGGAGAAGACCAGGCAGGAGAAGTTCACCACCTCGGTCAAGGTTTCGCTGGAGGGGCTGCGGCCCTCCGACCGCTTCATCAAGCAGGTGATCGAGAAGCTGCCCGAGAGCGACGCCCCGGCCCGCGAGGCCGAGGCCGCCGTCACCCGCAGGCGGAACACCGTCTCGCTGGTGGTGGCGCTGGCGATCATCGCCCTGGCCGTGGCCGTGATCGTCTTCCGCATGTCCCGCCGCGCCGGCCGCGACGGTCAGGGGGGCAAGCCCCCGGCCGGAACCTCCGTGCCCGTCCCGCCTCCGGCCCCAGCCCCGGCTCCCGCCCCGTCCTCCGGCCGGCCATGAGCGTACGTCCTCCGGCCGTCGCCGGGCAATTCTACCCGGGCACCCGCGGCTCGCTGCTGGCCGTCCTCGACCGCTGCATCCCCTCCGGCGTCAAGGCCGGGAAGGCCGTCGGCCTGGTTGCGCCGCACGCCGGCTACCTCTACTCCGGGGCCACCGCCGGGGCCACCTACGCCCGCGCGGTCATCCCCGACCGGGTGGCGGTTCTCGCGCCCAACCACACCGGCGTCGGCGACCCCATCGCGGTCTGGGACTGCGGGGCCTGGAGCACGCCGCTGGGCGAGGTCCAGGTGGACGAGGAGCTGGCCGGGGCGCTGCTGCGCCGCTGCCCGGAAGCCAGCGACGACCGCACCGCCCACTTCCACGAGAACCCCTTCAGCCACCAGGAGCACTCGCTGGAGGTGCAGCTGCCCTTCATCCAGCGGTTCAACCCGGCGTCGCGAATCCTGCCGGTCTGCGTGGGCACCCACGACCGCTCGGCGCTGGCCTCGCTCGGCGACGCCCTGGCCGAGGTGGTCCGGAGTGCCGGCGGCGACGTGCTCATCGTGGCTTCCAGCGACATGACCCACTTCGAGCCGTCCGGCCGGGCCCGGGCCAAGGACGACTTGGCCATCGCGCGGGTCCGGGCGCTCGATCCGGAGGGGCTGCTGGCCGTGGTGCGCAAGCACTCCATCAGCATGTGCGGCGTCGCCCCGGTCGCGGCCATGCTCTGGGCGGCGAAATCCCTGGGCGCCGGCGAGTGCGAGCTGGTCGACTACTCGCACAGCGGCATGATCACCGGGGACGACTCCGAGGTGGTGGGGTACGCGGGGCTGGTCATACGATAGGAATTGTGAATGCGGAATGATGAATGAAGAAACAGGTTGGGGCCTCGGCAGCGCCCCGGTTTCATCATCCATAATTCGGTGCAGGAAGGAAATCCCATGGCACGTAAGGTGAAGTCGGAAGGCAAGACCAAGGCAGTCAAGGCGTACGCCAAAGCTTCCTTCGGCGAACTCAAGGGCTGGAAGACGCTGGTGGTCGAGAGCGACAGGCTCTCGGTCACGGTTCTGCCCGAGCACGGCGGGTGGATCCTCTCGTGCTTCTACAAGCCGCGGAACGTCGAGCTGCTCCAGACCTCGCCGCGCGGGTTGCTCGCCAAGGACGATCCGCCGGTCGTCACCGACCCGCTCTTCCGCTACCGGGACCGCTCGCCGGGCGGCTGGCCGGAGCTCTTCCCGCACGGCAGCGGCCCGGTCGAGGCCTACGGCGTCAAGCTCCCCTTCCACGGCGAGGTGGTCAACCGCGAGTGGCGCGCCGAGATCGTCTCGGCCCGCGGCGCCGAGGCCGTGGCCCACATGTCCGTCGACTGCCACCTGATGCCGCTGCGCCTGGAGCGCACCCTGCGGGTGGCGGCCGGCAGCGCGACCTTCGTCCTGGAGGAGACGGCCACCAACCTCTCGGACCTGCCCTTCGACTTCATGTGGGGGCATCACCCGATCTTCGGCAAGCCGCTCCTGGCCGAGGGCGCCAAGATCTTCGCCGAGGCCCAGCGGTCGCTCACCGACGACTTCGAGCCGCGGGGCTGGCCGATGGACAAGGGCAAGGACCTCTCGCTCTGTCCGGCCGAGGGCGCCGGCACCGGCGAGATGTTCTACCTGGACGGCCTGAAGGCCGGCTGGTACGCGCTGGTCAACGCCGAGGAGAAGCTCGGCGCGGCCATGGCCTGGGACCGGGAGGTCTTCCCCTACGTCTGGATCTGGCGCGAGGCCGGCGCGGCCAAGAACTACCCCTACTTCGGCCGGGCCTACGCCGTGGCCATTGAACCGTTCAGCTCGCTGCCCGGCGCCCGCCAGCGCGGGGAGCGGCTCCTCCATCTCGATGGCGGCCAGAGCCTGTCCACCAAGCTCGTGCTCACCGGGTTCCACGGGCTGACCGAGGTGAGCGGGGTCACCGCCGACGGGGAGGTTCGCGGCAAGTAGCTGCGGCGCACCGGAGAGCAGGTCATGAAGAACATCCTGGCTGCCTACGGGCTTGGACTGCTGCTGGCCCTCGCGGCTGCCGCCGGTGAACCCGACGGCCCCGAGAAGAAGCCGGCCGGATACGGCGCCCCGGGGAAGTTCTCGAAGGAGATGCAGGCCTTCGAGAAGGCCGATGCCGCGGCCAAGCCCCCCGAGGGCGCCATCGTCTGCACGGGCAGCTCCAGCATGAAGGGCTGGCACGCGACCATCGCGGAGGACCTGGCGCCGCTCACCGTGATCCCGCGCGGATTCGGCGGCAGCAACATGAACGACCTGCTGCACCACGCGGAACGGGTGGTCCTGGCCTACAAGCCCCGCGCGGTGGTCGTCTACGAGGGCGACAACGACATCGCCTCGGGCATCGCCCCGGAGAAGATCCTCGAGGCCTTCAAGGCCTTCGTCGGGAAGGTCCACGAGAAGCTCCCCGAGGCCCGGATCTACGTCCTGTCCATCAAGCCCAGCCCCAGCCGCTGGTCGCTGTGGAAGAAGACGCAGGAGGCCAACGCGCTGCTCAAGGCCTTCTGCGCGGAGAACAAGCTGCTCGCCTACGTGGACGTCGCCACCCCCATGCTCAACGAGAAGGGCGAACCCAAGAAGGAGATCTTCCAGAGCGACAACCTGCACATGGCCCGCGCCGGATACAAGCTCTGGCGCGACGCCCTGCGCCCGGCCCTGATGGCGGCTGAGGAAAAGCACGAGAAGCCGCGTCAGACGCCCGCTGAGAAGCCCGCCGAGAAACCGGCGGAGAAACCCGCGGCTCCCTGACCGTCCCGTTCGGCCCGTCCCGGACGCTGCCCTGAAAGAAGGGGGGGCGGCGGCCGCGTTCCTCCGTGAACTCTCGACCGCCGCCCGGGCAGGATCAGGTGTGAGCCGGCGCCGGCGTCAGGTCTCGTCCCCCGGGGCCTTCGCCGGCCGGTAGCCGAAGTAGTAATCGAGCATCAGCCCCTGGCTGCCGTCGGCGCGGGTGAAGCTCGAGGTTCCGGCGCGGCGCAGGCCCTCGCCCTCCTCGGCGTCCCCGCGCTCCCAGAGGGTCGACAGCCCGGCGATGCCCAGCGACTCGAGCAGCCGGACCTCCCCGGGCGCGGCGGCGCCGTCGCCGTTCCAGTCCTGGAAGACGCGCAGTCCCTGCCAGAGCGGGTCCAGCGGCGTCACCTGGCCGTCGCCGTCGGCGTCCATGGAGGCCAGCTCGGCCATGCCGTCGAGGCCCGGGACGCGGTTGCCGACGAGCTCCGTGCCGTCGTCGAGCAGCCCGTTCATGTTGGCGTCGTAGAAGAGCAGCGCGTCGTCGCCCTGGACGAAGGCGGTCTGCACCGGCCGGCCGCTGCCGGTCAGGTCGAAGAGCACGCCGTCGGAGGTCTCGCGGAGATCCGTGCCGTCCCCGGCCACGTCCAGGACCACCGGGTCGCCCTGCTGCATGCCCTGCGCGCCCTGGCGGCTGAGAGATATCTCCAGGCGCTCGAAGCGCAGTTCGAAGCGCCGCGCGGTGACCTCGGTGGTCGAGCCGTCCGCGGAGGCCTCGGACCGGGCGGTCACCTCGGTCACCGAGACGCTCATCGAAACGTAGCTCAGCTCGAAGCGCGAGGCGGCGGCGTCGCCTGTAGGGGCTGCCGGGGCCGAGGAGGCGGCCTGGGCCGGAGCCGCGACGCCGGCTGAGGACGAGCCTCCGGTGGAGGCGCGGGCGAATGACTCGACGCTGTCCACGAACTGCCGGAAGGCCTCCGGGTCGAGCTTCTCGAGCATGCCCGCGACGGCCAGCAGGTCCCGGACGCTCTTGTCCTCCAGCCCGAGCTGCTCCAGCGAGCTGCGCAGGCGGTCCATGAGCCCCGAGCCCGGAGCCAGGGTTGTCCCGCCCAGCGCCGCGTTCAGGGCGTCGATGGCGCCGCGGCCGTTCCCCCCCGCCGCGCCGGCCCCCGTCCGGATGTTCAGGCTTCCGGCGCTCAACTGGATCCGGCCGGCCTGGACCAGCCGGTAGAGGCCCGAGCCGTCGGCCGTCAGGCGACCGGCGGAGAGCGGCGCCATGCGGTCGGAGAGCTCCACCGAGTCGGGCGAGCCGGCCGCGGCCTCCGCGTTGGGCACGGCGTTGGCCGGCGGGTTGCCTCCGGCGGTCCGGGGCAGCGTCAGCGGGCTGTTGCCGTTGGGGTTGTGGAGCAGGTTGGGGAGAGTTCTCGGGTCGATGAATGACGACAGAAATGCCGCCGGCAGTGCCATCGGGCACCTCCCTGTAGCCTCGCGCCCGGTCCCTCCGCGGGCGGCTGTCGCACCAGCCATCCGCCGACCGAGGCGCCTATCCTCGACTTAGCGCCGGGTGCCGCCGGGGGCGGCACCCTTCTGTCTATCGGGTTTCCCGGGACTTCTTGAAGGAGGAAAACAGGGCGGATTCGCCAGGACGCATCCCCGTGTGCGGAGCCGGCTTGCGGCTTTCAGCGATACAGCGGCGAGTACCGGTAGTAGCTCTCCAGCACGAGCGCTCCCAGGGCGGTGGCCAGCGTGGGGCCGTTCGCGTAGGTGCTCGGCGCCCAGGAGCCGTCGGCGGCCTGCGCCTTGAGAACCATCGGTTTCATAATCTGGTTCCAGCGGGCCCAGTGGTCTCCGCCCATCTGGAACAGGGCGATGCTCCCGTGGTGGAGGAAGTAGAGGTCCGGGCCGGTCTTGGCCGCGCTGCGGGATCCGACGGCGTCGGCCACTTCCCGGTTGCGCTCGAGCATGTCCATCACGATTGTGGCGGTCCTGCCCATGGCGGGCTCGTCCGGGCGGTGGCCGGTCCAGAGCCTGGCCATCAGCGCCGCCGCGGCCATGCAGGGGGAGGAGTTCCTGCTGGTCACCACGATGCGCCCGCCGATAAGGTTGCCGGAGTAGGCGTAGTTGCCGTCCGCGCCCTGGCCGTCGTCCAGCCACCGGGCGATGCCCTGGAAGGCCCGGTCCTCAACCTCGATGCCGGCGGCCCTGGCGGCCTTCAGCGCCATGGTGTTCCATATGACCACCGACTGCTCCACGTATCCGCCGGAGCCGGAGCGGTCCAGGGGCCGCGGCTTCTCGTCCGGCGCGAGGCGCACCGCATAGGGGGTGTAGCCCCAGCCGGAGAGCGGATACTGGGCGTCGGCGATGAAGCGCGCCGCCCGTCCGGCCGCGGCCCTGAGGCGGTCGGCGTCCTCGGCCTTGGGCGCCGCCAGGAGCGCCTCGGCCAGGGCGAGGGCCGCCATGCCCTGAACGTGCATCTCCTGGGTGGCCGGGGAAGTCGTCCAGCAGCCCGACGGCTTCTGCTCGGACAGCAGGAACTCGATCGCCCGGGCCACCGTCTCGCGGTGCCGGCCCTGGTGGTGGCTCTGCCCGGCGCCCAGGAAGGCCAGGGTCGCCAGGGCCGAAGAGGCCAGGTCGTACGGGTTCGGGCCGGAGTTCGCCGCTGCGGCTATCGGCCCGGGGCCGGCTTCGGCGCCGCGGGCCTCGGCCCGGCGGCTGGCCCCGTCCCCCGACACCCGCCAGGAGCCGTCGGCGGCCTGGTGGGCGGCCAGCCAGGTCAGGGCCTTCTCCACGGCGCCTTCGGTGTCATCGCCCCCGCCGCCCCGCTTGGCCGCGTCGATGCGCAGCTCCGGGCTGGAGCGCGAACCGATGGTGAAGCGTTCCGGCCTGGCCGTCGCGCCCGGGGGCTTCCGGCTGGATGACGCGGTCTGGGCCGCGGCGATGCCGAACTCGCCGATGACCGGCTCGGGTCCGGCCCGGTCCGGCACCGGGTCGGCGGGCGGCTCGCCGGCATCGGGGGCCGGGACGGTCGGCTCGGCCGCCTCGGGGAAGTCCGGCAGCGGTTCGGCGCGGGCCTGGTCGCTGCGACTGGGGAAGAGGGCCCGGCGCCTGGGCGTTTCGCGCCAGTCCGGGACCTCGCGCGGGACCACGGTGGCCGTCAGGATCACCTCCGGTTCGGCGGGCCGATCCTGGTGGACGGCCAGGCCCAGCAGGGCGGCTGCCAGGAACAGCAGCGCGTGCAGGGCACAGGAGACGGTCCAGCCGCTGGCCGACACCAGCCGACGGAAGGCGCGTGGGCTGATCCGGATGAGCGCTCCGGCGCGCTCCGACCCATGCGTGACCGCGGGAGCCGGGGGCGCGGGTTCGTCCGCGGCGGGCGCGACTGCCGCCTGACCCTCCGGCCCGCGCCGCCGGCCCGGCAGCGCCAGGTGGAGCTTGCCGGGCATCCCGACCCGGACCAGCCGCCCGGCCTGGGCGACTTCGCCGTCGTTCGGGCGGAAGGCCCGGCGGCAGTGCGGGCAGAAGATGGCGCGCCGGGCGGCGTACTCCGCGGGCAGCTCCAGCTCGTGGCCCTGCGGACAGCGCAGCTTGACGCTGGGGACGATGAGCCGGACCAGGCCGCGGAGCCCGGCGGCGTCAGCCGGCCGCCGGTCGAAGCCGGGCAGCTCGATGATCGCGCTGGAATCTCCCGTGGAACCCATCGCCGGACCCCCGTTCGCACAATAGAGACGGCCGGAGGCGGTTCGGCGTCGCCTCAAAAGCCGATTCGCGCTGCTAGCGGTAGTTCTTCGGCGCCGCGGCGTTCGTCTTCCAGAAGCGCTCGAACTCGTCGAGGTCCTTGAAGCCGTAGGTCCTGTTGAGGGCGCCGGTCACCCCCAGCGTGTCGATGTCCTGGGCGAACTTGTAGAAGGTCTCGGCGCCGCGCGCGGCCACCAGGTACTCGACCATGGAGAGCCCCTGGCCGTAGAAGAGGTCGGTCTTCTCCGGGTACTTGGTCATCTTGAAGACCTCGTCGACCGGGAAGGCCGAGTCGGTCTTCAGCGCCGCCTTGAGCACCCCGTCGAAATAGCTGCGCCGGAAGGCCGGCTCGTTGAACGTGGCCACGCCCTCGTGCAGCACCAGCGGGAACTTCCGGCCGTACTTGATGGACGACATGAAGGCCAGGTGGGCGATCTCGTGGGGCAGGACGTTGGCCATGAGCTTGGGGGCGGTCTGGAAGGTGGAGATCTTCTGGCTGAGCATCGCCGAGCCGCGGGTCTCCAGCGAGTAGACGCCGCCGGACCACTCCTCCTGCTTGGTGGCCGCCCGGTACTCCTCCTGGTTGCGGTAGATGTAGATGGGACACTGCCCGGCCCACAGCTCGCGCTCGGGCAGAGCCAGGCCGGAGGAGATCTTGTCCAGGTAGTACTCCGCCGACTGGAGCACCTGCGCGGCCAGCTTTTCGTTGTGGTGGTAGACGGTGAAGCGCCGGCCCTCGAGCTTGAGCCAGTCGCCGGCGACGGCCTCCTGGTAGCGCTCCTCGAAGGGCTTGTCCAGGGCCAGGCTGCCGTTGCCGGTCCCCAGCGCCTTGCGGAGGTCCTCGTGCAGGGCGTTGACGGTCTCGGGGGTGGCCGTCCCGGAGGCGGCCCGGCCCAGGCCGCGGGCGAAGCTCTCGGCCGCCGCGGCCAGGTTGCCCTCGTTGGCGAAGATGGCCCCCTGCAGGTAGCAGACCCGCGGGTCGGTGGGCGCGAAGCCGATGAGCACCCCCAGGCGCTCGCGGGCCAGCTTGAGGTCGCGGGAGTTGATGGCCGTGATCACCCCGGGCATGACGCTGGAGATGAAGCGGCCCTCGACCTCCGCGGCCAGGTCCGGCCGGAGCACCAGGGCCTGGGCGAACAGGCCGGCGGCCTCGTCGAACTTCCTGGCGGCGTAGCGCTCGTCGGCCAGCCCGCGCAGGGCGGAGGCCAGCCGGGGGGCCAGGTCCGCGCGGGTCTCCGGGTCGGCCTCCATGGCCTTGGCCAGCGCCGCCGCCGCGTCCTCGTAGCGCCGGACCGCCAGGGCCTTGTCGCCCTCGGCGACCAGCGCCTTGATGGCGGCCAGTTCCTTGTCCAGGGTGGCGAAGCCCAGGCGGGCGTCGATGTTGCCGGGGTCGAGCTTGGCCAGTTCCTCGAAGGTCGTGCGGGCGTCGGCGAAGCGCCGCAGGCGGGTCCAGTGCCGGCCCAGCTTGGCCAGCCCGGAGGCGAGCTTGGCCCGGGCGTTCTTGTCGTCCGGGGCGAGGCGCACCGCCTCGCGGTACTCGCGCAGGGCCACGGCGAACTCCCCGCGGTCCGCGAAGTTGTCACCCTGGGCCAGGTGGTAGTCGAGGGGGCTCTGCTTCTCGATGCTCAGGATCCGGGAGCGCTCCATCGAGAAGGACCCGTAGGGCACCTTGATGGTGACCTTGGTGGGGGTCTCCTCGATGATCTGCCCGGTGATCTGCCGGCCGTCCTCCAGCGTGATGACGTCGGCCCGCGCCGCGGCGGCGAGCGCCAGAAGCAGAACAGCCGTCAGGGCGATGCCGGTCCTCGGGTGCATCCTTCCTCCGTCCACCAGTATAGCGCGCTCATATGGAACCGGCAAGAATGACAGGGGTAAGCGGGAAAAGGGGCCGGGGGGTCTCTTCCCGGGCGGCGAAGCCGGGACGGCCCGGAGGGCGCCGCGCGGAAGGGGGCTCCCGGCCCCTCTCCCCGCTCGCGCCTTGGCGCCGGGCGCCGGCGGCCTATAATCGGCTGATCGGTGACCACCAGGAGGACCAGTCCATGAAACGCAAGACCGTCGTCTACCTCGACAAACCCGGAAGGAAGGGGTGCCCGGCGTGCCTCGAGGCCGCGGCCGAGCGCGCCGCCGAGCTTGGAGTGCGCCACGTGGTGGTGGCCACGTCGAGCGGCCGGACGGGCCTGGAGATGGCCAGGGCGCTCCGGGCCGCCGGGAGCCGGGCGGCCGTGGTGGGCGTTGGCTACGCGGCCAACTTCGCGGCCAAGTGGGGGAGGCTCGAAAAGCGCTTCACCGCGCCGGCCGAGAAGCTCGGCGCCGTCTTCATCGCCGGGACCCACGCGCTGGGCGGGGTCAACGGCGCCGTCCGCGACAGATTCGGCGGCTGCGCCACGCCGGGGAACCTCATCGCCGGGGCCTACTACACCTTCGGCCAGGGCATGAAGGTGGCCGTGGAGGTGGCGCTGATGGCCGCCGACCAGGGCGCGGTCCCGACCGACCGCGAGATTCTGGCGCTGGGCGGCACGGCCGAGGGCGCGGACACCGCGGTGGTGCTCTCCCCGGCGTGCTCCCAGGACTTCTTCAAGCTGCGGGTGCACGAGGTGGTCTGCATGCCGCGGTGACCGGGGCGGTCCCGGGGCGGTTTCACTGGCCCGGGGAGATCACCAGATGCGAACGGCTCTTTCACTGCTGCTGATCACGGTGCTT
>JAKLDR010000289.1 GCA_022703445.1 Planctomycetota bacterium | reverse complement strand
GCGACGACAACCTGGGCAACGCCCGCTGGCTCCACGAGACGCCCGGCGCCTCCGGCCCCGGCGGAGCCAGGGCGGCCGGCGGCGACAAGGAGCTCTGGACCAGCTCCGGCAAGGGCGACCTCTCCGAGGGCTGGGTGGCCGCCAAGGCCGGCGCGGGCGCCGTGCTGGTCGCGGATCTCTACTTCGTGGAGGACCCGCCGCGGCGCCTGGCGGTCGGCAAGGACTCGCTGCTGCTGGCCGGCATGGCCGAGCCGCTGGAGGGCGCCAAGAGCCCCTTCGCCGACCGGCACCGCTGGCTGCCGGATTGCTCGCACCTGTCCTCGCAATACCTGATCGATTTCGCGGCGCCGGCCGCGGCCGCGGAGCTCTCCGCCCTGGCCAAGTCGGCGCGCAGCCGACCGCACATCGTCGCCCCGCCGGCCTGGTACTTCGAGACCGAGGCCCTGGCCGTCGGCAAGTTCGGCACCCAGGAGGACGAGGTGGCCTGCTACGACAAGTGGGGCTGGAAGTACGAGAAGAGCCAGATCCCCAACGGCCCGGCCGGCCAGACCGCCAACATGCCGCGCTGGTCGGGCGGTGACGACAACCACTACACCAGCGAGCACGACACCCTGGACGCCCTGGTGCTCATGTACCTGCGCACCGGCAAGCGCGCCTTCTACGATGCCTCCGAGACCTGGGCCAACTACTTCCTGGACCTGGAGTCCTGGCGCACCGACGGCTGGCGCTACAAGGACGGCGGGGTGTGGTGGAGCACCGGCGGGCCGCTGGGCAACAGCCCGCAGCGCGGCAAGGACCCGGTCACCGGCCTGCGCAACGGCGTGATCGCACCGTGGGCCAAGGAGTTCAAGCCGCCCTTCACCAAGGAGGCGGTCAGCGACCTATGGTACCTGGTCAACGCCAAGCAGTGCTACTGCCACAACTGGGGCGAGGGCCTCTCCGAGTGGTACCTGATCACCGGCGACCGCGACGCTCTGGACGGGGCGGTGGACTGCGTCGAGCAGAACTACGACACCCAGAAACGGGCCTTCAAGAAGAGCCCCGAGAAGCCGGCCGGCTTCTCGCGCGACTTCACCCGCTCCTGCTACATGACCAACGCGGTGCGCCTCTGCCTGCCGACCGACCAGTTCATCGTCGAGGCCAGCGACTACCTCGCCGCGGTCTACCTCCAGCAGCGCGTCAAGGAGCCGCGCGGCTTCCTGAACCTCCCCGGCAAGATCGACCAGAAGACCATCGATGCCAAGACCGGGGCCAAGGGCGCCGAGAAGATGAAGGAGCTGGGCATCACCCTGGAGGCCGACGGCTCGCTCAAGGACCCCAAGACCGAGGCCAAGTGGTTCCCGGTGGCCGACCCGCACATCTGGATGTTCCCGCCGCTCTCCCGGGCCATGGAGAACTACCACCGGATCACCGGGAACGAGGACGCCCACGACTGGATCATCGCCTTCGGGCAGGCCGCCGCCCACGTGCTCTTCCAGGAGAAGCACGGCAACCTGGCCTACGGGCACTTCCTGCTGGACTTCCCGACCAAGGGCTTCGCCTGGGACCGGCACAGCTGGAACCTGCCGGACGACTCCAAGGACGGCAAGGGCGAGGCCATCAACGGCTACCTGGCCCGCTTCTGGCCGGACGTGTCCGCCCGCGGCTACATCCTGAGCGGCGAGCCCTTCCTCAAGAAGCGCGCCTACGACTACTGGTACTTCGGCAGCCACCGCGGCTACAACGCCAAGGAGATGAACAACATCGGCAAGGTCGCCTACTGGGTGAACAACTACACCACCCACGACGAGCAGGTCTGCTTCACCGGCAAGACCTTCTACATCTGGGCGCACGAGCGCAAGGACGAGCAGCCGCCCAAGGCGGTGGCCGACCTCAAGGTGTCCGTGGCCGGCGACAAGGCCACGGTCAGCTTCACGGCCCCGGCCGACGAGGGCGGCGGCAAGGTGGTCCGCTACCAGGTGAAGTGCTCGGACAAGCCGATGGTCGACTACGTGAAGTTCCTGGAGCTCTTCAAGGACAACAAGGAGGCCGGCGTCACCAACTGCTGGATGGCGGCCAACGTCAAGGACGAGCCCGCGCCGCAGGCGCCGGGCGCCAAAGAGAACTTCACGGTCTCCGGCGTGCCGGCGACCGCCAAGTACTTCGTGGTCCTGGCCTTCGATGACTCCTCCAACCGCAGCGCCCTGAGCAACGTGGCCGAGGCCGGGAAGTAGGGGCGCAGCAGTCTGCTCCGCCGAAGCAGCCGCTTCGGCTGCGAAGCCTGGATGCTGCGCCCCTGTGGGTGCGACGGCAAGGCTCCAGTCAGTGTGTGGGGGCGTTGACGCGCCCACATCCGCCCGTCAGCCCCCCACGGCTCGGGCCAGCGCCAGCGTCGGGACCTGCTCCATCAGGCCCCCGCCGCCATTCCATAGCCCTATAGCGGGGCATCTTCCCTTTCCTTATCGGGATCGTAATACTTGAAGCGCCTGGCCTTCTCCCCTTTTCCCTCAGCCAGTTCCTCCATTACCTTGATAAGCCTCCTGAGGTTCTCCTTCT
>JAKLDR010000288.1 GCA_022703445.1 Planctomycetota bacterium | reverse complement strand
GTTCAGGATGCCGGGCAGCGACACGGTCGAGAACCCGGCGCGGATCGTCTCGTTGCCGAACGAACGGGGGACCGTCAGCCCCTCCATCTTCGCGCACTCCACGAAGACCTGCTGCAGCGAGATGTTGCGGTCGGCACAGGCGCTCGCGACGACCGGCTCGCCGTATTCCCTGGACAGCGAATCCGCACTGATCCCCGCCCGCAGGCACAGCGCCGCCTCGAGCGACCTGCGCCCATGGTCCGGCCCGCGCTCGGCGCGGGTGAGCACATGCACGTCGGCCCGGGGGCGGCCCTCGCGCATCGCCCTGAGGACCTTCTGCGAGGTCTCCTCGACAGTCCAGCCCAGGCGGATGGCGTCGCGTTCGACCTGCGCGAACTCGCCGGCGCAGATCTCCTGGATGGCCGCCACGCGGCCGCGCTCGGCGCGCACCGCGGCCTCCGCCCCTTCCCCTGCCTGGATCACCGCCCCGGCGGCCGCAGCCGTGGCCTCGGGCGGCCGGCCCGGCCCCGCCGGCGTGCCGCACGCGGGCGGACCGCCGTCCGGCTTCCCCGCGCCGCCGGCCTCGGCGGCGAACATCTCCTTCAGGCCTGCGGTCTGTTCATCGGACAGCTCCGCCAGCGCGAAGCCCTTTGCCTTCAGCCACTGCTCGAACTCCATCGTCATGACCTCCATGCTGCTGCTGCTGCCGCCTTCAGTGGCAGGAACCCGTTCCGCCTCCACCTTCGCGCTCGTCGAGTCGTCCGCGCCGAGCGCCACGAAGCTCACTTCACCCAGCCTCGCCTGCCGGACCATGTAGACCGGCCCCGCGAACTCCTTCCCGTTGGCGGTCGCCGTCCTGCCCTCGGGCACGAAGACGACCTTCTTCACCGCCGCGCCCAGGCTCGCCTGCCACGGGAAGCCGTTGTCGGAGGCCCCGATCACCTCCTGGGCCGCGCTGCCCACGCCGGAGATCACGCCGGCCACCCCGAGGGCGTTGCCGTCGACGCCTACCAGGTCGGTGTGCCCGACGATGCGGCCGGGGTCGTGGTCCATCAGGATCGGGCGCGACTTCTTTCCCAGCGCCAGGCCCGCGAGGTCGACGACCACCGGGTACGGCCAGCCGGCCAGCGCCATCGCGCCGCCGGTGTAGGCCGTCATGCTGAAGCGCCGCAGGGATCTGCCCTCGGCCGCCGCGGCCGCCTCGACCTTCACCCCGCCGGGCTCGGCGCGGATGTACAGCCCCGCGGGCACTTCGGCCTCGCCCATGGTCCTTGCGGTCAGCTTACTGGCCATCGCCTGCGTCCTCCGTGTTGTTGTCGGGGGCGTCCGCCGGTTCGGCGGCGGGAGCCGCCGGCGCCGGGGCGCCCGCCGCCGGCAGTCCCAGCGCCTGCATCAGCCAGAACTCCCTGGCCCGCTGGCGCATTTCGACTTCCCAGTCCTTGCCCTGGCGGGCGTACTCGCTGGCCAGGGTGGTCGTGTGGTTCCTGAGCCGCGTCTCCTGCGCGCCCGCCTCCCTGGCGGGGTCGACGTGCTCGAACCCGTCCCAGAACCACTGGTGCGCCGGGAGGGCGCGCAGCAGCCCGACGCTGCCGGCCTGCACGGCATACTCGCGCAGCCAGACCGCGAGCAGGCGGTCCAGAATCCTCCCGGCCATGAAGGCCTGGTCGACGCGGATCGACTTGAAGTAGGTCTGGTGGTCCAGCCGGCCCGAGGCGTAGTTGTAGCCGGAGGAGTTGCCGGCCGCGATGTTGAAGGGCATGTTCAGGCAGCGCGCGATCTCGTTCAGGATCTCCCTCTTGAACTCGGCATAGGTCGTGACCGGCTGCATCGGCTCGACCTGGCTCATCTTCCAGCCCCCGGGCATGGTCAGGAGCATGTTGCGCTCCAGTTCGATCATGTCCATCGGCTCGACGGCGTCCGCCTCGCCGCTGGCCGGCGCGTCGGTGTAGAGGATGCCGGCGAAGTCGGCCGCCGCCTCGGCCGCGGAGAGGACGGCGAGCGTGAACCGGCGCAGCTGCGCAAAGAGCGGCAGGGCGGGCGTGATCTCGGGGATGCCGCGGTGCTGGCCCGGGCGGTCCTGGCGGAACACATGAACCATGGCCCCCGCGGGAACGGTCACGTAGTCGTCGGAGAGAATGCCGGGCATGCCGCCGGGGTGGTCCCTGAGGACGCGGTAGGCGAACGGGTTGCCGTGGTCGTCCAGGACGATCCCGTCGACCTCGTGAGCGTCCAGCATGTGCCGCAGGGGGCTTGTGACCTGGTCGGCCTCGACCAGCATAAGGTCGATCTGGACGGTGTGCTGGACGCCCGGGTTGAACGCCAGGACCGCAAACGCCTCCCCGTCCTGCGAGCGGGCCATGCGCATGGTGCGCAGCTTCTCGGCCAGGCCGACCGCCTGCGCCCACAGGTGGAACTCCGCCTCGACCGTGCGGTTGAGGGCCTGGTCGGGCGAGAGCATCTGCAGGCGCGGCCCGGTGCCGACCGCGTCGTTGGCCTGGGTCAGCACGATGCCCCGGGCGTAGGAGTTGTTGGCGACCTCGTAGCGGGCGCGGCTGCGCAGCGTCCGGCGCACCTCGGGGC
>JAKLDR010000287.1 GCA_022703445.1 Planctomycetota bacterium | reverse complement strand
TGGCGGGCTTCTTCACCGCTGGGCTCCCTTCTGGCAGTATTCGAAGAGCAGTCTCACGAAGACCTTGTAGTCGGCCAGCGGCACCCCCGGCGGCGTCTGGTGGTCGACGCCGGGGATGAAGCCACCGGAGCGCATCACCGGCAGGAGCCGCTCGAACTCGGCGCGGATCCGGGCCTCGCCCAGGTGCATGATGGTCTTGTCGTAGGCCCCGAGCATCTTCCAGCGCGGGTGGTTCTTACGGATGCGGGCCACGTCCACGCCGGCCATCCGCTCGAGCGGCAGGATGCCCTCGATCCCGGCGGCCTCGAACCACGGGATCACCGGCTCGATGTCGCCGTCGGAGTCGACCATCGGGATGATGCCGCGCTGCTTGAGCTCCGGCACGACCTTCTGGTAGTGCGGCAGGAGGAATTCGTCGAAGCACTCCTTGGAGAGCATCGGCCCGTGGTTGTAGGACAGGTCCTCGCCGAAGGTCATGAACTCCGGCGTCATGATCGCGCAGAGCTCGTCAATGGCCCGGAGGTTGAACTCGACCAGGTCGCGGTTCATCTCCTGCATGAGGTCGGGACAATCGTAGAAGGCGTAGAGGTGCGGCTCGATGCCGAGCAGCTGGCGCGGGAACCAGAAGAAGCCGTGCAGCGAGAACCACACTGCAGTCCGGCCCTCGCGGTGGTCCTCGGCCCAGGCCGCGAAGATCTTGGGGTCGAAGGCCGGCCGCGGGTAGAGGTGCGGCTTGATGCGCAGGTAGTCATCCCGGCACGTCACCAGCGGCGCGCCGTGGCTGGCCGGCTTCGGGCAGCTCCCGGTCACCGGGCGGATCCAATGGTAGCGCAGCGGGTCGAGCCCGAAGTGCGCGCGGATGTCGAAGGGGTCCTCGAGGTGCGCGGGCAGGCCCTCGCCTCGCCAGCGCTTGACCGTCTGGTCCCACCAGGGGGCCCACTCGATGGCCGGCAGGCGGTCGACCGGCTGGAAGTTGAGGGCCGCCTTCACGCGTTCGCGGGAGTTCATGCCGGGGATTATAGAACGGAATCGAACTATGTCAAAACCGTGCGCCAGCGCTCAGGGTTCAGAAGATCAGCACCAGCGACAGCTGGAAGGTGGTCCGGTCGAAATCCATGTGGGCGCGGTCCTTGGAGACCGCCGCGCCGGTGTTGATGTCGCGCAGGGTGGTGGTGATGTCGCCGTCGGCCCAGTCGCGGACCACGCCGAGGCCCAGGTAGGCCAGCCGCTCGCGGTCGAGCGGGACGAGCAGGTCGGCCCGCGCGCGCTTGTCGAGGAACCAGTGGTGGCCCTGCTCGAGCCGCAGGCCCAGGGCGGCCAGGTCGTCGCGGGTGTCCGAGGCCACGTCCGGGTCGGCATAGTAGCCGCCGACTCCACCGCCCAGCGACAGGATCGGGGCGCGCCCCTTGCCCAGCGGGATGTCCACGCTGGTGGAGGCCAGCACCAGGCCGGTCTCGAGGTCGCCCCGCGACAGCGAACCGGTCGTTCCGATCGGCCCCCAGCCGCCGCCCAGCGTGATACCCACCCCCCACGTCTTGTATACCTTGCCGTGGAGCTGCCACTCGTAGCTGGCGGCCTCGCGGAGCCCGCGGTCGTCGTAGCGGGTCACGCCCACGTTGATGCGGGACATCATGCCCTGCCCGTGGCTCAGCCAGGAGTGGGCCGAGCCGGAGCTGTCGCTGTAGCCCCCCTCGTCGTCGTCGAGGAAAGAGGCGTTCCCGCGAACCTCGACCTCCGGAGCGCTTCCGCCGCCATGGCCGCCGCCGGCCGAAAACATCCCGGCAAGGAGCCCGCCGACCGCCGCCGCCGCCACTCTGCCCCCGGTCGAGCCGGAGTGCCCCCGTCCGGAATCGCTGCTGTGGTGGCGGTCTCTGTCTTTGTCCTTATCTTTGTCGGAATCGTCGTCGTCATCGTCATCCTTGCCGGCCGACCAGGACGAGGCGCGCTCCTGCACGGCTTCGCGATGGCCGCTGGATACGGACGACGCCGGCCCCTTGGAGCCGCCCTCGCCGGCACTGATGTTCCTGGGCACGGCCAGCGCCGCAGTCAGCAGCGCCACGATCGCGGCAACGTTCCTGAGCATGATCCGGCGCTCCCTTCGCTGGTTACCCGCGGCATCCGCATGAGATGACGCAGTCCGGCGGCCGCTATTCGGCGCGAAGTTCCGACGACCTCAATGATAAGCGCGCCGGGACGGCGGTCAAGACTGGCCGCCAGGTTGCGGTTGGCAGCTGCGGCCTGGGGGTGGAGGGTTGGGGCCAGCGCACTTCCGCAAGTTGTTGTTGCCGTTCTTGGCGTCTTGGCATCCAACCACAGAGGGCGCAGAGGACGACAGCATCCGCAGTTGTTGTTCCGAATGCCGAAAGCCCTTCGACGGTGCTCAGGGCCGTGAGGCTCTCGAACGGCCGAAAGCCCAAAGCCGACTTCGGGCCGTCCTCCGTGAAACTATGAAGCAAGCCTCGCAGTCGGTAGACTCGGCTGTGGGAACGAGGCCCGAGTCAGGGCCGAAAGGAGGCTTGCGATGTACTACGTAGGGCTGGACGTGCACTGGAAGCAGTC
>JAKLDR010000286.1 GCA_022703445.1 Planctomycetota bacterium | reverse complement strand
GCGCATCGAGTACGGCAAGGGCTTGCACCGCTGGACCCGGGACGTGCGCCCCTCGGACGCGCTCGCGCTGGCGGCCACCACCAAGGCGCCGGTCTACGCGCATTCCTCCCTGCTGGCCTCCCCCGAGGAGTGCTGGCCGGTCGCCGGGCTGATGGAACACCCGGAATCCGGATACTGGTACGCCCAGGGGGGGCGCTAGGCGCCATCCTCCGCGCTTGCCCTCCGCGCCCGGCTGCCGTACAATGACCCCATAATGGAATTCTTCCGCTCCGTCGCCAGGTTCTTCCGCACGCTGTTCGGCCTCGATGACGGCATGCGCGCCGAGCTCAAGCGCATCCACGCCCCGCTGGCCCGCATCAAGCCGCCGTACTACCGGTTCAAGGGCAACCTGGTGATGCCGGGCTTCGCCCAGGACCTCTTCCTGTTCTGCAAGGCGCTCAAGCCGCTGATGGACCTGGCCGACCGCACCCTCGCGCATCCCGACCTTCGGGTTGCCAGGCGCTACTTCGACTACCTGGTGGACTGCGAGCTGCCGCCGGCCGATCTGGAAAAGAAGGCCAGCTTCCACTACGAGGGGCTCAAGCTGCGGCTGGAGAACGCCGTCAAGGCCGACGAGGAGCTGGAGGCCGTGACGGCTGATTTCCAGCGCTTCCTCGGGAGCGTGGACGACCTGGCCGCCGGCCCCCTGGACGCGGAGCTGGCGGAAGTGGAGCGCTTCATCGAGATATGCCGCCACGACTGGGAGCGCGTGCTGGGTTTCTTCGACCCCGGCGTCAGCCTGGACGAGACCCGCTACCACCCGGATTTCCAGCCCTGCGACGGCGACATGGCCCTGCCCGAGCTGGTCGACGTGTACTTCCTCACCAACTCCTTCTCCTTCTCCGAATCCCTGTTCCGCAAGGTCATGAAGGTGTTCGAGAAGCTCTCCCCGGCGACGGCCGAGAGCCGCCGGGTCAAGATGGGCCGGATGTTCGAGACGCTCAACAAGGTGCTCCGAAGCAGGCTCAACGACGACAACCTGCTCGCGCTCATCCGGCTGGCCAAGCAGGACGCCCTCTACCAGCCGGCCACCAAGCGGGATTCCGCCAAGTTCGTGGAGCAGTACCGCGAGCGCCTGGTGCAGCAGTTCGACCGGGACCGGGAGCGGCTCCAGCGCGAGCGTCACGAGAGCTCGGTGGCCCAGGACATACGCGACCTCTTCGGCGCCATCGAGGTGAGCGTGGTGGAGGAGTACGACGAGGAGAACGACGCCTACCTGCGGCGGGAGAGCCCGAGCGGCTTCAGCCACATCAAGGCCATGGGCATACTCAAGACCTTCGTGGCCGGCATCTTCGAGCAGCACATCAAGGAGCTGGTGAAGAAGGTGCTGGTGGAGGGCTACTTCGACAGCAAGAGCTTCCAGAACAACCTGGCCAACATCCTCTACCAGTGCGACCGCACGGCCGGCCGCATCGCGGCCTTCGAGGAGGGCCTGCGCTCCAACGGACGCGTCAGCATAGGCGCGGTGCGGCGCTTCGTGGAGGAGATGCGGCACGGCAAGGACGTCATGCCGTTCCTCTCCAAGATCGTGGACGAGATCAACTACAAGGCCCGCGAGATCTGCGACGACGAGACCGGCCTGTTCAAGATGCTGGGGGAGACCCTGGGCGAGCTGCTGGCCGACTACAAGAAATCCAGCCCGGACCTGGTGACCAACATCCGAAACCTGGGCGGCATGCGCAACAAGGAGATCATGGCCGCGCTCACCGACGGCAAGCGCCGCATCGAGACCTTCGTGCGGGTGATGCGCAACTTCTCCGGCAAGGCGGAGGCCGAGGGGGCCGGCCTGCCCCGCATGCCCGTGGACGGCCCGGGGGCCGACGCGCTGGCCCCGCGGACGGGCGCCAGGAAGGGCGCGGTGCGGCTGGCCGCCGAGGAGCCGGAACCCGAGGACCTGCCCTCGGCTTGACGCTCGGGGGGGCGCGTGCTACAAACAAGCATGAAGCCCCACGACGATCCCCTCACCCCAGCCGACGGTCCCGGCGACCGTCTCGGCCACCATTGCGGCGTCGCGGGCATCAGGTCGCGCCATCCTGTCGACGTGTCGGCCGACCTCTTCTACATGCTCTTCTCGCAGCAGCACCGGGGCCAGGAAGCCTGCGGCATAGCCTGGGACGACGGCCGCAGGCTGTCCTGCGACAAGCGCCTGGGCATGGTGGCCGGATCCGCCGACCGCTGGCTCGGATCGGCCGAGCGCGCCCCCGCGGGCATCGGGCACGTGCGCTACGCGACCCAGGGCGGCGGCGGCCTATCCAACGCCCAGCCCATCAGCGTCGACTGCAACAAGGGCCGGATAGCCCTGGCCCACAACGGGAACCTCTCCAACGGCGCCGGCGTGCGCGCCGGGCTGTTCGCCGGCGGCTCCATCTTCCAGACCACCAGCGATTCCGAACTCATCCTGCACCGCATCGCCCGCTCCGGGGCCGTCGGCACGGAGGCCGTGCTGCGCGAGGCCCTGTCGGGCATCGAAGGCGCGTACAGCCTGGCCATGCTCTGGGACGGGGACCTGGTGGCCGTGCGCGACCCCATGGGCTTCAGGCCGCTGCACATAGCGGAACGGGACG
>JAKLDR010000285.1 GCA_022703445.1 Planctomycetota bacterium | reverse complement strand
TCGTTGTGGGTGGCCCGGCCGAGGCGGGTGCTGCTGTCGAGCAGGATCACGACGTCATGGCCGTACTCGGGCAGGAGCTTGGCCTTGTCGATGGCCCTCTCGGCGACCTGCACGTGGCGGCTGGAGGGCTGGTCGAAGGTCGAGCTGATCACCTCGCCCTTCACCGTGCGCTCCATGTCGGTGACCTCCTCGGGGCGCTCGTCGACCAGCAGCACCATCAGGTAGACCTCGGGGTTGTTGATGGCGATGGAGTGGGCCAGCTGCTGGAGCAGAACGGTCTTGCCGGTGCGGGGCGGCGCGACGATCAGGCCGCGCTGGCCCTTGCCGATCGGGGTGACCAGGTCCACCACCCGCATGGACAGGTTGTCCGGAGCGGTCTCCAGGAGCAGGCGCTTGTCCGGGAAGAGGGGGGTGAGGTCCTCGAAGTAGGCCCGGCCCAAGAGGCTCTGCGGCGGCTCCCAGGCGATGCTCTCGACGCGCAGCAGGGCGAAGTAGCGCTCGCCCTCCTTCGGGGGGCGGATGGCGCCGCAGACCACGTGGCCGCTGCGCATCCCGAACTTGCGCACCTGGCTGGGCGACAGGTAGATGTCGTCCGGGCAGGGCTGGTAGCTGGCCTCCGCGGAGCGCAGGAAGCCGAAGCCGTCGGGCAGGATCTCGAGCACCCCGGAGCCGTAGAGCGTGCCGCCGCGGGAGATGTACTGCTTGATGAGCCGGAAGATGACCTCCTGCTTGGGCAGCAGGTCGGCTTCCTCGACGCCCTCGGCCTTGGCTATGAAGCGCAGCTCGGCCACGGGCATGACCTTCAGGTCGGTGATGAAGAGGCCGGAGTTGCGGTATTCCTCGATCACCGCGGTGAGCTGCTCCGGCGAGCGCACCTGCTCGGGCTTCTTTGGCTCGAAGACCGGCTTCTTGAAGGCCTTGGGGTGCGGAGTCACCGGCTGCTGGGCCTCGCCCGGCCGACCCGCGGGGCGGGTGGCGGGTGCCGCTCCCTGGACGGCCGGGGCGGCCGTCTGGGCGGCGCCGGCCGCCGGGGACGGGACCGATGCAGCCGCCAGGCCGCTGGCCGCGTCGGTGGCCGCACCGCCGGGTGCCGGGGCCTGGGACGAAGCCTGAGCCTGGCCGCCGTGCCCGCGCTGCTGGTGCCCGGAGAAGGCGCGGTTGCCGTTGGGCTCCGAGTCGGGGCGGCGCTGCGATCCGGCGAACATAGGCGGGGTGCTCCGGCCATGGCCTCCGCCGTAGCCGCCCCCGGAACGGCCGCCGCCGTGGCGGCCCTCGCCGTTGCGGAAGCCTCCGCCGTTGCGCCCGCCGCCGTCGAAGTTCGGGCGGGGCCGCTGGGACTGGCCCTGGCCGCCGCCGGTCACGCGCGAGACGTACGGGTTGCCGCCAGCCGGCGGGGGATAGCTGAACCGCGGGACGGTCGGGCCGACCTTCCGGGCGTCGCCGTTCTGCGCCGCCGCGGCCGGGGCGCCGGCCGGCGGCATGGCCGCCTGCTGGCCGGACGGAGCCGGGGCTGCCGAAGAGAGTGAGGGGGCCGGAGCCGCCGCGGGCGCGGCGGGCCCGTTGGGCGTCGCCGCCTCGGCCGCAGCCGGCGGCTGGTCGGTCGGGCGGTCCGCGCCGCCCGGGGCGGGCTCGGCCGCCGCAGTCGGCATCCCGGCCTCGGCGCCCGCCGCCTCGGCCGGCTCCGCCGTTTCGATCATCTCCTCCTCGGGACCCCCGGCCCTGCGGGTGCGCCGGTGGGCGCCCCCCGAACGACGCCGACGCCCCTTGGACTCATCGCTGCCCGAACCGCTCTTCTTCACTGGCATCCCCATTCCTCCCAGATGGCGGCGACGGCCGCCTCAAGCTGCTCTCTAGTGCCGGAGTTGTCCAGCACCCGGTTGGCGCGGAGGCGCTTGGCCTCGAGCGGCATCTGCCGCCCCTCGCGCCGCATGATTTCTTCCCTGTCCCAGCCCCGCGACCGGCGGGCTCGGTCGATCCGGATCTCCAGCGGGGCGTCGACCAGCACCACCGCGTCGCAGAGCTCCTCCAGCCCCATCTCGAACACCAGCGCGCCGGCTATCACCGCCAGGCCGGACTCCCCGGAGGCCCTCAGCCGCGCGACCTCCCGGCGGACCACCTCGCACATCCGCCCGTGCAGGATGTGCTCGAGGCGCGACAGGGCGGTGCCGTCGGCGAAGACGATCCCGGCCAGCCGCCTCCGGAGCTCGCCGAGGTCCCCGGCGTCGGCCGCCTCGCTGAAGGCGCGGTTGACCTCCTCGCGAACCTGCGGGTCGGCCAGGAGCTCGTGGCCGATCGCGTCCAGGTCGACGATCCTGGCCCCGCGCTCCGCCAGGAGCCGCGCGGCCTCGGACTTCCCTCCGGCCACCGGGCCGGTCAGTCCGATCACGCGCAGCGCGCCCTTCCCTCCGTCGGCCTTCATCAGTAGAAGAACGTCAGCCGGCCCAGGACCTCGAGCAGGTCGTCGCCGGAGAACTCCACCTCGTAGGGGCTCAGCCAGCGCTCGCCGGGCTGTTGCGTCCGGGGCAGGCAGAGGTGGCGGCGCCGGCTGCGGAAACGGGCGACGTAGGGCGGGCCAGGCGGCCGGTAGAGCGGCACCTCGCCGCGGGCGGCCCGCTCGGTGGCCCGCAGG
>JAKLDR010000284.1 GCA_022703445.1 Planctomycetota bacterium | reverse complement strand
ACCGGCAACCCCGACTGCCTCTTCCTCCACTGCCTGCCCGCCTTCCACGACACCGAGACCGACGTGGGCAAGGACATCCAGAAGAAGCACGGCCTCACCCACATGGAAGTGGCCGACGACGTGTTCCGCTCGCCCAACTCCAAGGTCTTCGACGAGGCCGAGAACCGCCTGCACACCATCAAGGCGGTCATGGTCAGTACCATCGGCGACCTGTAAGGTCGCCGATGGATCGCGGTTCGCCGCAGGCGAACCGCGGGTTGGAATCGGCGATCGGTACAGCTCGCTGGCACCATGAAAAGGGGGAGCGCCTGGCACAATGCCGGGCGCTCCTTTTTGTTCGAGCGTGCTGAGGGCAGACGCTGCTCCCCCTCGCTCCGAAAGTCCGGCTCCGCCGGACGTTTCTCCGCTACCCCCACTGCTTCCGGGGGCAGATCCCCCGGACCCCCTTGCGGCGCTGCGAGTCTCGCGCCGCACCCCCTCACTCCGAAAGTCCGGCTCCGCCGGACGTTTCTCCGCTACCCCCACTTCCTCGCTCTCTCTCTTAACCTCTGTGTCTCTGTGTCTCTGTGGTCTGACTTTGCTGGTCGGATTGAGCCGATGCATTACCGGGGCGTTTCCAGGAGATGGCGTACAGGAGTATGGCCAGGTTCCCGGCTATCTCCACGGCGCTGAAGAAGATGTAGTGCAGCGATGAACTGCCCACGAAGAACGAACCAGCCTGGTAGACGATCATGAGCGATGCAGCGGCGATGTTCGCCGCCTTGTTGGCCCTGAAGCCGAGCACCCGTGACAGGACTATCATCAGGAACGGGATCTCCAGCGAGATGCCGGCGGCGAGCAGGAAGGATTGCGTCACCTCGATGCCGTTCAGGCTGCCGGCCAGGTAGCCGGCGACGCTGGCTTGTTCCATGCCGGAGAGAATGTCGCAGAACAGGTAGTTGACCGACAGGAAGACCCACAGGGTCGACAGCATGGACATGCGGACCCGGTCGCCGTCGTCGGCCGCAGTCAAACCGCCTGCTCCGCCCCTTTTCTGCAGCTTACTCATGTCCTTCCTCCCCCTTGTTCACGTACTCGAACACCTCGCCGATCTTCACGCCGAAGGCGTCCGCTATGCGGAAGGCCAGTTCAAGGGACGGCGAGTACTTGTTCCCTTCTATGGCCACGATGGTCTGCCTGGACACGCCCGCCCTGTCGGCGAGCTGCTGCTGCGACATCTCCCCGGCAAAGAAGCGCAGCTCGCGGATCCGGTTGATGATGGTCTTTCTTTCAGCCATGCTTCACGCCCCTCCGCCAGAGCAGCAGCTGGACGCCGCCCTCCAGGAGGGAGCCGACGCCCAGGGACAGGAACAGCACGTTGAGCATCACGGCGACGGGCAGGCCCAGCGCCAGCACCGCAAGCGAGGCGATGATGCCCGCTCCGGCCACGGCGAACCCCGCCTGCAGGGCCTTC
Organism: Planctomycetota bacterium; assembly: GCA_022703445.1. Lineage (GTDB taxonomy): Bacteria > Planctomycetota > SZUA-567 > JAKLDR01 > JAKLDR01 > JAKLDR01. The sequence continues at coordinate 1,214 of JAKLDR010000284.1, read as the reverse complement.
AGCTCGATGAGTTTGCTCATCTCGTCGTCTGCCATCTCGGAGCTTACTTCGCGCTCCACGGCCTTGTCGGCGCAGTCCGGGTCGCGCAGCTTGCGCCTGGCCGCCAGCAGCACCGCGGTGGCGATGGCCAGGCCGATCTGCCCGACGATGGCCGCGACCACCCCGATGCCCGTGAAGAGGAGCATCGCCTGCGCCCAGGCGCGGCCGTCATCCGGGGAAAGGATGCCGGATCCGAGCCTCCCGAACGCATGCAGGCAGTAGGCCGCGAGCACCGCGAGCCCCGTCACCATGGAAAGGACCGTCTTTTTCTCGTGGTAGGACATCAGTACACCTCCATTGACAGTTTGTTGCCTGTCTTTGACTATGTGTACTGCTTGTTTGTCTTTATGTCAAGTAATTTTGTCACTACCATTCAAATCAGCGCCTGTGCAGGGGCCTCACCTGCCAGACCAGCCGTATCAGGGCCAGCACCGCGCCCAGGAAGAGGAGCAGCCAGCCGGCGCCGATCAGGAAGAACGGCTCCAGCGGGCCGCCGTCCGCACCCAGGCCCGAGCCGAGCACGGAGTACGCCATGAAGCAGAGCATGCCGGCGGCCACGGCCAGGCAGCCGGCCAGGGAGCAGGTGGTCTTCATCGTCCTTCCTCCCCGTCCGGCACCTCAGGGAGGGCCGGTGCGTCGCCGTACCAGTCCACCCTCCGGGTGAAGAACATGACCAGGCCGAGCACCACGAAGGTGCCGACCGAACCGATGAGCAGGGCCCAGTCCTCGGACCTCAGGGTGACGAACAGGAACAGGTAGGAGCATCCCATCACCGGGCCCAGGGCCAGGGCGCCGCGCGGGCTGCCGAAGGCCGAGCGGGAGTGCAGCGTGACCATGAGCGTGGTCGCCGCGGCCGCCGCCAGGTAGGCCAGGTTGAAGGAGACGTGCTCGGACAGGGAGAGGAGCAGGAGGTAGAACACCAGGTTGGCCATGCCGGCCAGCAGGTACTGGACCGGGTGCACGCGCCGCTTCAGGAAGGTCTCCAGCATGAACATGGCCAGGAAGGGAAGGACGATGAACAGCGCGGCGTGCTTGGTCGCCCGTTCGTTCAGGGCGTAGCGGTCCAGGGTCTCAAGGAGATCCACCCCGAAGAAGGAAGCGTGCAGGGCTTCGTCGGCCTCTCCGCCGTCCCTCCACCAGAGCGGGATGCCGTGGCTGAGGTGGCTGGCCCGCCA
>JAKLDR010000283.1 GCA_022703445.1 Planctomycetota bacterium | reverse complement strand
GGCGTCTCGCCCCACCGCTACACGGTGATTGACCGGGCTGAAAGCGACATCGTGACGGATGCTGCTCGTCGCGTTCATGAAGCAGGGGCGACGTTCCTGAGAGAAGAAATCACGCCTGAGAATGTGTCCAAGGTTCTGGCCGGTCACGTCAAGCCGGGTGACATGGTCGTGGACGTTTCCGTCAACGTCGGAAGCGCTGCCATGGTCCGATTCTGCCACGATGCCGGCATCCTGTATGCCAACACGTCCGTGGAAACATGGCCTGAATCAGCAGACACCCCCAGAAAGCCGCCTGCCGAAAGGACTCTCTATGCGGTGCACATGGCCATCCGGCAGATGATCGCCGAATGGGGACCGCATCCTGGGCCGACCGCGGCGCTTGACCACGGAGCGAATCCTGGGCTTGTCTCGCATTTCGCCAAGGTTGCCCTTCAGGATATCGCCACCCGGTGGCTGGCCGAGCACCCAGGCGGAGAGCGCCGCGAATACATAAGGGAAGCCCTCGACAATCGAGCCTGGAACCATTTGGCGATGCAGCTAGGGGTGCAGGTTATCCATATCAGCGAGCGGGACACCCAGGTTGTGGATGCGCCCAAGGAGGCCTGGGAACTCCACAACACGTGGTCGGCCGAGGCATTCTATGCTGAGACCTGCCATGCCCCCGTGGAGATGGGCTGGGGAACCCACGAGAGACGTCTGCCATCCGGCGCTTCCAGGTATCGCCGGGGGCCGCGCAACCAGATCTACCTGGATGCGGCGGGGATATCCACTCGGGTGCGTACTTGGGTGCCATCGGGAGAGATTGTCGGCTTCGTCGTTCCGCACAGCGAAGCATTCACCATTTCAGACCATCTGACTGTGCGGGAGAAGGGTCGAACGCTCTACCGGCCGACGGTGCTCTTTGCCTATAGGCCCTGCGACTCGGCGTTGGCCAGTCTTGTTGAGCTGAGCACACGCGATGATAGTGGCGGATTCCGACCCCGGGTGATCACTGACGAGATCGTGGCTGGGCGCGACGAGTTGGGCGTGCTGCTCATGGGCCACGACTATCGCACTTGGTGGACGGGATCGGTCTTGGACATTGAGGAGGCCCGGAGGCTTGCCCCGCACCAGAATGCTACCACTCTGCAGGTGGCCTCTTCGCTGATGGCCGCGTGCCGATGGGTCATGCGTAATCGAAAGCGGGGCGTCTGTTTCCCTGACGACCTGCCGCACGAAGAGATACTGAACGACGCCAAGCCCTACCTGGGCAAGTTCATGTCCCAGTTGGTCAGTTGGCCGCCGATTGAGAATCGGAGGGCCCGCGCCACTGATGACTTGCCACGACCTACCCATAGGGGCGCTTGGCAATTCGAAACCTTCCTGCTCAATAATCGTCGACGGCAGCCCGACCCTGTCCCGGAACCATATGCTGTGGGGCATGATCCGTGAACACGGCACGCCCTGCTCTGTCGAGGCAGCGCTGAGCCGATCCGAATCCGCCGGTCGTGAAACGCGAGGGAGAAGCAATGAGCACGGGAACGAAGACAAGGAAACCGGGCCTGTGCCAAACGTGTCGTTACACGGAGGCGTGTTCCTTGCCCGGACACCGACAGGCTGAGGTCGTGCACTGCGAGGAATTCGAGAACACCGCTGATGCTGGCGTTGTCCTAACTGCGCCAATGCCGCAAACAACCGGGAGCACCGCAGTCACTCCCGAAGAAGACCCCAAGGTCATGGGGCTGTGCGTTGACTGCCTGGCAAGATCCACCTGCAAACTGTCCAAGACCGCAGGCGGCATCTGGTTCTGTGAGGAGTACGAATAACATGGACTGCAAGTCCAATCCTGCCATGGCCACGAACGTGGACGAGGGCAGCCTTTACGCTGCTGACAAGAATCGTTTCAACAAGGCCGCCGACCTGATGGGCCTAGATGATCGCCCACGTGCGCTACTGAGCGAGCCGCGCCGCGAGATCATCTACAACGTGCCCGTAATGATAAGCCAGAGCAAGATCGCTGGCGAAGACGGGCATGCCAAGAGCTTTCTGGCTTACCGTGTTCAATACAGCAACACCTATGGCCCGTACAAGGGCGGAATCCGTTTTCATCCCCAGGTATCGCTCGACGAGGTTAAGGCCCTGGCCGCAGCCATGACCTGGAAGTGCCCGCTCCTGGAAATCCCCTTCGGAGGAGCCAAGGGCGGCGTCGCCATCGATCCAACCCAATACGGCCCGGCTGATATTGAGGCGCTCACCCGGCGTTTCACCTATGAAATGCTCGCGGATATCGGCCCGGACCAGGACATCCCTGCCCCGGATGTGAACACCAATGAGCAGATCATGGACTGGATTTACGACACCTACTGCATGCATGCATCCAACAAGTTCACCATCGCCAACGCCGCGGTGGTTACTGGCAAGTCCGTAGTGTGTGGCGGGCTGGATGGCCGGGCTCCGGCTACAGGGCAGGGGCTCTACATGGCCATCCGCGAATGGGCCAAAGATCACAACAAGCCGTTGAACGACATGCGCTGCGCAGTCCAGGGCTTTGGCAAGGTCGGCTCCTACGCGGCGACATTCCTGCACAACGCCGGCTGCCGACTGGCGGCGGCTGCCGACGTCCTCGGAGCCATTGCCAGCCCCAATGGTCTGGATGCACGTCAACTTGCTGCACATGTCAAGAAGACTGGGT
>JAKLDR010000282.1 GCA_022703445.1 Planctomycetota bacterium | reverse complement strand
GTTCGGCCAGGGCGTGGTGCGCGCGGCGGTCCGGACGGCCGACGGCAGGCCGCCCTTGACGATCCCGGCCAGTGCGCCGCTCCTGAGCGGCAAGCGCGCCGTGGTCTACGTGGAACTCCCCGATCGCGACGCGCCGACCTACGCCGGGCGCGAGGTCACCCTCGGGCCGCGCGCCGGGGACTGGTACGTGGTGCTCGACGGCCTGGCGGAGGGCGAGCGGGTCGTGACCCGCGGCAACTTCAGGATCGACAGCGCCATTCAGATCCAGGCCGGACCGAGCCTGATGAGCCCTCTCAAACCGCAGGCCACCTGCCCGGTGATGGGCGGGAAGATCGATCGCGAGGTCTTCGTCGACTTCGGCGGCAAGCGCGTCTACTTCTGCTGCCCGGGCTGCAACGACACATTCCTGAAGGAGCCCGAGAAGTTCCTCAAGAAGCTCCGCGACCTGGGCGAGGAGGTCGAGAGCGCCCCGTCCGCGGCGAAGCCGGGGGCGAAGTAGGGGTGAGGCCATGAACGCTTCGGGCCAGCCGCCCCTTCCACCGACCGGCGTCATCAGCCGGGTGATCCGCTTCTTCCTGGAGCACAAGCTGGTGGCGTTCCTGCTGGCCGCGGCGCTCGTCGGCGGCGGCATCCACGTGATGCCCTTCAAGCACGGCATCGGCTGGCTGCCCAGCGACCCCATCCCGGTCGACGCCATCCCGGACATCGGCGAGAACCAGCAGATCGTCTTCACCGACTGGCCGGGCCGCTCGCCTCAGGACGTGGAGGACCAGGTCACCTATCCGCTGACCCGGGAGCTCCAGGGCACGCCCGGCGTGAGGACCGTGCGCGGGCTGTCCATGTTCGGCTTCTCCACGGTCTACGTAATCTTCCGCGACGACGCCGAGTTCTACTGGGCGCGCTCCCGGCTGCTCGAGCGCCTGGCCGTCGCCCAGGGCAAGCTGCCGGCCGGGGCCCGGGCTTCGCTCGGGCCCGACGCCACGGCGCTCGGGCAGATCTTCTGGTATACGCTGGAAGGGGAGGGCTTCGACCTCCAGGAGCTGCGCTCCATCCAGGACTGGCAGGTGCGCTACCAGCTCCAGGGCGTCGAGGGGGTCAGCGAGGTCGCCTCGGTCGGCGGCCACGTCAAGGAGTACCAGGTGGACGTCGACCCGGCGGCCATGCTCGCCCGGGGAGTGACCCTCTCCGAGGTGATGATGGCCGCCTCCCGGTCCAACATCGACGTCGGCGCCGAGACCGTGGACTTCAACGGCGTCGAGTACATGGTCCGCGGCAAGGGCTTCGTCAAGTCAGTCGCGGACATCGAGTCGGCGGTGATCAAGGCGCCGGGCGGAGTCCCAGTGCGGATCAGGGACGTGGCCCGGGTGCAGCTCGGGCCGGCCATGCGCCGCGGGGCCCTCGACAAGGCCGGCGCCGAGGCGGTCGGCGGCGTGGTCGTGGTCCGGCACGGCGAGAACCCGCGGGCGGTCATCGACCGGGTCAAGGAGCGCATCGCCGAGATCGCCCCGGGCCTGCCGTCGAAGGGGCTGGCCGACGGCCGGACCTCGCAGGTGCGCATCGCGCCCTTCTACGACCGCACCGGGCTGATCGAGGAGACCCTGGGCACGCTGAGCGACGCGCTGATCGAGGAGATCCTGATCACCTGCTTCGTGGTCTTCGTCCTGCTGGCCCATTTCCGGTCCAACCTGCTCATCAGCCTGAACCTGCCGCTGGCGGTGGCCGCGGCCTTCATTCTCATGAAGATCTGCGGGGTCGACTCCAACCTGATGAGCCTGGGCGGCATCGCCATCGCCATCGGCGCCATGGTCGACGCCGGCGTGATCCTGTGCGAGAACATCGTCCGACACTTCGACGAGGCCCGGCCGGGCGAGGACCCGCTGGAGGTGGTCCACCGGGCGGCGAGCGAGGTGGGCAGCGCCGTGCTCACGGCCATCGTCACCACCCTCGTGTCCTTCCTGCCGGTCTTCTTCCTGACCGGCCCGGAGGGCAAGCTCTTCCGGCCGCTGGCCTACACCAAGACTTTCGCGATGGCCGCCTCGATCTTCGTGGCCCTGACCGTCCTGCCGGCGGCCGCGCACCTACTCTTCAAGTGGTGGCCGGCGCGCCGGGACGAGACGGGAGCGGTGCAGACCGCCGGCTGGCGGGGCTGGCTGCGGCCCAGGACCGCGGCCTACGGTGCGCTGGTCGTTCTGGGGGTGGTGGCGGCGGCCTTCTGGTCGGCATGGGTGGGAGCGGCGCTCGCGGCCGCCGGGGCCTTCCTGGTCCTGGAGCCGCGGCTTCCCGAGAGCCTCCGCCGGCACGCGCCGCAGATCACCGCGTGGCTGGCCGCCGGCTTCATCCTGGTGCTGCTCACCCTGCACTGGATGCCTCTCGGATTGGGCACCGGCACCGGCCGGAACCTGCTCTTCGTCTTCGGGATCAACATCGCCTGGACCTCGGTGCGGCTGATCTTCATCAACTGGTACCCGCAGCTGCTGACCGCCTTCCTGCGGCACAAGCTGGCCTTCATGGCCGCGCCGGCGGCCATCGTGTTGTTCGGCGCGCTGGTGCTCTTCGGGTTCGGGCGGCTGACCGATTGGCTGCCCCGGTCGGTGGGGGAGGGGGCCGGCGAGAAGATCCGCACCAACCGGCTCTACTCCGCCGCGCTCCACGCCTTCCCGGGCATGGGCCGCGAGTTCATGCCCTCGCTCGACGAGGGCTCCTTCCTGTTCATGCCCACGGTCATGCCCCACGCCTCGATCGGCGAGGCCCTAGACATCCTCCAGAAGCAGGACGCGGCCATCAGCCGACTCCCC
>JAKLDR010000281.1 GCA_022703445.1 Planctomycetota bacterium | reverse complement strand
CTGGAGAGTCCAGACCAGGCGCACCAGGAACGTGCCGTCGTCTCCGTCTACCGTGCCGCCGGACGGCGTGGCGATAGGCTGGACGGCGGAGACCTCCACGAGGAGCACGGCCACCTCCTCGGTCGCGTTGCTGTTGTCCTCGGTGACCGTCTGCAGCGTGCCCTGGAGCGCCTTGCAGGCCGCGACCTCCGCCTCGGCGGCCGAGGCGTCGGCCACGTCGACCACGGACACCAGCTGGTAGGGCCGCGAGCGCTTGCCCATCTTGCGGAAGGCCACGCCGTCGACGCCCGCGCGGGTGATCTCCTCCAGCCGCTCGCCGAAGGGCTGGACCGCCCCGCGCAGGCCGATGAAGCTCTGGCTGCCGATCGATGGCATGGCCTACTCCGTCTCCCGGTTGGGGTCGGGGCGGTATTCGACCTTCACCTGAATGCCCGGAGGCGTGCGCACCTGAACCTGCTGCTGACGCTCGGCTTCGACCGCGCTCTCCGGGCCGGCGCCGACGCCCCGGACGATCTTCTGGCCGACGCCGTACATCAGCTCCAGGCTGGCCCGCGACCAGGCTCCGGTGCCCACGCCCCCCTCGGTCTCGTCCATCTGGTGCAGCTCATCCAGCTTCCGGTCCAGGGCTATCTTGTCTTCCATCTCCCGGTAGCCCGCCGTCTCCTCCTTGACCTTACGCCGTTCGTCGGCGATCCTGGCGGCCTTCAGCGTCCGCAATTCCGCCGATCCCTGTTCGGCTGACCATTGCTCCCGCAGGGCGTCCCGCGAGAACATTTCGCCGCGCACGCCCGATATCTCGCCTTCGCGGCCGCGGAAGAAGCTGTAGGCCTCATAGGCCCCGCCCAGTTTCTCGCGCAGCTTCTTGTCGCTCCAACCGCGGCCGGCGATGTCCTGGACGCCGGCGACCAGGCCCCGGCGGCCGCCGAAGCCCTTCTCGGCGATGACCGCTGCCATGGACTCCACGTAGGAGGCTGCCTGCTTGTCGCTCTTGGTGGCGTCGCTGCTGACGGCCAGCGCGGCCATGAGCTCCGAGGTGCTGGCGCCCGCCGCTTTCCCCTGGACGGCGGCGCCGGCGACTATCTGGCCCATGGCCTCCCGACGGACTCCGCCGCGGCCGGCGGCGATGGTCAGGCGGTTCAAGATCCCGTAGGTGTCGCCGGCCTGGGCGCCCATCGAACCCTGGATCTTGGCGACGCTTTCGGCGAGCGCCGCCCGGTCGCCGGTAAGACTGGCGTAGAGCTGGCGCTTGCTTTGCTGGCCGGAGGTCTCCAGCGTGTACTGCAGCTTGGCGGCCTCGTCGGAGGTCATGCCCTGGTTGCGGCTGGACTCGACGTCGCGCAGCATGCGGGGAAGGGACCGCCCCGGACCGACCAGGGACACGAGGTCGGTCTTGCCGGCGGCGCTCCCCTTGACGCCTTCGAGCCCGCGCTGGCGCTCGGCCTCCATGTTCGCCCAGACCTTGCGGAGCATCTCCACGGCCGCAGCGACGCTCACCAGGCTCGCCGCCCAGCGCTGGAGCCCGCCTATGGCCTTGTCCATGGACGATTCGGCCTGCTTGCCGGCGCCGCTGCTGGCGCGGCCCATGGAATCGAAGCCGTGCTCGACCTTCTTCTGGGCGTCGACGACCTTCAGGAAGGCGTTGACCGCCGCCCCTTCCTCGGCCGAGAGCTTGAAGACTACGTCGCCCATGGCTTCTCCTCAGCGGCCGCCGGCCAGCCAGTAGAGGTCAACCGGCGTCGGGTAGTACGGACTCAGGAGCCCGTCCCGCCAGCGCCGGAACCGCTCCCAGCGGAGGCTCCTGGCCCGTTTTTTTTTGACGCGGCATCGTACTCCATCGCGCGGGCCAGCAGCGACGGGAAGTCCACAAAGGCCTCCAGCACCTTGACCGCGTTCTCGTCGGTGACGAGCCGGAGCAGAGATATCTCCGGCAGGGCCAGCCGGTAGTTGAGCCCGAGCGCCGCGGCGGCGACGGTCAGGCCCTCGGCGTCGCTCAGGGACTCCGGCGGCTCGGCCGCCTGGACCGGCAGGCGGTGCTGCGCGGCCGCCCAGGCCCAGACACGCTCGGCCTTCGCGGAGATCGCCGCGTAGCGCTCCAGGGGCTCCCGGACCACCTGGCCCTCGGGTCCGAGCACCAGGGCGTGCGGCAGGACGGAACCCGCGTCGAACGTCCGGGCCACCGGGACCAGCCAGTCCTGGCCGCCTTCCAGCCGGACCCAATGCCCGCCGATGCTCTGGGCGCGCATCAGGTCCTCGGGAAGGACGGGCTCCGCGAGCTCGCGACCGACCCAGTAGGCGCCGCCGGGAGCCGGCCTCCAGAGCTGCGCGTCGGGGGCGTAGCGGATTTCCGGCGAGCGGCCCCCGGGAACCTCCGGCTTGGGAGCAAGCACGCAGCCGCGGGCGCCGTCCGGGCCGCGCCGGACCTCGCCGAAGGGCGGGGGCGGCGCTGCAGGGCCCAGCGCGGCGCGCAGGCCCAGCCGGTCCAGATCCGAGGCCAGGACGCCGGGTTGGCCCGGCACGTAGTAGAGCAGCCCTGCCATCTCCGCGCCCTCAGCTGATCGCCGATGCCAGGTCGAAGTTGAGGATGGGGTTCGCCCCCTTGCGCGGCCTGATAACGATCTCGGCCGTTGCCGGCCCAGACTTCCCGGCGGCGCCGCGGCGAACGATGGCCGCGCCGGCGATGTTGATCTTGATGTGCGTGGCCGTCCCGTCGGCCACGGCGACTTGGTCGTTGAGACACCGGCGCAGGAAGATGTTCCCGGTGGTCAGTGCCGCGCCGCCCAGGTTGGCGCCCAGCGTGGAGAG
>JAKLDR010000280.1 GCA_022703445.1 Planctomycetota bacterium | reverse complement strand
ACGGCAAGCTCCTTGGCCTTCCTGACCGGCTCCTCCTCCATCCTGAGTTCCGCGCGTCCGCGCAACAGCCTTCCAACCGCCTCGAAGGGGTCTTCGTCCTTGCTGGCGAGGTTTAGCTCAACCGCCCGCTGCAACCACTGGTCAACGCTGCTTGCTGAGTCCCTGGCTGGACCCCTGGCCTGCCACCGACGAAGCCCGGCGGTTACAAACTCCTCGCTCAGCCGGCGTTTGACTTTCCGCTCACCGTCTTTGGAAAACTCAACGTAGCGATGGTAGTCCGGGGCAATCCCGGCCGACCTGACCTCGTCCCTGAAAACCTCGAGGGTACTCGGCGACCCATACTTCGTCCGTCGCTTTTGCCGCGGAGCTGCTTGCGGCCCAGCCTGGCCGGGCAGGGGCGGGGGCAAGCCCGCGGCCGGCGGCGGCTGACCGACCGCTGGAGGTGGAAGGCCGGCCTCGGGCGGCGCGGGCGGCAAGGGGGGCGGCCCTACTTCCGTTCCCGGCGGGGGCGCCACCCGGTTTTCCGCATCGTCCCGTAGACGTACCGGTCCCGCGCTTGGCGGCTCAGCCCCAGGGCCTTGGCCCGGCGCTTGAGTTTCCGTTCCAGTTCCTTCGGCATCGGGAGGCCCTTTCTTTTCCTCGGGCGGCTTGCCGGCGGCAGTCAGCCTCGAGAAGTCCGTCCACCCCGTGCGGCCGTTGGCCAGCACATGCTGCTTCCAGCCGCCGATCAGCGCCTTGATGTCCCCGTCCGTCCATTGGCTGACCAGCCCACGCTTCCCGATCCGCACCTGCCGCAGACGGTTGCGCAGACCGCCGATCACCGCCTCGTAGGCATCCGGGAAGTTCTCCTGGTGCTCAGCCAGGTGGGCCGTCCATTCCTCGACCGCCAGCCGGGCCGCCGTCTCCGGGTCTTCCGGGTAGGCATCCTGGTACTTGCGCACCAGCGGCCCGACGTCAAGCTCCCGGTGCTTCCAGATATCCCGCAACGTGTCCGCAAGGGCGTCGGGCGACAGCGTGCCGCGGCTGCCGACGTGGCCGGCGAACTCGTGTGAAAGAACCGGCAGGATCCGGCCAGGGATCAGGTTGCCGCGCACCAGGTGGACAGTCCCCGTGTCCCGGTCTGTCCAGCCTTCGATCCCGCCTGTGCCGGCGCCCTGGCGCCTGGCCGACTTGCGCACTCCCTCCGGCACATCATCCTCTGTCCCCCACACCTTCACCCGACCCGCCATCTCCGGCGACAGGCCAAGCTCCTCAATGCCGGCCGCAATCTCTTCCTCTGTGGCGGTGAAGCCCGTGGACCTGGACAGGGCGATATTGACCGGGAGACTCCCCGGCGCCCACTTCCCGTCCGGTCGCCGTACATGCCACAGCCCGCCCTCGCCGAAGTAGGCCTCGACCGTAGCGCCTTCGCTTTCGAGCTTGAGCGGGTTTTCCTGTGTGTAGCTCTCCGGCGCCGGGCCTTCGACTTTGGGCCGCGGCGGCGGTGTCTCCAGCGGCTGGAACCCCCTGGCGCCCTGCTTCAGTTCCGGCCCGGTGGGCATGACACCGCCGGCCTGCAGCGCGCCCGTCACCGTTGCAGGGCCGCCCATCAGCCAGGCGACCGCCGGGGCCGACTTGACCGTAGTCTGGATGTCTGTCTTGGCGATCTCGCCTAGCCGCGGCCAGAATCTTGACGCCTTTATGTCGTGGCGGCCGCCGTAGTATCTGTTGTCCAGCGCCTTGGCCAGGTCGGCGGAGAGTTCGACGATGGACTCCTGGCTGCCCTCCTCTTTCATCTCGGCAACCAGCCCGATGGCCTTCTCGATCAGCACCTTGACGCCGGCGGATCCGATCTTTTTCACCAGCGGGCCGAATACCCTGCCCGCCAGGCTGTCAAGCCCGGTCACGTCGCCCATGGACTCGATCCCGCCATAGGGGATGGCCATGACGAGGGCCGATACCCTGGATGCTTCGCGGCTGATCTCAGGGTGCTTCGTGCGTAGGCTGTAGTAGATTTCCCCGCCGCCCTGGGGCATGGTCATCAGGGCGACCGTCGCCGCGCCACCAAGTTTGCCGCCGCCAAGGGCCCTCACGCTCTGCGCCGTAGCCTGCGACGTGAGCATCCCCGGCGCACTCTCGATGGCGGAGTGCATGGAGTCCGGCCCAGGCAAACCCTCAAAGTGGCGGAAGCTCTCAAGCCGTTCGATCTCGCCAAGCCGACGTAGCGCCTGCCCTTCGCCCCTCAGGTCGTTGTTGACCAGCGCAAAGTACAGTTGGTTCTGGTTTCTGTACCTGGCGTCGCCAATGTCGAACGACTCCTTGGCGGCGCCAAGGAATCCGGGGCGTTCCTGGATCGCGGCCATTGGAGGTGGTCTGGAGTCCCGCCACATGGGCGAGTCTGCCGGCGGCGGTCTTGGCCTGACCGCCCTCGGGGTCACATAGACGCCAGGAAAGTCCAGTTCCTGTCCGAGTACATGTGGTTTGGCCTGGGGCAGTAGACTTGTCGGCGTCGGCAGCGCAGAGGACAGGGGCGGCAAGCCCTGGGGCTGGGCCTGCGGCATGGCCCCGACCGGCACCCCCGGCAGCATCCCGCCCAAGGCGCTTCCCCCCGGCCCCATGGCGTCCGGCGCCTGCCGGCGCATGGCCTCCTCATAGCGCACCTTGGCGATGGCCTCGTTCGCCGGCCTGGCCGCCTCGATGGCCATGTGCGGCTGCCACACCGCGGGCACCAAGAGCTTGCCCAGCTCGTTGACCTCCTTCACCCAGGCGTCAACGGCGGCCTGCTGGCCGCGCGGGGAGAGCTGCTGGAACCGCTCGTCGGCCCGTACTTGATCCAGCGTAGGA
>JAKLDR010000028.1 GCA_022703445.1 Planctomycetota bacterium | reverse complement strand
CCATGGTGCTTTCGACCACGTCGCCCACCCGGACCCTGCGGAGCGTCAGGCGGGGCTCCTTGTAGAACTCCCGCAACTCGCGGCCGAGCCGCTCCAGGGCGGATATCCGGTCCCGAACCACCTGCAGCGGCTCGACGGCCTCCTCCATCCTGCCGGCCTGCCCGAGCTTCTTGAGCTGGTAGCCCAGGGGGGCCAGGATGTTGCCGATCTCATGGTTGATGGCCGACACCGTGGCGCCGATCTCGGCCAGGGCGGCCCGCTTCCGGTCCGCCTCCTGGAGCCGGCGCAGTTCGGAGACATCGGTCAGGACGGCCAACGTCAGGCCCTCCCGGCCCTCCAGCCGGCGCGCGTTGGCCAGGAAGATGCCGTGCGGGGTCTCCAGTTCGCGGGACGCGCCTGCGTCGGCGGCCCGGATCAGCTCCTCGAGGATCTGGGACGGAGCCGCCCCCCCTTCTGAGACTCCGAAGGCGCGCTCGAAGGCGGGGTTGCAGCCGGCAACGCGGCCGTCCCGGGCCACCAGCGCCACGGCGTTGGTCATGGATTCGAAGACCGCGGCGGTCAGGCGATGGGCGCTCTCCGCGTCTTGGCGGGCCAGCAGCCGGGAGAGCGCGGTCCCCGCCTGCGCCGCCAGGGCCGCCAGGAACATGCGATCCCGGGGCGTGAAACCCTGATGGGAGAGCTTCTGCCGGCAGGCTAGCAACCCCGCGCCCGGCCCTTCCCCGAACGGCACCGCCAGCCGGACGCCGCCGGCAGCCAGCGCCCCGGCCAGGCGGGCGTCGCCATCGCCCAGACTCAGCCGCCCCTCCTCGTCGGCGCAGACCGGCTCCCCGCAGGCCGTAACCGCAGGCATGGGCATCCCGACGGCTTCACGCAGGCCTGCGGTAGCGCCGTCGGCCGCCACGGCGGCGACCCGGCCCTGGCCGAGGAGAACCGCGGCGCCCTCCAGCTTCAGGACCTGACGCGCGTCGCCGGCCGCCATCCTGGCCAGTTCGCCGGGAGAGCCGGCCGCGAGGTACCGTGGTCCGGCCTGGGCCAGGAACCGGTCGATGTCCGCCTCGGTCCTGAAGAACAGCAGGTCCAGGCCCTTCTGCAGGGCCTCCAGCACCGGCTGGAAGGCCAGGCCGACCAGGACCAGCAGGACGACCCAGCCCGTGCCTCGAGGCAGCACGTCGAGGCTCGCCCCGACCGCCTCGAGACCGGCCAGGCAGGCCGCGTAGCAGGCACCGATGAGGATGGTGCCCAGCGCGTAGGGCATGGTGCGCCGCACCACGATCTTGATGTCGAACAGCTCGAAGCGGATCACGCCGAAGGCGAGCACCAGGGGAAAGAACGCCGCGCTGATCCCGAAGAAGGACGGGAACCACGGCCCGAAGAAAGCAGGTGTGAAACCCAGCAGGGTGGGCACGGCTGCGAAGGTGATCCCGAACAGGAAGATGGCATAGCGCCGCCGCTCCGCCTCCCCGGCGGTCCGACACTTGGCCAGGACCGCGGCAAACGAGATCAGGAGCCAGACGATCACCATCGGGAAGCACAGCTTGTAGCTCAGAGTGGGCACGGGCACATAGGTTGGGGACCCGGGCCGGTGCTCATACTCGCTGACGTGCAGCCCCAGCAGGTTCAGCACCGGAAACGGGGCCACCGAGGCCGCGGCCAGCAACCAGAGCCATTTGGTCGTGCGGCTGCGGCCTCCTGTGAAGTGGTGGGTGAAGTACATCAGCGCGGCCGGAGCCAGCAAGTTGCCGTTGCGCAGCAGCCAGACGGCCGTTTCCACCTTGTCGATGCCCACGGCCACGGCCAGGTGCAACAGGCACACCACGGCGACGTAGGCGCCGAAAGCCAGCGACAGGAGGAAGAACGCGCGGTTGAGGGGCCGGCCCGGCGCCTGACGGAGCACCAGCCCGCCCAGGCCCAGGACCAGCAGGCAAGTGACCAGGCAGGCGGCGGCCAGCCGGCTCTGCTGCCAGCAGGCGGCCACCGCAACGTATAGGAAGATCAGGGCTGGGGCAGCGATCAGTCGCATGGGGCCTCTTGCCATCCCGCTACGCGCTTCCCTCCGGGGACCGCGCGGAGCGGGATTGAACCACGCACAGGCGGGAGCGTCAAGCCCAGGAAGGCGCGGGGCAGGCCCCGGCCGACAGCGCCCCCCGGCTGCCCCCGGCATCCGCATTCCAGGCACCGCGCAGGGCCCGGGCGTCCGGGCACCGCGCGACGACCATGTGGAACCGTCCGCCATAGGTGGTCCGGTAGCGCAGCCCGACGAAGCCGGCCCCGCGAATTTCGGCCAGCAGCTCAGGCCGGCCGAAGCGCCGGTATCCGCCCTGGCGCCGGAACCCGTACATGCGGAGGTTGTAGTAGAGCACCCGGAGCAGCGGAACCAGCGTGGCGCCGGCCTCGCTCAGGAACCCCCGCAGACCCAACTCCCGCGCCCGCGAGGCGACGTGCTGGACCAGGGCCCTGACCTTGGAGTGGCCGGGCATCATCGCGGTGACCACCAGAGTGCCGCCGGGCTTGAGCACTCTGCGGAACTCTCTCAGCGCCAGGCGCGACCCTTCCGGCGAGATGGCGAAGAGCACGCTCAGGCAAGTCAGGTGGTCGAAGCGCCGGTCGGAGAAGGGCAGGGGCTTCTCCAGGGAGGCCTCCACCAACCTGGCCTCCGGATCCTTCTCCCGATGCAGGGCCAGGGCCACCGGAGAGAAGTCCATGCTGGTCACCGCCGCACCCAGCGCCCTCAGGAGCACCGAGAGGTTGCCGGTGCCGCTGCCCGCGTCCAGCACTGTCTGTCCGGGACGCAGCGCGAGGCCGTCAGCCACGTCCCTCATGCACGCCCGGTAGTCACCCAGCTGGTTGAGGGAGTCGTAGACCCGCAGATAGCGGTCCCAGAAATGGCGGCGTTCCATCAGGATTCCTCCTCGACTGTCTCCCCCGCCAGTGGGTGGGTCCGGCAGCCTCCGGCTGGTCATGGAATTGCGTTCGATGGCGGCGTTGCCGCGGAGTTCGCGGTACTGCTGCCACGGGCGCGGTTCCGGGCCGGTCCGGCCGTCTCCGCGTTGGCCGTCACCGCCATCGCTATCATCGCCCCCCGGCCTAGCAGGCCTTCAGGACCAGGGCGGAGTTGTTGCCGCCCATCCCCAGGCAGTAGGAGATCGCCTGTCGGACATTCTGCTGGCGGGCCTCGTTGGGCACGTAGTCCAGGTCACAGGCCGGGTCCGGCTCGTGATAGTTGATGGTCGGAGGAACCGCGCGGCGGTGGATGGCCAGGGCACAGGCCGCGGTCTCCAGCACGCCGGCGGCGCCGAACGGATGCCCGGTCATGCTCTTGATGCTCGAGACGGCCAGCCCGTAGGCCCGCCGCCCCAGGGCCGCCTTGAGCATGTTGGTCTCCCGCGCGTCTGTGTTGCGCGAGGCCGTGCCGTGGGCGCAGTAGTATCCCAGTTCGTCGGGGTCCGCCCCCGCATCGCGCAGCGCCTGCTGGATGCACCGGCTCGCGCTGCCGACATCGTCGCTCACCTGGAACATGGAGTGGCAGTCGCTGGTGGTGCCGTACCCGGCGACCTCGGCGTAGATGCGCGCGCCCCGATCCCGGGCGTGGCGGTACTCCTCGAGGACCAGTATGCCGGCGGCCTCGCTGACCACGTGCCCGTCGCGGCGGGCCTCGAAGGGCCGGCAGGCCTCGGCGGGGGTTTCGTTCAGCCGCGACAGCGCCCGGGCGTTGCTGTAGGCCGCGATCAGGTCGGGTTGAACGCTGGTGTCCGTACCCCCCGCGAAGACGACCCGGCTGGCCCCGCTGTGGATCTTCCGGACCGCGTGCCCGACGGCGTTGTTGCTGCTGCTGCACCCGGTGGTCACGGTGGTCATCTCGCTGCAGACCCCCAGGGAGACGGAGACGTTTCCGGCCGGGGCCGCCGCCACGGAAATGCCCGGCGCCAGCGGCGACACATGCTCCGGGCCCTTCGCGCGCATCCGTGCCATGTTGGCGGCCAGCGTGTCGAAATCCATGGCCGCCACGCCCATGAAGATATCGACCTCGTGCCGGTTGGCGTCGGTGATCTCCAGCCCGGAGTCGTCCTGCGCCATCTTCGCCGCCGCCACCGCCAGCTTGGAGGCCCGCGACATCTTGCGTGACAGCGCCGCCGGCATGTACTGCGAGAAGTCGAGATTCCTGACCTCTCCCCCGATCCGCACAGCGAAGCCCGTGGTGTCGAACAGCGTGATCGGCCCGATGCCGCTCCTGCCGGCGGTCAGCGCCGCCCAGTACTCTTTGACGCCGTTGCCGATCGGGGTAACCAGACCCATGCCGGTGATCACTGCACGTGGCCTCATGGTCGCGCCCTCCAGACAAAGCCGTTCCCGGTGCCGCGCCCTCCAGGCGAACTCGCTCGCGCGGAGACAAAGCAAAGTCGAGGCCACCGCAGGGAGGCGCCGGGGCGGGCGGCAAAGCCGCTCATCACGCGAGTTATGCATGCGCGGCATCCGGTCCGCGCGGCGGCCGCACCAAACTGATGCATATCTGCATCATCGGGCGCACCGCCGCGGTGCAGGGCCACGACGTGGCGCGCCGACGCCACGGAACGCCCTTTGCTTGGCTAAGGGGGCGAAAGCCGATGCTGCGGAGTGCACGCTTGCCGAGGAGTGCACCACGGCGGTGCTCTGCCTGCACCATTTGCGACCCTGCGCACCAGTGGAGGCATAGCCCTTGGTGCTGACTTCTTGACGGGAGCGCGGCGCACACTAAGATGCGTCCTGTTCGACCTGGAAGGGACTCTGCTGACCGATGAAGATACTGATAGCCGACGACGACCCGGTGATCCGGCAGATGCTCGCCGAGATCCTCGCGGGCCTGGGACACGAGACCTCCGAGGCCCCCACGGCCGCGGCGACCGTCGAGGCCGCCCGGAGCGGAAGCTTCGACCTGGCGCTCCTGGACCTGACCTTCCCCGACTGCACCGACCTGTCCACGCTGGAGGCAGTGCGCAGGCACGCTCCTGCGACGGACGTGATCATGGTCACGGCCCAGACGGAGGACCTCGGCCTGGTGGCCGAAGCCACCCGGCTGGGGGCCTTCGACTACGTGCCCAAACCCATCCGCGACGACGACATCCGCATCCGGACGACCCGCGTCCAGCAACTGCGGGACTTGTCCCGCACGAGCACGCGGGCCGTCTCGCAACTGGCCCGCGGCAGCGAGATCGCGGACATCATCGGCGAATCCCCCGGCGTGGCCGAAATCGTGAAGCAGGCCCGGACGCTGTCCGGCTACGACGTCCCCGTGCTCATCAACGGGGAGACCGGCACGGGCAAGGAACTGGTGGCGCGCGCGCTGCATTACGCCGGGCCGCGCCGGGCCAGGCCCTTCGTGTCCCTGAACTGCGCGGCGCTGGCCGCCGGGCTTATCGAGAGCGAGCTCTTCGGCCACGAGCGCGGCTCGTTCACGGGCGCCCACCAGGCCCGCCAGGGCGCTTTCGAGGAAGCCGAGGACGGAACGCTCTTCCTCGACGAGGTCGGGGACATGAGCCTCCAGGCGCAGGCCTCGCTGCTGCACGTCCTGGAGCATGGCGAGTACCGGTCGGTCGGCGGCCGGCCGAAGAGGGCCCTGGCCCGGGTGGTGCTGGCCTCCAACCAGAACCTCGAGGCCCTCATCGCCGAGAACAAGTTCCGCCGGGACCTCTTCTACCGCATCAACCGGATGCGCATCCAGATGCCCGCCCTGCGCCAGCGCAAGGAGGACATCCCTCTGCTGGCCAGGCACTTCCTGGCCCTCCTGGAGGCCAAGGTCGGCAAGGGAGTGCAGGCCATCGCGCCCGAGGCCGTCCGGGTGCTGCAGGGCTATCACTGGCCCGGCAACGTCCGCGAACTGAAGAACGAGATAGAACGCGCCTACCTGCACGCGGAGGGCCACGCCCTGGAACTGCTGGACTTCTCACCGGAGATCGCCATCGCCATCGAGTCCGGGGAAAACGAGGGCGCTCCCGACCCGGACACGCTGGAGGACCTCCACAAGCTGGTCGACGCGCTCCGGGCCAGCGGCGGCAACCTCTCCAAGACCGCCGAACTCCTGGGCGTTCATCGCAACACCGTGCGCCGGTGGATGCAGCGCTACTCGTTCGGTCGCCCGCGACAGGCCAGGGGGCAGCCCGAGCAGACCTGAGCGCCGGCGGCCAGGCACTGGAAATTTCCGCGGAGGCCACTATCCTAGACGGCGTCTGCGGCATCCACAGGCGGGGTTTCCCGGGAGACGCGATGGGCAAGTCCAGGGGCAGGAAGGGCGGCGGCAAGGGCGCGGCGGCGGCACCGGCGCCGGCGAGCCCGCTGGCCACACTCCTGGCCGACGCCCGGGCCCTGGTCTTCGACCTGGACGGGGTGCTGGTCTCCACCGACAAGCTCAAGTACGAGAGCTACCGCCGGGCGCTCGACCGGCTCGGGACGGACCTGTCCTTCAAGTTCTACAAAACGCTGATCGGCCTCTCGCGCATGGCCACCTGCCAGGCCATAGTCGAGCACTGCCGTCTGAAGGTCTCCGCCAAGGAACTGGCCGACCTGCGCGAGGCCGAGCACCCGGGCGTCTTCGCCGAGCGGGGCGTCGAGGTGATCCCCGCGGCCCGGAAGCTCCTGGCCGTGCTCCCGCGCGACCGCTACAAGCTCGCCCTGGTCTCGAGCTCCACCCGCGACCGGGTGACCGCGGCGCTCGGGGTCCTGGACTTCGACTTCGACTCGGTGGTCTCGGGCGAAGGCGTGCAGCCCAAGCCGGCTCCGGACATCTACCTCAAGAGCTTCAAGGAACTGGGCATCCGCGCCGTCGAGGCGGTGGTCTTCGAGGACTCCGAGAACGGCGTGGCCGCTGCCGCCGCGGCCGGGGCCCACTGCGTGGCCGTGCCCGCCGAGGTGACCCAGGGGCAGGACTTCTCCGAGGCCGACCTGCGGATCGCGTCCCTCAACGAGGTCCGGGAGCTGCTGCGTTGACCGACGTTTCCCGCGGGATGATCTTCGATATCGACGGGGTGGTCGCCGACACCCCCCACGAAGAGAGCTGGCGCCGCGCCACCGAGGGCCTCTGCGCCCGCCCGGACTGGGGCGAGGCCGTCGCCGCCAGCCGGTGGCAGCCGGGAGCCTTCACCCGGGAGGTGTACCTGGAAGTCTGCGCCGGCAAGGAGCGCCGCGAGGGCGCCCGCTCCGTGCTCAAGCACTTCGGCATTCCCGACTCCGACGGCTCCCGGCTGGAGACCTTCTACGCCGAGAAGCAACGGGTCTTCCTGGACATGATCGAGGAGGGCGAGGTCCGGGCCTACGAAGACGCCATCGACCTGGCCCGCCGCGCCCAGGACGCCGGCTGGAAACTGGCCGCGGCCTCGAGCTCCAAGAACGCCACCGCCATCCTCGAGGTCCTGGGGCTCATGCCGCTTTTCGACGCCGACGTCTGCGGCCGCGATGTGCCCAGCAAGCCCGCGCCGGACATCTTCCTGGCCGCGGCCGGGGAGCTGGGCCTCCGGCCCGGGCAGTGCTGCGTGGTCGAGGACGCCACCAGCGGCGTGCGCGCCGCGCGCCGCGGCGGCTTCATGTGCCTGGCGGTGGCCCGCTTCGACGACATGGGCGACCTGTGGGCCGCCGGCGCGAACCTGGTCACCGACAGCCTGGCCGACGCGACCATCGAGGAAATCGACCTGATCATCAGGGAGCTGAAGGGCTAGCGCTGAGGCTGGTAGCGCGTCAGGTAGGTGCGCCCACCGGCCATATCCGTCCCCGTGCGACAGAGCCGCGACAGCGGGCGGCCGACGCCGGCGCGTTTCACGGCTTCCTATCCTCGGCCTTCTTGTAGCGGTACGCCCAGGTCTGGGTCTTGCCCAGGTCGTTGCCGCCCATGAGCACAACGGCGTTCTGGTCGGGGTCGTAGTAGCTCATGATCTGGCCCTGGGGAGACCAGGCCATCTTCTGCTCGGGCTCGAAGGCGTTCCTGCGGACATCGTAGGGCAGCACCCGGATGTGTTCCTTGGTGATTACGAAGACCAGGGCAACACCGTTGAGAGAGTCGAAGGCCAGCGAGCCGCCGCCCGAGCCGAAGCTAGGCCCCTCCGGCCAGCCCTTGGCGCCGAGGTCAGTCCAGGTCAACGAGGGGAAGTCGAAGGCCTTGACCACGCGCTCCTTGGTGTAGTTGCCGGCGAAGTAGAGCACCCGGCTGTTGACGCCGTCCCAGCAGCACAGGTTCTCGATGCCCGGCGCCGGTCCGCCCTTGGTGGCCGAGAAGGTCCACTTGTTGGCCGCGCCGTCGTAGGCGTAGACCCCGCCCTTCTTGTTGGCCACGTCGCCGTCCACCGACCAGTAGAGCACCAGCTTGTTCTTCGGGTCGTAGCAGCAGGCCTCGGCGCGGGTGTGCTTGGGGGTGTCGCCGGCCTCCGGCGCCGCCAGCTTCCAACTCCGGGACTTCACATCGAAGAGCCACGGCAGGGAGAGCCGCGCCTTGGCGATGTCGACGCCGTCCGCCTTGGCGGCGGCCTGGGTCCTCTCGATCATCTCCTTGGCCGGCCACGTCCCCAGCCACGGCGGAGTCCCCCCGCGCAGACTGACCAGCTTGCCGAGCCCCTCGTCGAAACAGGTCACGTTGTAGGTGTGCCCGATTCCCGGCGGACGCGGCGGGCCCTCTTTGGGCACCTGGACGCCGGTCTCGGTGAAGCGCAGTTCCTGCTTGGACGGGTCGGTCTTGACCAGCTCCGTCCAAGTCGCCGTCGAGGCGTCGAAGCTCCAGACGTCGTTCTGGGCGATGCCCCCGGGGTTGTGGCAGGCGCCGTAGACCAGGCCGACCTTGTTGACCGGATCGTAGGGCATGCGCGCGCAGAAGCCGCGGCCCAGCGGCGTCGGCTCGTTGGTCTTGAGCTGAACGGCCTCCCCATCGCCGAGCGCGGCAATCTGGGGATTGGCGGCGGGCTTCCTCCCGGCAGGGTCCTCGCCCCCCAGGGCGAAGGGGGCCGCCAAGATGCCGCTGAGCGTAACTAGAATGAATTCCCTCATGGCGATCTCCTTCTTCCTCAGGTCCTGGCGGCTGCCGGCGCAGCCGCGCAGGATTTCCTGACCACCAGCTGTGCCGGAAGCCTGACCTGCTCCGGCCGCCGCCCGCGGCCGCCGGCCTGCTGGGCCTCCAGCAGCCTGGCCACCTGGCGCGCGAGTTCGTCGCGTTGGAAATCCACGGTGGTCAGCTCACGAATCGCCGCCGGGCCGTCCACGGACTCATTTCCGAACCCGACGACGGACAGTTCCTCTGGGCAGCGCAGGCCGGCGGAGCGCGCGGCCTCGACCACCCCCAGGGCGGTGTCGTCGTTGGGGCAGAGGACGGCGGTGGGCTGCTCGCCGGCGGCCGCCAGCCGCCGCCAGCCCTCGCGGCCGGCCTCGCGCGGGTCGGCGCCGCCCAGCCCGGCCCGGACAAGCTCCGGGCCATCCGGCAGTCCGCGCTCGCGCAGGAACTCCGTGAACGCCGCGCAGCGCTCCGAGCCCTCGGCCGGCGACGACGAGACGAAGGCGACTCGGCGGTGGCCCAGGCTCCAGAGGTACTCCAGGGCTTGGCGCACGCCCCCGCGGTTGTCGGTGTCCAGCTGATCGCAGCGCGCGGAGAGCGCCGCCGGCAGCAGCCAGCGGCCCGGGTGCCCCTCCAACACCGTCGGCAGCCCCTGGCGTATCCAGTTGCCGAGCTCGGCCGAGGCTCCGCCGCTCGTGGCCGGGGCGATCACCAGCGCACCGACGCCGGCCGCCCGGAATCGCCGGACACACGCGTCCTCACCCGCTGCGGTCAGGCCGGAGGCCCCGACCAGCAGCGCGCGTCCGCGCCGGGCCAGCTCCGCTTCGATCGCCGCCACCGAGCGCGAAGCGGCCAGGGTCCGCCCGCCGAGGTCCGCATATATGAGGCCGACCGGCCTGGCATCCACGGGAACCGCCTCCCGGCGCGAAACCACATAACCCACGCCCGGCACGCACTCGGCCAGCCCGTCGCGCACCAGCCGTCTCAGAGCCGTGCGCACCGTCACCCGACCGACGCGGTGGCGTGCCGCCAGAGCCCGTTCGGGAGGCAGCATCTCGCCCGGCATGATCTCGCCGCCGCCGATGGCCCCGGACAGACTGGCCGCCAGCGATTCCACCAGGCTGCGCCCCGGCGCCTGCGGACGCCCCGCCGGCAGGAGTCTGGATTGATCTTCGCGTCGACGCGGCATGAGGCCCTCCACAACCGGTCCTATACCGGTTCTATACACCTCTGCGAGGCTTCTGTCGGCTCGAAAAAGAGGAAAAAGAAAACCCCGCCTCTGCCGAGGCGGGGTTCTCTGATCCTCTGGCTCTGTCTACTTCAGGCTCGGGTCGTTGCCCGCGGGACCCTTGGGGGCCGGACGGGCAGGCGGGGTGGTGGGAGTAGCCGGAGCAGCCGGCTCGTCCTCGAGACCGGCGTCCTTCGCGGCGGAACGCCCGCCGGTGCCCGGAGTGTCGATCGCGAAGATCTCGACGCGGCGGTTCTTGGCCTTCTCCTGACTGATGGGCTTGAAGGGCCCGAAGCCGCGCAGCAGCGCGTCCTCGCCCTTGCAGGCGCCGGCCTTGACCAGGAAGTCGACGACTGCCGCGGCACGCTTGCCGGCGAGCTCCCAGTTGGAGGCGTTGTTGCTCTTGGAGATGGGATCGCTGTCGGTGTGGCCGTCGACCACCAGCAGGAACCCGGGCTTGGCCTTGAGCTGGTTGGCGACCTCGTTGAGGGCCGCCTTGGCTTTGTCGGTCAGCTCGGCCGAACCGGAACGGAAGTTGAGGGCGCCCATGCGCAGGCCGCCGTTGGGCAGCTGCACCATGTCTTCGGCCCCCTCCGGAGCCTTCAGGGTACGGCCGATGCCCCGGCCGCCGCCATCGGCGTCGATGAGGTCCAGGCGCTTGCGGATGTCATCGATGTTCACGCCCTTGGCCTTGAGAGCGGCCGCCAGCTTGCGGTTCTCCTCGGCCAGCCGGCGCGACTTGGCAGCCTCTTCCTCATACTTGGCGCGCAGTTCCGCGTGCTGGCTGCTGGAGACACACCCCGTCGCCAGCATGGCCGCACCCAGAACGCCCAGGAACCCGAAACGCAGCATCACTTCTCCTCCTCTTTCCCCCTCCGGGAGCGGGCCCGGACGAACCGGCCCCTTGGCTTGGCTATTTCTCGCCCCAGCCGGACATCTTCTGGTAGGCGCTCTCCAGGTAGCCGGGCACGTACATCTGGTCGGCCGGCGCGGTGCCGGCGCGGTAGCCCTTGGCCACGATGACGCCGAAGACGCTCAGCGTGAAGATGCAGCCAGCGGCGGTCAGGCCCAGCACGATGGTCATGATCGGCGAGCCCTTGCGGACTTCGAAGGCCGCCGAGCGGCGGCGGCTGATCGAGGCCGCGCGGCTGGACAGCGGCCGGCGGCCGGAGGCGCTCTTCTTGGGGGCGGCCTCGACGGCGCCGTCCTCGGCCACGGTGATCTCGCCGGGGGCGCTGGCCTCTTCCACCACGGTGGCGGCCTCGCCGGCGGCCTGGGTGCCGGCGGCCTCTTCCTCGAGCGGCAGGACCTCGAGCTCCTTGTCGTCGAAGACCAGTTCCTCGGTGCCCTGCTCGGGGATGGCCACGGTGGGCGTGGCGGCTTCGCCGCCGCCGACCACGGTTTGGGCCGACTCGTCGACGACCAAATCGTCGGGCATCTCGACCTTGATCTCGCCGCCGGCCGGACCGCCCGCCGCCGGGATGATGATGGTCGGCTCGGTCTCGCGCTCCTTCTTTAGGCCGTCGAGGTCGGCGACCTTGAACTTCATCTCGCCGCCCGCCCGGAACGCGCGCAGCGTGCCGGAGGTGACCAAGTTCTGCAGTTCCTCCTCGCTGAGCTGCAGCCGCCGCATTGCCTCTTCGAAACCGATCATCTCTTCAGGCATCGCCGTTCCTCCCCTCGGTCCGCCGCCCGGTCATTTGGGCGGCTGAAGTTCCTTCTGCCGGCGGAAGCTCTCCACCTGGGCCTTCACGTAGCCCCGGGCGGCGCCCTCCGCGCTCTCGATGGTCTTATCTCCGGAAGAGTCCAGAACTTCAAGGTCATAATCGAAGGCCCGGGCCGCCACCAGCCCCAGGCGGGTGCCGTTCCAGCTGTAGACGCAGATGCGCTGCTTGGCGGTGTCCACGATGTAGAGCAGCTCGGCCCGGCCGGTGCCGACGTTCTGGGCGGTCAGGGCGACCACCCCGTTGGCCCCTCCGCCGCCGCCCGCCAAAGCCTCGCGGACCGGGCCGCCGTCGCGGACCAGCAGCGCCGTCATGGCGACGGCCAGGGCAATGAGCAGCAGGGTTTCGAGCCACGTGGGGCGTCTCAAGAACGCGCCTCCCGACGCTCTCGCTATCCCTCTCGGCGCCCCGGACATCCGGACCGCCGGAGACGGCGCGGATTATAGCTTTCCGTTCCCGGCGTGGCAAGGACTTTTCGAGGGGGAAGATGAGCCGGCCGCCGGCCCTGCCCGGCGGCATTGCCCTGCGGCTGGTGACCCGGCTACGGACTGTCCTCCAGGACCCTGCGCACCTTCTCGTCCGGGACATCCGCGGCGATCTCGGCCCGGCCGATGGCCACGGGCAGCACCAGGCGAAGCCGCCCGGCGCGGTTCTTCTTGTCGCGGCCCATCAGCTCGAAGAGCCGGCGGCGGTCCGCATCCGCCCCCAGGGCCACCGGCAGGCCAAGCGAGGCCAGCAGCCGCTCCACCCTGGCCGCGTCCCCGGCAGAAAGCCGGCCGAGAGCCGCGGACAGCCGGGCGGCCAGGACCATGCCCACGGCCACCGCCTCGCCGTGCAGGATGCCCTGGTAGCCGCGGAGGGTCTCGAGGGCGTGGCCGAAGGTGTGCCCCAGGTTGAGCAGCGCCCTGGGCCCGTCGCCGGTCTCGCGCTCGTCGGCCTCCACGGCGCGGCGCTTGACCTCCACCGACCGGGCGATGGCCTCGGACAGCACCGCCCCGTCGCGCGCCAGCAGCCCGGCGGGGTTGCCCTCGACCAGTCCGAAGAGCCCCGGGTCGCCCAGCAGGCCGGCCTTGACCACCTCCGCGGCCCCCGCGGAGAGCTCGCGCTCCGGCAGCGTCCGCAGGGCCTCCGGGTCGGCAACCACTGCGGCCGGCTGGTGGAACGCCCCGACCAGGTTCTTCCCGCCGGCCAGGTCCACGGCGGTCTTTCCGCCCACCGAGCTGTCCACCATGGCCAGCAGTGTGGTCGGGACCTGGACATGGGGGATCCCGCGCATGTAGAGGGCCGCGACCAGGCCGGCGATGTCGCCGACCACGCCCCCGCCAAGCGCCACCACCGCCCCGGACCGGTCCAAACGGGCTTCCAGGGCGGCCTCGCACAGGCGTTCGACCGTGGCCAGGCGCTTGGCCTGCTCTCCGGCCTCGATGATCGCCTCGGACGGCTCGAAGCCCGCGGCGCGGAGCGACTCGACCGAACGCGGGCCATGGAGCGGCCAGACGTTGGCGTCGCTGACCAGCAGGACCCGCCTCGGGCCGCCCAGCGCGCCGGCGGCCAGGCTCCCCAGGCGACCGAGCGCGCCGGGGGCCAGCTCAACCCGATAAGCGCCGCCGGCGGCTGTGCGGACCTGGATGGCCGGCATCAGGCCGACCCGGGCGGGTTCGGACCTCCGCCCCCGGCGCTCCCGCCGCCATCCCGCCCCGGCCCCTCGTGCGGGTCGCCGGCCGGCTGCAGCGGGGCCAAGCCGTCGTGGCGCAAGGGCAGCTTCTGCCCGCGGCGGCGGCGCTCGATCCGGGCGGCGCGCTTGGCCTGCCCTTCGCGCGTCTCCCCGCGGACCAGGAAGAGCATGCCGATGATCAGCACCGCCGCAACCACCACGATCCAGATGGCCAACTGGTGGGAGGTCTGGCTCGACACCGGCGCAGGGGTCATCCGTGCCGTCAGGACCAGCGGGTGCCACTGCCACTCGTTCTTCCCGTTGACGTACGGGTAGCGCTTCCAGAAGACCCCGGTGAGGTCGTAGAGCTCCTCCTCCTTGAAGTCCTCCGGGGGCTGGGCGGCCAGGACGACGTAGATGGCCCGGCCGAAGCTCACGTTGGTGGGGTAGCAGAACAACATGGTGGTGTCCTGCACCCCGGAGTCGTTCTTCGGCCAGCCGAAGTTCATGTACTTCTTGACCACCAGCACCCGGGTGTGGATCACCTGCCCACGGTGGGACTCCGGTTCCTTGAGCAGGTCGCCGTGCAGGACCCCGGGCGTGGCGCGGCGGCTCAGGTCGGCACCGTGCGTGCGGATGAAGCGGAAGATGTGCTCCACCGCCTCGGTTTCCTTCTTGATGTCGTTGGCTTCGTCGGGCCAGCGGATGTCGTCCCAGGAATGGTCCTCGATGTAGTTCGGGTCGAGGTCCTGGAGCGGCTTGAACTCCGGCAGCATCGGGCGGAAGACGAAGCGCCCGCCATCCCGCTCGATCTCCCTGACCACGGCCTTCTCCGCCGGGGCGCCGGAGGCGGTCGGCCGCTTCGGAGGGTTCGCCGCGTCCGGGCCGGCCGGAGCTTCCGCGCCGTCCGCCGGCTTCGCGGCATCCGGGCCGGTTTCATCGGCTCCGGCGGTCCGGACGCCGGGCGGCACCGGGTCCGCGGCCAGGGATCCCTTCCACGGCGGCGGCGGGGTGCCCGGCACGGTCGGAGGCGGCGCGCCAACCGGCCGACTGATCGGCAGGTGGGGAGACTGCGGCTCGTTCTTGGTCTTCTGGAACATGACCACCATGGCGACGACCAGAACGGCAGCCACCGCCACGGTGAAGAAGAGCATTCCGCGGCGCAGCCAGCTGCTCTGGCCTTCCTGGTTCTTGTTGGAGGACATGCGCCAGGCGCCCTGGAAATCGCCTTCGTGCTTGCAGCGGTCGATCACGTCCGCGAACAAGTTGGGCCGCCCCTTGTGCAGTCCCTTCCTGGATAGGTCCATGTCCGACCGGTCCTTTCGGAGGCCCAGTGTACCCCGCCACCGGGGGGTGTCAAGCCGGATGGCCGCGGCCTCCACAGAGTACAACGCGGCCGGGGCGGCCAGGTTCATCTGCATCCCGGCGCGCGCGGCGTCCGCCTCCGGCCCCGTCCTGTTGCTTTTCTCCGCGAACCGGGCCATACTATCGGCGGCGGAAGCCAGGGAGGCTCCCGCCGCGGACCGTGCACCGGCAGGGAGGCAGCCATGGTCAACTTCAGCATCGCCGTATCCTCGCTCCGCGCGGCCTTCGACCGCCAGGACGTCACCGCCAACAACATCGCCAACGCCCTGACGCCGGCCTTCCAGCCGCGCCGCGCGCACCAGTCGGAGCTGGCCGCCGGCGGCGCGGCCGTCGACTCTGTGACGCGAAGCGGAACGGGCGGCGCGCCCGAGCCAACCGGGCGGCCGCTGGACCTGGCCGTGGCCGGGCAGGGCTACCTGGCGGTCGACACGCCCCGCGGCACACGCTACACGCGACTCGGAGCCTTCGGCGTCGACGGCTCCGGGCGGGTGGTGGATTCGGCCGGCAACCGGCTGATGACCGGTTTCGCCGTTCCGGAGAACGCCGTGGCCGTGGAGGTGTCTCGCTCCGGGGAGCTGACCGCCACCATGGCCGACGGCTCCCGCAACACTCTCGGGCGGATCCCGCTCTACCGCTTCGCCAACCCCGACGGCCTTGAAGCCGTCGGCGGCGGGCTCTTCTCTCCGGGGGCCGCAAGCGGCCTGGCCGTGGCCGGCGAGGCCGGCACCGGGTCCTTCGGCGAGATCATCGGCGGGTTCCTGGAGGGCTCCGGCGTGGAGCTGTCCCGCGAGATAACCGACGAAATCGCCACCCGGGCCGCGCTGCGCGCCGGGATCGCCTCCCTGCGAACCCAGGACCAGATGCTCGGGGAACTACTGGACCTCCGGGGTTAGCCCTTGACAAACCGGCCCCGAATGGGTTGAATGGGCCACACTTCCGGCGCATCGCCGGGAGGGGTCGCGCCTGTGGACGTGCGAGCAGGCCGGCCAGGCCGGCCGGAGGTTAATGAAATGACCAGGATCCTGAGTTCGCTTCTGCTGATGGTTGCTCTGGCGCTCACGGGCCGGGCCCTGGCCGAGGAATACGAAGACCACCCCCGACTCTTCCAGGTGGAGGCCGACGAGGCCCGCCCCGAGTTCGGCATCCGCCTCTGGCTGACCTCCGGAGACACCAAGGTGGTCAGCGGCGCGGTCGTCAACGATTTCGACCACGGCCGCAACATCATGGCCCTGCTCGAGGGCGAGGTGCCTCTGCCCGACCATTCCTGGGTCTCGGTCTGGGGGCGGCTGGGTACCTCCATCTCCGACAGCGGCGGCGAAACCGACGGGGGCGAGGACTGCGAAGCCTCCTTCGGGCTCTTCGAGCTGAACCTCGGCCTCTGCCTGGCGGGACGCAGCTCCCCCCTGGCGCCGGAACACGCCCTGCCCCAGTCCTACACGCAAGTCTACGCGGGACTGAGGGTGTTCCAGGAGTCCTTCGACTACGACCTGGCCGGCGGCAACAGCGCCACCTACGACGCGCGCTGGTACGGTCCGCAGTTCGGGTTGCGCGGCTTCTGGCACCTCGGGGACAGCTACCCCGATGGCGGGGTCGACGGCTGGGGCCTGTCCGCCGGCGCCGCCGTGATGCCCTGGCTCCTGCTCGACGCCGACGCCGACGGCACCGCCCAGGACTCCTGCAAGGCCTTCGGCTATACCTGGTCCGTGGCCGCCAGCTACCAGAGCGATGCGCTGATCTTCCGTCTGGGCTACGAGGCTCAGTGGCTCAAGACCGACGGCGGCGCCCAGGAGGGCTCCGGGGACCTCTATCTGCTGGAGAGCTCCCGGCACGGTCCGTTCTTCAGCGTCGGAATCAGCTTCTAGCAGCCTGAACACGCGCGGGGCCGGTCCTTCCACGGACCGGCCCCGCGCTTTTCCAGGCGATCCCGGGAGCGGCCCCTCAGCCGCGCTTCTTTCCGACCAGATCGGCGAGGGAGGTGTTCTCCAGCCGGTCGGCCACGTAGTCGCGGATGTCGCGGAGCACGCGCAGCAGCGCCGGGCTCTGCTCCAGGGGGCCGGGCTCGTAGAAGAATTTGCTGACCGCCTTGGTGGGAGCCAGCGCCCCGTCCATCTTCCTGATGATCTCGGCCAGGCTGATCTCCTCCGGTGCCCGGGCCAGGCTGTGGCCGCCGTGCGCCCCGCGGCGGCTCTGCACGTAGCCGGCCCTCTGCAGCTGGAGCAGGATCTGCTCGAGGTACTTGCGCGGGATCTTGCGGCGGCGGGCGATATCTTCGGTCTTGACTGCACCCTTGCCGTGGCGCTCGGCCAGGTCGAGCAGCGCCAGGCAGGCGTACTCGCTGCGGGTGGAAAGCTTCATGTCCGCCTCTCTTCCAGCCGCGGGCCGCTAGCTGATGACCCCGGAGATGTACTCCCGGGTCTGCTTCTCCCGGGGGGCGTTGAAAACCTCCGCCGCCGGGCCGTGCTCCACCAGCTCCCCCATGTACATGAAGATCACGTAGTCGGCCAGGCGCCGGGCCTGGCGGAGGATGTGGGTGACGATCACGATGGTGTACTGGTCGCGCAGTTCCTTGAACTTGCCCTCGATGTGCGCGCTGGAGATCGGGTCGAGCGCCGAAGTGGGCTCGTCGGCGAGGATTATCTCCGGGCCGACGGCCAGCCCGCGGGCCAGGCACAGCCGCTGCTGCTGGCCGATGGACAGCGAGGTGGCCGGGGCACGCAGGCGGCCCTTGACCTCGTCCCAGAGTCCGGCCAGCTTCAGATGGTGTTCGACCAGGGCGTCGAGCTCCCCGCGGTCGCTCTGCCCGTGGATGCGCGGCCCGTAGGCCACGTTGTCGTAGATGGACATGGGCAGCGGGTAGGGCCGCTGGGAGAGCAGGCCCATCTTCTTGCGGATGTGGGTGACCTCCGCCGCCGGGTCGAACAGGTCCTCGCCGTCGACCAGCACCTGCCCGGAGACGCTCACCCCGTCGACCGTGTCCACCAGGCGGTTGAGGCAGCGCAGGAAGGTGGTCTTGCCGCAGCCCGAGGGGCCCAGCACCGCGGTGATCTTGCGGTCGGGGATGTTCACGCTGACGTTCTTCAGCGCCGGCTGGCCGCCGTAGTGGACGCTCAGGTTCCGGACGGAGATGTGCGTGGTGCTTGGCTCGGGCATGGCTTCCATCCTACCGGACGTTGTGCCGGGACAGTCGCCGGGACAGCTCCCGGGTGACCAGGCTGACGATCAGGATCATGGCCATCAGGATCAGGGCGGCGGCGTAGGCCCGCTCCTGCACTTCCGGGAGGTTGCTGCCCAGCTGGAAGAAGACCGCCAGCGGCAGGGTGGCCGCCGGGCTCATCAGCGAGTCGGGAATGTTGTCGGTGAATCCCGCGGTGAAGAGCACCGAGGCGGCGTCGCCCACTCCCCGGCCGAAGGCGATCAGCACCGCAGTGGCCAGCCCGGGCAGCGCCTGGCGGGCCACCACCAGGAAGGCGGTCTCCAGGCGCGTGGCTCCCAGCGCGGCCGAGGCCTCGGCCATCTCCTGCGGCACCAGGCGCACCACCTCGTCCATGGCCTTGATCATGATCGGCAGGATGAGCAGGGCCACGGCGATGATCCCGGCCAGCAGCGAGGCCTTCAGGCCCAATGCCACCATCAGCACGTAGCCCACCGCCCCGAAGACGATCGAGGGCACCCCGGCCAGGACGTCCATGGAGAAGCGGGTGAAGGTCACCAGGCGCGAGGCCCTCCGGGCGTAGACGTTGAGCCCCAGCACGATGGGCAGGGCCAGGCAGGACGAGGCCACGGTGGCCCCGCCGGCCAGGTACAGCGATCCGACGATGGCGTTGAGCACCCCCCCCGAGCCGCCCAGGTAGAACCCGCCGCTGGGCGTCTTGGTGAGCATGTCCCAGTTCATGGCCGGCAGGCCCTTCCAGACCACCGTGCCGACGATGGTCGCCAGGGCGGCCAGGATGGCCAGGAACGACAGGCCCATCAGGCCCTTGAAGATGCTCTCCTCGGCGCTGCGGCGGTTCATCGGTCAGGCCCTCGCGAAGCGCAGCAGGATGGCCTGGGAAGTAACGTTGAAAATCAGCACGATGAGCAGCAGCACCAGCGCCGCAGCCATCAGCGCCGCCTCGTAATGCGGCATGGAGAGCATCTCGCCGTAGTTGTTGGCGATCAGCGCGGGCAGCGGGTAGGCCTGATCGAAAGGGGTCCGGGGCAGGGCGAAGACGTAGTTGCCGGCGACCATCAGCACGGCCATGGTCTCGCCCAGCGCCCGGGAGGTGGCCAGCACCCCGGCCGCGAAGAGCCCGGAACGGGACTTGCGCAGGACCACGTGCTTGACCGTCTCCCAGCGGGTGGCGCCGAGCGACAGCGAGGCCTCGCGCAGCTCCCGGGGCACGGCCTTCATGACCTCGACCGAGATGTGCACCAGCACCGGCACAATCATCACCGCCAGAACCACCGCCGCGGCCAGCACCGAGTAGCCGGTGCTCTTGACCCCGAAGAGCGGGGCGATCCGGTCCTGGACCAGCGGAACGATCACCAGCACGCCCCACAGGCCGTAGATCACCGAGGGAATGCCGGCCAGCAGGTCGATCAGCGGTGCGGACAGCGTCCGGATCCAGCGCGGCGCGTACTCCGACAGGTAGATGGCCGAGAGCAGGCAGGGCGGCACGGCCAGCAGCATCGCCCCGGCGGTGACCGCGAAGGTCCCGACGATGAAGGTCAGCAGGCCGAACTTGCCGGTGGAGGGGTGCCACTCCGTCGAGAAGAGCAGCCGGCCCAGCGGCGTGCCGTCCAGGATCGGCCAGCTCCGCACGCAGAGCGCCAGCACGATCCCCACGATGAGGACGTTGACGACGACGATCAGCGCCAGGATCAGCCGCCGGATCAGGCGGTCGTTGAAAAGCCTGGCGCTGTTGTCCTCCAAGGGGGGCTCCCGCTCAGGGCTTGGGGGCGACCGGGGCCGCCGGCACCGCCGCCGGAGCGCTCAGTTTCTTGATCTGGTCGATCAGCTGGGCGGCGTCCAGGTTGACGTAGCCCGACTCGGGGACGAACTTCTGACCGTCGGTCAGCACCCAGCGCACGAAGGCGGCCACCGCCGGCCGGTCCGGGGCGCCCTTCGAGACGAAGTGCAGTCCGCGGGCCGGCGGCGAGGGGTAGCGGCCGTCGGCGATGGCCTTGACCAGCTCGTCGCGGGTGGCGTAGAAGTTCTCCTTGGGTTCGACCGCCCCGCTGCCGTCCACGTCGATGGGCAGGGGCCGCACGCCCGGGACCGGCTTGCCGGTCTTGGCGTCGTAGGCGAAGTTCACGTTGTTGAAGCCGATGCCCAGGGGGTCCTTGGCCACCGCGGCGGCCAGGCCGGGGTCGCCGTAGACGGCCGTGCCCTTGAGGTCCTCCTGCTTCTTGTTGCCGAGGTACTTGGCCCAGGTCTCGGCCGCGCCGCAGGCGTCGGAGCGGGAGAAGACGCTGATGGCCTCGGCCGAGCTGTCGCCGAGCACCTGGCCCCAGGTCTTGACCGTCCCGCCAACCCAGATGCCGGTGAGCGTCTCGCGGGTGGCTCCCTTGGCCAGGAGCTTCTCCGCCTGCGGGTGGGCGGCGTTGATCATCGGCACCACCGCGTCCTTGGTGACCGTGACGAACCAGGCGCCCTTCTCGAGCTCGGCCGCGGAGAGGTCCCGCGAGACCATGCCGATGTCCGCCGCGCCGGTCAGCGCGTCGGTCACGCCCTTGCCGGCGCCGCCGGCGGAGATGTCGAATCGCACCTCGGGGTGCAGCTTCTTGTATTCCTCGCCCCAGCGCACGCCCATGGGGTAGAGTGCCCAGGCACCGGACATGGTAATGCGCTCGGACGACTGCGCGCCGCCTTCCGGCTTCCTGCGCAGGACCAGGAACGCCGCCAGACCAGCGGCCAGCAGGACTATAACTATCAGCACCTTCTTCACGGACTCCTCCTTCCGGCCAGCGGGTCATCCCGCGTGGACAGGCCAAATAATACATTGTCGACTGACTTTGTCAAGAAACAACCTAGCGCTTCGCCGGCGCCAGGCGCCAGGCGGCGCCGCCGGCGACGACACATCACATCTGGGCGGCTTGGACCCTCAGGCTGAACTCGACTTCCTTGGCCTCGCCGCCGGCGCCGCCTTCATCCTTGCGCCGGAGCTTGCCTTTGATCGTCTGTCCCGGCTTGGTGTCGCGGAACAGCTCCTGGAGCGGCAGGAGGTCCTTGAGCTCCCGGCCGTTCATCTCGACGATCACGTCGTCGAACCGGATGCCGGCCTTCTCGGCCGCGCCGCCGGCCCGGACCATGGTCACCCGGAAGCCGCCCCCCGGTTCGGGCGCGTTGTTCAGGCTCATGCCCCAATCGGCACGCGGCTCGGTCTTCAGGGCGGCCGGAACGATCTCGAAGGCCGAGTCCTCGGTCTTCTCCTTGCCGGCCTCGCCGCCGGCTTCGGGGATGATCCGCCGCAGGCGGCCCTTGACCGGCTGCCCGCCCTCGAAACCGGTGCGCAGCAGGTTCAGGACGCCGAACGGAGAGCCGAGTTCGATCTCGGCCAGCTCCAGCAGCACGTCGCCGGCGCGGATGCCGGCCTTCTCGGCCGGCCCGTCCTTCCTGACTTCCTTGACCTTGAGCCCCTGATTCCGGCGCAGCCCCTCGGGGTTGGCCGGCTCCAGGGTCCAGCCGAAATCGACGGGCTCGGCCACCGGGAGCACGTCCAGGCGCACGCCGAGCTTCTTCTCGGCGCCGTCCCGCCGCACCACCACCTCGAGCTCCGACCCGGCCGGCCAGGTGCCGAGCACGCCGGCGAAGCGCGCGTAGTTGACGATGGCCTCGCCGCCGGCGGCGAGGATCTCGTCGCCGGGCTTGAAGCCGGCGGTCTCGGCGGTGCTGCCGGCCCTGACCGCCTGGACCACCGCGCGGTCCTCGCCGACGGCCGCGTCCGGGACGAACGGCCGGAGCTGCAGGCCGCGGATGGTCCCGTGCCGCACGCGGCCGCCCTTGGCCTCCTTGAGCAGCGGCAGGAAGCGCCTGATCTGGTTGGCCGGGATGGCGTAGCCGATGCCGGTGTTGGAGCGGGTCCCGAAGCGCGTGGCGATCTGGCCGTTGATGCCGACCACCTTGCCGTCCAGGGTCATGAGCGGCCCGCCGGAGTTGCCCGGGTTCACCGGGGCGTCGGTCTGGATGGCGTCGGAGTAGTTGCCGTGGTACCGGTGGGTGGCGCTGACCACCCCGACCGTCACGGTGGGAGCCTCGTCGACCACCCCCAGGCCGAAGGGGTTGCCGATGGCCACCACGGTCTGCCCGACCTGCACCGCGTCGGAATTGCCCAGCTCGAGGTGGGGAACGTCCTGGGCGTTGCGCAGCTTGAGCAGCAGTATGTCGCCCACCGGATCGGTGCCGGCCACGTCGGCGACGTAGACCTTGCCGGCGGCGGTGCGCACCTTCCAGACCTTGGCGGTGCCGGCCACGTGGTGGTTGGTCAGGGCGTAGCCGTCGGGGCTGATGATCACCCCGCTGCCGCCGCCCACGAAGATGTAGGCGGGCAGCAGGCGGCGGATCAGCCCGGCCATGTCGCCGTCGACCGCCCGGGCGGCGACCGTCGCCGCGGGGTCGGCCTGCGCGGTTGAGCCGGTCACGGGCTTCGGCCGGGGGATCCCCGGCTCGTCCGGCGCGGTGTCCTTGGCCGCCGCCGGCGCCGCCCCGAGCGCCAGGGCTCCCGCCAGCAGCCAGGCCCGGGTCGAAGTTCTCGCGCTAATCATTGCTCTTCCCCAGGGTGACCTCGATCTCCTCGACGGCGTCCTTGCGCTTCACGGTCAGCTTGACCTTGTCGCCGGGCTTGTGCCCGACGATGTTGCGCACCAGCCCGGACCAGCCCTCCACCGGGGCGTCGCCCAGCCTGGTGATGACGTCGCCGGTCTTCAGCCCCGCGGATTCGGCCGGCGAGCCGGGCAGCACCCCGCCGACCGGCGCGCCCAGCAGGTCCGGAGCGTCGCGGCCCGGCGAGATGCCCAGGAAGGTCCGGGCGGGCGGCTTGAGGACTCTGCCGGCGGCCAGGTCGGCCCGGCACTCGGCCACGACCGCGGCCGGGACGATGAAGCCCACGCCGGAGTTCTGCCCCCACAGCGCCCCGGGACGCAGGTGCCCGGTCACGCCGACCACCCGCCCGTCCGGCCCGATGGCCGGGCCGCCCAGGTTGCCGTAATTGATGAAGGCCGAGACCTGGGTGGTGCGGCCCAGGCTCCGGCCCACGGCGCTCACCACCCCGCGGTTGACGGTCACGGCGGCCGGGTCCTCGCTGCGGCCCAGCACCGCGATCTGCGAGCCGACCGCCAGCGGAGCGGAGGACAGTTCGGCGGCCGGCAGCTTCTCGCCGCCGGCGTCGACCCGCAGCATGACCAGGTCCAGGCTATCGTCGCGGCCCAGCACCCTGGCCGGCAGCGTCCGGCCGTCGGCCAGCCGCACCCGGATCGCGTCGTCGGCCTTCTTCACGCGGCCGGTGACGTGGAAGTACGCGGTGAGCACCAGGCCCTCGGGGTCGATGATCACCCCGCTGGCCGCCCCCGGCGGACGCACGCCGTAGCGCCGGCGGAGCTCCTCCTGCTGCTGCTCGTAGCCCAGGGTGGCCGGCGGGCGCGGCAGCGGCCTCTCCTCGCGGTCGACCAGGACCTGCACCACGGCCGGGGCGACCCGGTCCACCGCCGCGCGCCAGGCGGCCTCGCCCTGCGCGACGTCGTCCGGCGGGCGGAGGTGCTCGGCCGGGGGCTTCATGTCCTTGAGGGCCTCGAACTTCGGGGCGATGAGGTGGACTGGCACGGCCACCCCCAGCCAGCGGCGCTCCGAGAAGCCCAGCGACAGCACGCCCAGGAGCCGCCCCTGGCCGTCGACCAGCGGGCCGCCGTCGGAGCCGGGGTTGACCGCCGCCTCGGTCTCGATGACCAGGTCGCGGTACTTGGACTGGAAGTCCATGTTGTCCGGCAGACGGTAGACGCCGCTGACGTGCCCGGCGCTGAAGGAGACCTTGTTGTCGGCGGAGAGCGTGCCGAAGGGGTTGCCGAAGGTGTAGGCCCGCTCTCCGGCGCGGACCGCCGCCGAGTCGGCCAGCGGCACGAAGGGCAGCCCCTTGCCGTCGACCTTGATGAGCGAGCTCTCCGTGGCCGCGTCGGTGCCGACCAGCTTGGCCTCCTTGTCGGGCGCGCCCATGAAGTAGACCTTGATGTTGATGGCTCCGGAGGGCACCGTGGTGGTCGAGGTCAGCACCAGCCCGTCGGGACTGATCACCACGCCGGTGCCGAAGAAGCCGCCCTTGGCGTCGCGGCAGGTGATGCCCACCACCGCCGGGGCCACCGCCTCGTAGACCCGGCGGTCGTGGCGCTCCAGCGCGGCGGCGGCCGGAACCGCGGCGGTCGGCGCCGGCTCGGCGGCACCGGCCCTGGCGAGCGCGACGGCTGCCAGGATGGTCGAGAGAACGGCGAGAGGAAGGATCTTGCGCATGGGCGGGCCTCCGATGGCGGCGAGCGGCCGGGAACGCGATGGCTGGATGATAGGCGCCTGGCTCCGCGGCGCAAATGGCAAAAGGCGCGGGGGTGTGATGGCGATATTCGCCAATCTTCGGTCTGCCGCGGTTACTTGTCCCCCAGCCCGTTGATGGTCCTCTCGAGCAGCCGGGTGCACTGCTCGGCCGCGGCCAGGTCCACGTGTTCGTTGGCCACGTGGCACTGGGTGGAGAGGCCCGGGCCGATCGTCATGGTGTCCATGCCGGCGGCGGCGAAGAGCACCGCGTCGGTCCGCCCGCGCTGGAAGCTCGTGCGCTCCGCGCCGCAGACCTCGAGCTGGGCGCGCCGGGCCGCGGCGAAGAGCGGCCCGTGCACGTCGACCAGCGCGCAGGGCCCGTCGCCGGCGATCTCAAAGCTGGCCCTCTCGCCGGCGAGCAACTTCTCGAGCTCGGCCCGGAAGGTGTCGTGACTCTCGCCGGGGGCCAGGCGGCGGCTGACCGTCACCTGGCAGGAGTCCGGGATGATGTTGCTGAGCTTGCCGCCGCTGATGATGGTCGGCGCGACGGTGGCGCGGGCGATCGCGCCGCCGTGGAGCTGCCGCTCCGGGAACGAGGCGTTGAGCCGCTCGAGCCCCGCGCAGAAGCGCGCGGCGGCCAGCACCGCGTTCTCGCCGAGGTCGGGCCGCGAGCTGTGCGCGGCCTTGCCGGCGAACTTCACGCTGGCCCGGACGTG
Organism: Planctomycetota bacterium; assembly: GCA_022703445.1. Taxonomy (GTDB): domain Bacteria; phylum Planctomycetota; class SZUA-567; order JAKLDR01; family JAKLDR01; genus JAKLDR01. The sequence goes on along the minus strand of JAKLDR010000028.1, from coordinate 19,346 downwards.
CCCCTGGGTGCCGATGCTCAGGCGCGGCCCACTGCCGTCGCAGCTCGGCTCCACGGTGATGGCCCAGTCGCCGCCCATCGCGGCCATGGCGCGCGAGCCGTTGGCCTTGGCGTGGCCGATGCCTTCCTCGCAGACCGTCCAGCTGAAGAGGACGCGCACCTTGGGGCGCACCCGCGGCGCCAGCCAGAGCATGGCGGCCAGCCCCGCCTTGCAGTCGCTGGCGCCCAGGCCGTGGAGTCTCCCGCCCTTCACGACCGGGCCGTGCGGGTCGGTCTCCCAGCCGTCCACCGGCACCACCGTGTCCATGTGCCCGTTGACGTGGAGCCGCCCCTTGGCCTCGCGCGGACCGACCTCGACCCAGACGTTGTCGTCGGCGTCGCGCTCGGGAGAGAGCCCCGCGGCCCGGAGCTTCGCGAAGACGAGGTCGGCGACGCCGCGCTCCTCGCCGCTGGGGCTGGGGATGGCGACGAGGTCGGAGATGGTCTGTCTCAGGAAGTCCTGCATGTCAAACCTCGCTGCGTTGCCTTGTGGCGAGAGAAGGCGGCGATGCGCGGAGCAACAACATCCCTATCCTTCTCGCGCCAAGCCACAAAGCGCAAAGAAGGGCTGCTGGTTCACCCGCTGAAAGGACGACGTTGTTGTGCTTGGCGGCTTCGCGGCGTGGCGTGAGCAAGTACATGTCGCCCCATGCATCCTACCTGGCGGACTGCGTGCGGAAGACGGCTCGAGCCGGCAGCGACTTCTCGAGCACCGCGCGGGCCTCGGCCGGCGCGTCCTTGTCGACCAGGACCACGACCACCAGGGCGCTTTCCCCGAGCGGCGTCCTGCCGGCACCCGCCGCGAGCCTGGCGAGCCCGGCATTGAGCCTCTCCCGGGAGATGGCCGCGCCGTCGAGCCGGAGCCGGCCCTGGGCGTCGAGCTCCACCACCGGCCGCGACCAGACCGGCGGCACCGCCAGCCCGGCGATGGGCAGCAGGCCCCTGGCCGGCTCGAGCCCGGCGAGCTTCCCGGCCTCCGCTCCGCCGATGACGGCGGGCGGGGCCCCGGCCACCATGGGCACGGCCACGTAGCGGGTGCCGGAGCCGTCCAGCGCGATCCAACGCTTCAGGAAGATGCCCGAAACCTCGACGGCCGAGCCGACCGCGGGCGGCGCCTGGCCGGCGCCAGGATCGGAGAGGCAGGCGGCCACGCCTCCGTCCGGCAGCAGCACCAGGCACCTGAGCGGCTCGGCCGACCGACCGGCACCGCCGGCCGGCGGCGCGCCGGTGACGGCCAGCAGCTTGCCGCGGAAGAAGACCTTCTGGCCGCGCAACCGCTCCGGGGCGTTGATCGCGTCCTCCACGGGCAGCGCCCGGCTGGGCCGCCGGATCCATTCGAGCGAGGCCTGCTCCGCCCACATGGAGCGCAGAACCCCGGCCTCGACCTGCCCGGCCTGGGCCAGGAAATCGGTCTCGTCGACGACCTGGGCGAGGAGCAGCGGGGAGCACGCGGCGGCGGCCTTCTCCGGGGACGGCCGGCAGCCGGCGAAGAGGAGGGCGGGGATAAGAAGCAGCAGGGCGAACAACAGCGGGCATTCGGCTTTCGGCTTTCGGCTTTCGAAACGGCAGTTGTCCCCAAGGCCCAAAGCCCAAAGCCCAAAGCCGGCGGCTCTTTCGTAGCGGCCGTTGTGCCGAAAGCCCATAGCCGATGGCCGAAAGCCGGCCGTTCGGCGATTCATCCCGCCCCCTTCATCAAGGCCGCCGCCACCAGGTCCTGGGACTCCTTGCTCAGCCGGGCGCAGTCTGCCAGGGTGGCGTTGAGCTCGGCCTGCACGGCGGCGGCCAGCTCCCGGTCGCCGATGGACGGAAGGTTCACGGCCACGTTGAGCGCCGAGCCGCCGGCGGCCGCTTCCAGCAGCAGCGCGGCCACGCCCACGTCGCTGATCAGGTTGGGGTTGGCGATCTCGGCGAGGCGCCTGGTTGCCAACAGGGTCTCGCGGCAGGCCCGCAGCGCCTCGAGCGGGACGGCCATGGCCCCGCGGCACGCCGCGGCGATGGCGGCCTTGCGTGCCGTCTTCTCCTCGGGGGCAGCCTTGGGCAGCTTGAAGGCCGCGGAGACCGCGCCGTAGGCCTCGGTGTCCTTCTGGGTGAGCTCCTGGAGCTTCTTGCGCAGGTCCTCGACCTTGCCGAGGAGCTCGCGGGCCTCCGGCTCCACGGCGGCGAACTGCTTCTTGCCGACCGTGAAGTTGGCGGCCATCGCGGCCATGGAGGCGCCCAGCGCCCCGGCCAGCGCCGAGACCGAGCCGCCCCCGGGGGTGGGCTCGCCCGAGGCGGCGGCGGCCAGGTAGTTCTCCAGAGGTGCGCGCAGGTGGTCGGGCATGGGTTGGGCTCCTTTCGCTGGGGGGATTCTAGCAGCTGGGAGGCGGGGGTGCAACCGTTTGCACGCAGACTTGACGGGGACGAAGTCCGGCTTTAGGCTTTCGGCCTTCGGCTTTCGGAACGGCAAGAACGACGACGGCAACGGCTGGCGATGGTCGCTGGCGGAGTCATATGGAAGGAGACGGAAATGCGTGACCACAGGAAGCTTCAAGCCTTCAACCTTGCCCACAATGCAGTCCTGGGGACCTACAAGGCCACCAAGGCCTTTCCCAAAGAAGAGCTGTTCGGTCTGGCGGCACAGATGCGACGGGCGGCTGTGTCCGTTGCCTCCAATATCGTGGAGGGCTCGGCAAGGGAGTCAAAGGCAGACTATGCCCGGTTCATTGACATGGCCTACGGCTCGGCGAAGGAGCTTGAGTACCAGGTCGAGTTGGCTCGCGACCTCGGCTATCTCGGTGGGGAGCATTCCGTCCGGCTCGCATCCCAATGCTCGCGCAGTGCGCAGGTGCTCAATGCTCTGGTGCGTGCCCTGCGTTCCCGGTAGCCGTTGCTCCGAAAGCCGAATGCCGAAAGCCGAATGCCGAAAGCCGAAAGCCGATAGCCGACCCTGGCGGAAATACTCTTGCAACCGGGCTGCCCGCGACGACATTGCCAAGGAATCGCCAGAGGGAGGAACGATCATGTCCCAGCGGTATCTCCTCGGTCTCGACGTGGGCACCAGCGGCACGAAGGCCCTGCTCATCGACGGCGCCGGGCGGGTAAAGGCCACCGCCAACGTCGAGTACCCGATGTTCACCCCACGGCCGCTCTGGGCCGAGCAGAAGCCGGAGGACTGGTGGAAGGCCTCGGCCGCGGCCATCCGCGCGGTCCTCAAGAAGGCGCGCGCCAAAGGTTCGGACGTCGCCGGCGTTGGCCTCACCGGGCAGATGCACGGCCTGGTGCTGCTCGACAAGTCGGGGAAGGTTCTCCGCCCCTGCATCATGTGGAACGACCAGCGCACGGCGAAGCAGTGCGCGGCGATAACGAAGAAGGTCGGCGCGAAGCGGGTCATCGCGCTCACCGGCAACCCGGTCCTGCCCGGCTTCACCGCTCCGAAGATTGCCTGGGTCAGGGAGAACGAGCCCGGGGTCTTCCGGAAGGCCGCCAAGGCGCTCCTGCCCAAGGACTACATCCGCTACCGGTTGACCGGCGAGTTCTTCGGAGAGGTTTCGGACGCCTCCGGCACGTCGCTCTTCGACGTCGGCCGGCGACGCTGGTCCGACGAGATGCTCAAGGCCGTCGGCGTCCCGCGCGCCTGGCTCCCGGAGATCACCGAAAGCCCGGTGGCGAGCACGAGAGTCAGTGCCACGGCCGCGGCGGCGACGGGGCTCGTCGCCGGCACGCCGGTGGTCGGCGGCGGCGGCGACCAGGCGGCCCAGGCGGTGGGCACCGGGATCGTCTCCGAGGGCGCCGTGTCGGTGACGCTCGGCACGAGCGGCGTGGTCTTCGCGGCCTCCGACCGCTACCGGGTCGAGCCCAGCGGACTGCTCCACGCCTTCTGCCACGCCGTCCCCGGCAAGTGGCACCTGATGGGCGTGATGCTCTCGGCCGGCGGCAGCCTCCGCTGGTACCGAGACGCGCTCTGCGGCGAGGAGAAGGCGCTCGCCGCCAGGCGCGGCTGCGACCCCTACGAGATCATGATCGCCGAGGCGGCGAAGGCCCCGGCCGGCTGCGAGGGGCTCATCTTCCTGCCGTACCTGACCGGCGAGCGGACGCCGCACCCGGACCCACTGGCGCGCGGCGCGTTCGTGGGCCTCACCCTCCGCCACGGCAAGGGCCACCTGACCCGCGCGGTCCTCGAGGGCGTGGCCTACGGCCTGGCCGACTCGCTGACACTGATGCGCGAGCTCAAGCTCTCGGTCCGAGAGATCCGTGCCTCGGGCGGCGGCGCGCGGAGCCCACTCTGGCGGCAGATCCTCGCCGACGTCTTCCGCGCCCCGGTCGCCACGGTCAACTCGACCGACGGCGCGGCCTACGGCGCGGCGCTCCTTGCCGGCGTGGGCACCGGCGCCTTCAAGAGCGTCGAGTCCGCCGCGGCCAAGGCGGTCAAGGTCACCGGCCGGACCGGCGTCGAGAAGAAGACCGCCGCGGTCTACGCGAGATACTATCCGCGCTACCGCGCGCTCTATCCGGCTCTCAAGGAGGAGTTCGCGGCGGTGAGTGGGGCGGGGGAGGGGTAAGGAGCGTCCCTCAGGGCAGTCTGGCACTATTCCGGACGGAAACTTCGTGCGATCTCTGCAAAGAGCGCTTGGTTTCTGTCGAACAACTTTGGATCTGCCGAGCACATGATGCAATATCCCTTCCCGCCCTTTACCATGAAATAGCCGGAGGTCTTGGCCTTGTCGCCTTTCGCCTTATAGGAGAAATCCAACCGCATGGCCACGAGCGAGCCAATCTTCTCGGCCCCTTTCTTCAGCTCCCTGTAATCGTCGTACTCTGCGCTGATCTTGGCCAGGTTGACTTGGTAGTAGGTTTGAAGGGGCATGTTGGCCGGCAGGTTGTCGCTGCCCACGACAACGGTCCCCAGGTAATCGGGACTGTGTTTTCCCAGGTAGCCGAGGAGCATGATCGCGGAGCCGGTAAGGTTTGTATTGCCCCAGCCCGGCGGGACCTTGATGGAGAACCCCCGAGTTTTGTCGACATAGCGACACGACTCCGGAAGCTGCTCGATGCAGGACTCTTCGGCCTGCTCGCCTCTGCACCCCGCTATACTGAAGCATGCCAACAGCAGAAGGGGCAGTCCTTGCCGGATGTCCATGACGTGGCTCCTTATCCTCGCAGGGATGTGCGACGTGTGGAATCTGCTCACTCCCCCGCCTCGAACCCGCGGATCTTCGGGTTCCAGCGGAGCTTGTCCTTGTTGGCCCCCCACCAGTCGCCGAGCTGCTTGCGGAGCGCTCGGTGCTCCTCCTCGGTCTGACACTTGGCATTGTCGAAGGGGAAGACGAAGAACCTCCGCAGATCAATCCACTCGTCGTAGACGTAGGCCTTGCGCTTGGCTGCCTCCTTCGGGTCGGCCAGGATCTCGTCCATCCGCGCCAGGCGCAGCTCGATCTCTTCGCGGCCCCAGCGCTCCAGGTCCATCTTGTAGTCGGCGCTCAGGATGCTCGGGTACTTCTCAAGGTAGGCCTCGATCAGCTCGGTGGGGTACTTCCCGCCGCAGGAGATGTACACCAGCACCCCATCGGCCGTCGCCCAGATGGCCCCGTCCGCGGTCTCCCCGACGTGCCGCTCGTATACCCAGCTCTCGCCCACCTTCCTGAGCTTGCTCTTTCCTCCGTGCTCCAGAACACACCGCCAGAAGGCGTTCTCGAAGCCCGGGAATTTCTCCTGGCTGGCGCTCACCGTCACCGTGGAGTAATCCTCAGTCCGCGCCACGTAGGTGGTGATGGTGAAGACGAACCGACCGTTTCCGGCAGCCTTGGTCGCCGGCCAACTGGCCTCTTCAGCGCCGCAGCTCTTGCCCCATCTGTGCCCGCCGACGTCCTTGGTGATCATGTACTTCTCGCCCATCTCCTTCTTCCAGGCCTTCACGTCGGCCTCGGACCAGAGGTCGATGAGCTTGGTAACGACTAAGTACGTTGATTCGTAGTCCGCGCCCCAAGGTGTGCGGCTCTTGTCCTTCTTGACGGCCACATCGATAACGCCAGGGGCCTCCTGAGCTTTCCTTGTCCGTTCCTCACTGGGGCCATCTTTCCCGCAATCCACCCACAGGACATCCCTTCTGTAATGTGGCTGGGCGTGCGTATACTTGTGTTCGTGTGCTCCAGCCATCTTCAGGCCAAGAGCTTCCAGTTCTGGATCGGGCGCAACCGGAACTGGGGTTTCCATCGTAGGCTTGCGGCCGTCGGCAGAGACATCTGGAGTCCGTTCGCCAGCACGCAGGCAGCCTGAGGCCAGCAGGACTGCCGCCAGCAACTGCTGCATGTAACTGTGCCCTAGAACCATACTAGTTTCCCTTCCCCTTACCATGGCTGAATGATAGCGTCGCCCCGATACCCGTCAACCGGCGCTTGGAAAGAAACTGTGCTCAGTAGCGCGACGTCTCCGGCGGCTCTTGGCAAAGACCTCCGCGCCGGAGAACCCGTGGGATCTCGCCGGCTGTCGAACTGTGCATCAAGGCGCTCGGCGATGGGGACGCGTCGGTCCGCAGCGCCGCGCGCGATAGACGCCATACGCTCCAAGTCGACATAGGAATTGCAGATCAGACGTCTCTTATGCGCTTATAGTCGTGGCGGTTACGATATCTATCGGTTTCCTATGGACATCGGCTGCTCGCCGGTGTATAGTGTCAGTAATGATGCACCCAGGAGGCAGATAGATGTCACCTGACAAGGCTGGCAAGGCAGGCCGCGGCGCCGCGAAGGTCGCTGCGCTTCTTCGGAAGAAGCTCGGCACCGGCGCGTTTCCCGTAGGCCAGTACTTGCCCGGCATCCGCGAACTGGCTCGGGACCTCGACGTCTCGCCGGAGACCGTCCGGCGGGCGATGAAGCACCTCGAGACCGAGCACCTGGTCCGGACTCACGCGCGCCACGGCTTCAAGGTCACGGGCATGGCCAACGACCCGGCCCGGAGCGCGCCGATCGCCTACGTCTGCAGCGACCAGCCGCAGGACTCGTGGAGCGGCATCCCCGGGATGCGGCTGACCGCGCTCAACGCCTGCGCCGGGAAGCGCGGCTGGTCGGTAACAGGCATCTCGGCGCAGGGCCGGACCGCGGAGGACGTGGTTGGCCAGCTGCTGGCCGCCCGGGCCTCGGGCATTGTCCTCGACTCGGCCGACGAGCGGCTGCACGCCGCGGTCGCGAAGCTCGGCGTCCCGACGGTCATGGCCGACACCTGGCTCTCCGGATCTCCCTTCGACGCGGTCACCCAGGGCAACTTCGGCGGGGCCATGCAGGCCGCCGAGTACCTGGTCTCCCGCGGCCACCGGCGGATCGGATGGGTCGGGCCGGCCGACCCCGGCATCCAGGGCCTGGAGCGCTGGGCCGGGGCGCTGGCCGGTCTGCGGCAGCACGGCCTGGAGATGCCGGCGCGCTACATGGTCGAAGTGCGGGGCGGAAAGGTCGGCCCGGAGCTGCGCGACCTGCTCGCCGCCGTCGACCGGCCCACGGGGCTGATCGCCCCCTGGTCCTCCTGCTCGGCGGAGGCGGTCCGCACCGGCATGGAGCTGGGCCTGACCGTCGGTCCGGAGTTCGAGGTGGTCGGCTGGTGCCCGGAGGAGAGCTACGAGCATTACCTGTCCATCTTCCCGGCCAACCGGACGACGCCCCAGGTGGTCTGGAGCGTCCGGGACATGGCCGAGGCCTGCATCTCGCGGCTGGCCGAGCGCCGGGCGCACCCGGAGCTCCGGATCACCCGCCTGAACATCGAAACCCGGCTGCGCCTGCCGGGGACCTCCACGGGGGAAAGCCAATGACCGGTTCATTCCAGAAGCAGTGTGCGGAGTACGTCAGCGAGTTCGCCCGCCGGCGGCTGCTCGACTCGAGCGGACGCCGGCTCTCGGCCGAGACCCGCAAAATTCTGAGCCGGCAGCCTGGGCACATGGGGCGGGGCGTCGGGCTGGCGGCGGCGGTCCTCTCGCGGCCCGGGTGGTGGGACGGCCCGGCGGCGAGCGCGCGGATTCTCGAGGACTACGCGCGGCGGCTGATCAGCATCCAGGCCCGGGAGTTCACCGCGCGCTGCTCGGGGCGGGGCTTCCCGCCGAACTTCGACCTGCTGCCGCTCATTCCAGCTATAGAGATGCTCCTGCCGACCGCCTCGGCCGCCGAGCGCCGGGTGTGGCTGAGGATGGCCGAGGCCTGCGCCGGGGCGCTCTCGCGCTTCCTGCTCAAGAAGGAGGCGGCCTGGGGCAAGCCGGGGCCGTTCACCGGCTGCGGGCCTAATCACCTCTACATCATGGCCGCGCCGCTCCACCGCATCGGCAAACTGCTCGGCGACGCGGACAGCTGCCGCCTGGCCCGCCGGGCGGTGCACGCGCTCTGCCGCCAGCAGTCGGAGGAGGGCTACTTCCCCGAGAACGTCGGCCCGGTGGTCGGCTACCACCGGGTCTACATGATCGGATTGACCGACTACCGCCGGACCAGCGGCGACCGCTTCGTCGACCCGGCGCTCGCGCGCGGGATGGACTACCTGACCCGGGCCATGTACCCGAACCTCACCGGCATCGAGACGCTCGACCAGCGCAACCGCACCGGACTGCGCATCGGGCGTCCCGGGCCGGCGCCGACGGGCTTCGACGTCTGCTACGGCCAGAGCCCGGTCGGCCGGCGGCTGGCCGCGCTCGCCGTGGCCGCCTTCCAGGCCCAGCTCGAGGCGCAGCCGGAGAGCGTTCACGCCGGCACCCCGGGCGTCGTGGCCCTGGGCGCGCTCCTCTACTCCGAGGGGCCGGTCGCCCGGGAGCTGCCCTGCGAGCGCCGGGCCTTCGTCGACTCCCTCGACGGCACGGCGGCCATCGTCCGCCGCGACGGGTGGCTGGCGGCGCTCTCCGGCTACTGGCGCTCGGAGCGGATCGGCAACCCGTTCATCCTCGACCGAACCCAGAACCTGAGCCTCTTCCACGACCGCTTCGGCCTGGTCCTGGGCGGAGGCAACGACAAGCGCAAGCTCGACGCGGCCACCTTCGAGGTCGCTGAGGGCGGCTACGTCTTCTACTTCCCGCCCATCGGCGGCCGGGCCAGCGCGGCCGGCCGGCGCGGGCGGCTCGACCTCGACTACGGGGCAGGCCGGGCGGCGCTCAGGGTCACGATCCGCGGACCGCGGCTGGTCGAGTTGGTCGCGGGGCTCGAGACCAACTTCTCGGACCAGGTCAACTGGCTCAACCTCCAGGTTCCGGTCGGCCCGGGTGCGACCGTGCGCATCGACGGCCGAGCCGTCCGCTTGGACGGCCGGAAAGCCGAGCTGCGGCGTTGGCCGGTGAAGCGGCGCTTCGAGCCCGCGGCCGGCGTGTGCATCGAGGTGCCCGGCGGCGGGGACTTCCGCTGGCCGGTGGTGCCCTGGGACTCCTACAACATCCCGACGCATCAGGGCTCGATGGCCACGGCCACCGGCTACCTGCGCCTGAGCCTGAGTGGAACGAGTCTCGCCGAGCGGACCGTGCGGGTCCGCCTCGGCGGTTGACCGCTGAAGGAGAAATGCCAATGTCTGGGAAGACTGCCCTGGTCTGCGAGCCCGGCAAGGCGGAAGCTTCCGCCAACGCCCACCCGCACCTCTTCTTTCGTTCCGATGACCTGCCGGCCATCCGCGCCAAGACCCGGCACCCGCGGTTCCGGGACGACTGGGAGAAGCTGCTGGCCCTGGCCGAGGCCGACCTGAAGGCGCCGCACCTCCGCGACGAGGACAAGGAGCGGCGGCTGGAGTACGGGGCCAAGCGCACCGCGCGCGCGGCCTTCGTCGGGCTGGTCTCTGGGGAGCGGCGCTTCACCGAGTACGCCCTGGCCGGGCTCGCCGCGCTCATGGCCGAACCGGACTGGTCGCCGTGGAAACCGGGCGACTGGGATGCGCGCTTCGGGCAGCTGGTCTCGCACGTGGCCGCGGACATCGGCTTCGCCTACGACCTCCTGGCCGCCGAGATGACGGCGGCCGAACGCCGCGCGCTGGTCGAGCGGTGCCGCGCGCAGCTGGTCGACGCCTTCCTCGGCGACTGCCGGCTGGCCGAGTGCGACCACCTCTTCGGCGCGCGGACCATGAACCACTCGGCCTCGCGCTCGGCCTGCGCCGGGATCCTCTGCCTGGCGCTCGACGGCGACGGCGTCGACCTCTCCCGCGAGGTCGAGATCGCCCGGGCCCACAGCCTGCGCTTCATCGAGTGGTACGACGAGGCCGGCGGCGCCGCCGAGATCAACGGCTACTGGACCTACGGGATGGGCTGCACCCTGAAGTTCCTGGCGGCGCTCCGGGCCAACGGCTTCCCGAGGATCTTCCGGCAGCGCTCCTGCAAGCTGCAGCGCACCGCCTACCCGCTGATGTGCTTCAGCATCGGCGGGAAGAACGTGGCCAACTTCGCCGACAGCGTCCACGGGCCGGTGACGGGGTGGGGCAGGGCGGACGCGCTCATCCTGGCCGCCGAGTTCCGCGACCGGCACCTGCAGTGGTTCGCCGACCGGACGAACGACGGCGGCGAGATGGCCCTGATCTGCGGCGATCCGGAGCTGCCGGCGGAGCCGCCCGACGACCTGCCGACTTGCGTGGCCTATCACGGCTGCGGCGTCGGGGTGATGCGCTCGAGCCTGACCGACCCGGACGCGCTCTTCCTCGGACTGCGCGCCGGCCGGGCCCGCGGGACGGTCTACGACGACCCGCACTGCCAGTTCGACCTGTGCGCGGTGGTCCTGGAGGCCTTCGGCAGCACCTTGCTCGCCGACCCCGGCTACCTCCACCACGACTGGCCGAGCGGCGGGCACCTCGACCCCAAGCACATCTCCAACTCCACGCCTCCGCACAACACCGTGCTGGTCGACGGCGCGGGACAGCTCTACGAGCACAACCCCATCGCCCACCTCCAGAACCTCTCGCCGGCCGACGACGTCGACTACCTGGTCTCGCGCGTCGAGCAGGGCTATGGACCCAAAGTCAGGCGGTTCGACCGCCACGCCTACCTGGTCGACAAGCGCTTCGTCGTCCTGGTCGACGAGGTCGAGCTGGCCTCGCCGGGCACGATCACCTGGAACTTCCACGGCGCCAAGGAGGCTGAGCTCGAGGCAGGCTCGATCGGGCGGATCGCCAACGGCAACGCCGAGCTCCGGATCCAGCCCTTCGGCGCGACGCAGCTCTCCTGCCACCGCGAGACCGACCACTTCCTGCCGCGGCTGCAGTGGGACACGGCGACCCCCGCGGCGAAGGTCGCGGCCGGCTGGATCCTGCTCGTCGGCCGCAAGGGGCAGGAAACTGTCGCGGTGACCGCGGAACTCCGGGACGGCCAGGTGATCGTCACGAGCGGCGGCCGGCGCTGGACGCTGCCGGTGGTCAGCCGCCGCGCCAGCTGGCGCTCGGACGTCATGTTTCCCTTCAGCGGAAACCATGCACCGGAGGTGACCCGATGAACCACCGCGAACCGCATCCCGACCTCTACGGCGTGCCCTACAGCACCGAGGCGTTCAACGGCATGCCCTTCCGGCCTCTGGGCCGCTCCGGCCTGCGGGTGCCCCGAATCGGGCTCGGCACCTGGAAGTTCGGCCTGCCCGAGACCGGCGACGGCGCACGCACCGGCGAGAAGGCCGCCTTCGAGATCATGGACCGCGCGGTCGAGCTCGGCGTGACGCTCTGGGACACGGCCAACCGCTACAACAACGCCTCCGGCAACTCCGAGCGGGTCATCGGCCGCTGGCTGCGCCGCAACGCCGACCGGCGCCGGGACGTGATCATCGCCACCAAGGTGCGCGGCGGGATGGACGGGCTCACCCCGAACCACGGCGGCCTCTCGCGCGGCAACATCCTCGACTCGGTCGCGGCCTGCCTGGAGCGCCTCGAGACCGACCGGATCGACCTGCTCTACTTCCACAACTCCGACGACGCCGTCCCGCCGGAGGAGAGCCTGTCCGCCGTCGAGGACCTGGTGCGCCAGGGCGCGGTTCGCTACTTCGGAGTCTCGAACTTCACCGCCGAGGGGCTCGAGCGCTACCAACGCCTCGAGGCCGACTTCGGCGTCCGCTGCCGGATCGTCGTCCTCCAGAACCAGTTCGACATCCTGCACGGCGAGTACGAGAAGCACGCCGGGGCGCTGGCCGTCGCCGTCCGCACCGGCGTCTCCTACGTGGCCTGGGCGCCGCTGGCCGGTGGGTTGCTCTCCGACCGCTATCTCGATCCGGCCAAGGCCGGCCCGGGCGACCGGCTCTTCGACGAGGGCGTGCTGGCCAAGGCCACCGGGGAGAAGGTCCTGGCCAGGCTCCGCCGCCTGGCGGAGATCGCCAGGGCGAGCGGGCTCGAGCTCAGCCAGCTGGCCCTGGCCTACATGTTGACGCTTCCCGGCATGGGCCCGGCCATCCCGGCGGCATCGTCGGTCAAGCAGCTTGAGAGCAACGCCGCGGCCGGCAAAGTCCAGCTCAGCGAGGACCAGCGCGCCGCGGTGGCGGGGGCGCTGGCCTGACGGACCGGCAACGGCAGTTCTCACGCCAAGCCGCAAAGAACGCAAAGAACAACCACACCTTCTGGCGAGTGGCAACTGCCGCTGTTCTTAGCGGATTTGCGGCTTGGCGTGATGCTGCCTTTCAGTAGCTTGCGGCGGCTCCTGGGGCGGGGAGAATGTCTCCCGATGACTCGGTAGCCAGCACCCGGTTTGTTCTCTGTGTAGCTGAGGGAAGGATAGGGGCAAAGCCGGCATGTCGCGATCAGGATGGTGCCAGATCCCGTTGGCCATTCTGGCTATCGCCTATGCCGCGACCTGCATCTGTGCCTACACCCCAGCCGCCGAGCCGGCCCCTCCGCCGCCCCCCGACTTCTTCTGGAAGCTCGAGCTCGACGCCGGCGCCGAGCCGGCGCCGTTCCAGGTCGAGCTCCTCCCGGCCGGCGCCGACTCCCGCGCGCTGGTCGCCCGGATCGGGCCGGACCAGGCGGCGCTTCTGGCCGGCGACCGCGAACTGGCTTCGGCCAAGCTCGCCGCTCCGCCCAAGGCCGTGATCCTGGCCAGCCGCGGCGGCGTATGCCGCCTGGTGCTCGACGGCGCCCCGGTCCTGCGCGCCGAGACCGCCGTGGGGCTCGCCGCGCGCCCGGCGGTCGCCGTGCTCCGGGGGCAGGTCAAGGTGAGCGAGCTCCGCCGGATCGCGCCCGAGCGGCTGCTCTTCGAGGACGGCTTCTCCCGGGCGGCCGGCGAGGCCGGGCCGTGGGCGCGCCGCAAGGGCAACTGGGAGTCGGCCGCGCACTTCTTCGCCGGAATGAGCGCCAACGCCGGGGCGCTCCGGGCGCGCTTCGCCAAGGAGCCTCCTCCCGACCCCATGATTGCCGGCCGGACCGAGTCGCGCCAGACCGGACTGGGAGTGGTATTGGCGCCCTGCGGCGGGGCCCTCTGCGTGGAGCGGATCGCCGGAGGGTCCCCCGCCGAACGCGCGGGCCTGGCCTCCGGGGACATGATCGTCAGCTGCGACGGCGCCCGGGTCGGCGCGGGCTTCCTCGGCGGGCTGCTGGGCCTGGGCGGGGGCCGCGCACTGCAGTCCGACAAGCCCATCGAGCTGTCCGTACTCCGCCCCGGCGAGCGCGACCTGCGCAGCATCCGGGTCACGCCGGGAACGGTCCTGTGGGGCGGCAGCCGCGAAACCCGGCCGCTCCCCGGCGCGTCCGCCGCGCCTGCGGCCCTGGTCCTGACCGGCGAGGACTTCTGGCGGCCATCGCGCGTCGAGGTGTCGGCGCGCTCCGGCGGCGCTCCGGCCGGCTTCGGCCTGGCCTTCGCCGCGGAAGCCGACGGCTCCGCGTGGGTCTTCCGGCTCAGGCCGGTGACGGCCGGCGCCCCGTGGGCGGCGGAGCTCGTGCGGGTCAGGCCCGACGGCACCGACGCCGGCCAGCCGCCGGCCCGCTCGGAACCCGGCATCCCCTGGCCGGGGTCCTGGTACCGCCTGGCCGTCGAGATCTGCGAGGACGGCCGCGCGGCGGCACCGCTGGTGCGCTGCCTGGTGGCCGACCGCGAGGTGCTCAGGACCAACCTGCCCTCCGGCGGGTTCGGCCCGGTGGGCCTGTGGGCCGGCGGCTCCGACGGTTGGATCGAGTTCGACGACTTCTCCGCGGCGGACGACCCGGCCGAGGCCGCCGGCCGCGCCCTGCGCCCGGTGAGCTTCCCGGCGCTGCTGACCCACGAGCCGGACATGGGCTCATGGGCGGCGGCCGGCAGCGACTGGCTGCTCCCCGACCGTCCGGAGGCGCCCGCCGCCTGGCGCTTCCCGTGCCTGTCCGGCGCCGAGGTGCGGATAGACCCGCTCCCCGCTGACGGTCCGCTGGAGCTGACCTGGTCGGCCGCCGGACCGGAGGGCGCGCGGGCCGCGGCCTGCTCGGCGCGGATCTCGCCGGACGGCCGCGTCGAGCTCCTCTCCGGCGGACGGACCGCGGCCTCCGCCAGGATCGAGCCGGGCAGGCCCTGCACCGTGCGCCTGGCCGGCGGGGAGCTCTCCGCCGCCTCCGGCGGCCGGGTCGCGGCCCGCGCCTCGGCGGGGGATGGCGTCCGCGACCGGCTGACGGCCGCCCCGGCCAGGGCGGTGCTCTCCGGCGCGGTGGGCGTGCGGCCCGCCGGCGGGATCGACCTGGGCTTCGACCGCGCCCCCGCGGAGCTCGCCGCCGTCGCCGGCGTCTGGGGCCTGACCAACAAGTGGGTGTGCGACCCGCGCTGGAGCTGGTACGGGGCCCGCGGCACCCCGCTGGCCGCCGTCTGGACCCTGCGCCAGGCCTCCGGCGACCAGCAGGTCGACGCCTTCGCCGCCCTGATGATGCAGCGCATGGACCCGCCGTTCGAGCGGGCCCACGACTTCGGCCTGGCGCTCTGCGGCGACGGCCGCTCACTCTGGAGCGGCTACACCCTGGTCTTCGGCGCCGACGGCAACCGCGCCACGCGGCTCTACCGGCGCGGGGCCCTGGTGGCCGCGACCGACCGGGAGTCGGCGCGCTTCCCGGCCGAGCTCACGGCCGGGCGGGACCTGCACGTCCTGCACCAGCGCTGGTTCCGGCTGACGCTGGCCCGGCGCGGCGCGCGGGTGGCCTTCCTGCTCGACGGCCGCGAGGAGCTGGCCTGGACCGACCCGGAGCCACTCGGCGCCGGGCGCGCCGCGGCCTGGACCTTCGACAACGGCATGATGCTCGCGCGGCTCCGCCTGGACGCCGCGCAGCTCGGCCCGGCCGAGCCGGACCTGGGCGCGCCGGGCGATGCCCGGCCGGCCCCGGGCTTCGAGGCGGCCGCCGGCGCCGGGCCTCCCCCGCGGATCTCGTCCGGTCCCGGGGGCGCGACCCGGGTCGAGGCGGTGGCCGGCGGCGGGCCGCTGGCCGTGCGCCCCTCCGGACTGACCGCCGACCCGGGGGCGACGGCCGGGCTCGTCCTGCGCCTGCGCGCCTCGGAGGGCGCGGCGGTGGACCTGCTGCTCGACGGGCCCGGCGGGCGCTACCGGGTGGGGCTGCTCGGCCCCTCGCCGGACCCCGACGCCCCCGAGCGGGAGGTCCGCTGGCTGGGCCGGGCCGATGCCGGGCCGGCCGGCCCCGACGGCTGGCGGGAGTTTTCCGTGCCGCTCGGCGCCCTCTGGCGCGACCACTGGGCCAGGCGGGATCCGCGACAGGACGCCCCCTCCGGTCCGCTCCGGCCGACGTTCGGCTGCCCGGCGGAACCGGCCGCGGCCGCCATGGGCCTGGCCGCCAACCGCCCCGGAGCCTGGTACGAGGTCTCGCCGGTCACGGGAACGCCCGCGGCCGGCGATCGCGAGCCCCCGACGGTCGGGGAGCTCCGCCTGGAGCCCGGCACGGGCCGGACGCGCGCCAGGCTGGTTCTGCCCCTGGCCGACCCGGGCGGTGCCGGCCTCAACCGCCGGGCGCTGCGCCTCGAGCTCAACGGCCGGGCGCTGTCCGTCGGCGATCCGGGCGTCGACTACTGCGAGCGAGACGGGCGTCTGACCTTGGACCTGGCCGCGGCCGGAGCCCGGCCCGCCGCCGACGGCTCCTGGCGCCTGAAGCTCTCTGGCGCTGCCGACCTGGCCGGCAACCGCGCCCCGGACCGGGAGCTCTCCGCCGCCGGCGCCCTGGCGTCCGGCGCCGACCGCCGTGCCCCGGAGAAGGTCCGGGTCCGGACGCTGCTCGGCAGAGCTCCGTTGGAGGGAACCGGGGACGAGCGCCTGGACCTGCCCCTGGACGTCGGACCGGAGCGCTTCCAGCCATCGGGCGGCGCGGGCACCGGCGGCTTCGCCGCGCTGCTCCCCGACGAGCCGGGGGGCCCGGAGGGCTGCGAGGCCACCGCCCTAGCCGACGGCGGATCGCTCGTCCTCCAGGCCTCTCCGGACGCCAAGCCCGTCGACCTGGCCCGCTCGCCGGAGATCGAGTTCTCGTACCGCGTCGACGCGCTCACTCCGCTGGCCTTCTCCGCGGGTGGCAACGGCTTCCAGGCGTTCGTCCCCCTGAACGACCGGCCGCTGCCGCCCAACGCCTTCCTGATGATGACCGGCCGGGCGCCGGGAGCCCGTCCGGTGGCCCTGGCCTTCCGGGCCGACGGCCGCTGGCACCAGGCGGCCCTGCCCCTGGCCGAGATCTGCCGCGGGCACGGAGCCGCGGCCCGCTCCCTGCCGCTCGGTTCTCTGCGCTTCGGCGAGCTGCGCTCCCACGGCGCCCGGACCGGCATGCACTTCGCCCTGGCCGGCCTCCGCATGGTGCCCGCGGCGCGGCCCGGGGAACTGGCCTTCACCTGGTCGGCCTGGGACGAGAGCGGGGACGTCGAGGTCCGCTCGGCCTTCGACCAGGCGCCGGACACGGTCCCGCGCGAGGCCCTGGTCGAGCCGGGCAGGTCGCTGGCCGAGAAGGTCCGCGCCGGCCTCCAGGACGGCCCGGCCTGGCTGCACCTGGCCTTCGGGGACAAGGCCGGCAACTGGAGCGCGCCGGTCCACTGCCGCGTGCTGCTCGACTCCTCCCCGCCGCAGGCCGGTCCGGTTCGCGTCACGGGGCAGGGGCTGGAGCTGACCCTGTCCGACGCCACGGGGATCGACCCGGGCACGGTGCGGCTGACGGTCAACGGCCGCGAGCACCGACCCGGGCCGAACCAGGCACTGACCTACGAACCTGCCTCGGGCCGGGTCTTCTGGAGCGCGCGCGCAGCCCTCGGCCGGCCGCTGACCAACGGTGAGGCCGTCGAGTACCGCCTGAGCGCGGCCGACCCGCTCGGCAACGCCACCGGACCGCGGGAGGCCGCGGCGGTCCGCGCCGACTTCTCGGCGGACCGGGAGGCTCCGACCGCTCCGCAGGTCCGCTCGGACTGCTCCGGGCAGACCGCCGACCCCTTCGACCGCGATCCGGGCGAGGCCGAGGCGCTCTCGCCCGCCACGCGCATCGAGGGCGCGCTCGGCCCGGCCGGCCGGGGCGGCGCCGGGCTGCGCCTGAGCAAGGCCTCGGGGGCCGCACCGCTCAGGGCGCGGCTGCGGGCCAAGCCCTGGCCGGCCGCGGGCCTGCCGGTGGCGGCCTTCGACCTCCGGGCGGCGGCCGGTGCGCGTCTGGAGCTTTCAGCGGAGATCTCCGGGCACCGCGTCAGCGCCGTCCTGGCCGGGCCGGGCGCCCCTGACGACCCGCCCGGGGCCGGAGCGCCCGGGGGGCACTGGCGCCACGTGGCCGTGGACCTGGCCGCCCTGGCCCGGACCAAGGCCGGCGCGCTGCCCGTCCTCGTCGGCCGCAACCTGGAGATCCGGGAGCTGCCCGCGGCCGACGGGTCGACCGCCGCGGCCGGACTCCGGGCCGAGATCGCCAACCTGGAGCTCTGCCGGGCGCTGCCCAACCCTCCGCGGCTGGTGCTGGAATCCTCCGACGAGGCCAGCGGCGTGGCCGGCTACGCCGTCGTCGTCGACCGCCGGGCGGACACCGCCCCGGACCGGAAGGTCGCGGCGCAGACCGGCGCGTCGGGAGGCCGGGCCTCCTTCCGCCCCGACCAGCCGCTGGAGCCCGGCGGCTGGTGGGTCCACGTCGCCGCCGTCGACTTCGCCGGCAACTGGAGCGCGCCGACCCACTACCGGATCACGGTGGCGCCGCCCCCCGGGCAGGGGGCGGGGGCGGAATCCTCTGAAGGGAGCGTCCGGGGCACGGCGCGGCTATAGGGCTGCGCTCCGACGGGGGCGGCTCACTCGAAGCGGACGTAGTCCAGGTAGACGGCGACCTTGCGCTTCTCGTTGAACAGGAACATGATGTTGTTGACCTGGTCCTTGCCCTTGAGCGGGGAGTTGTGCGCCCAGTTGCTGGCGCGGCACTTGAAGTCGGACGCGTTGAGGTCCACGGCCACGCCCTCGTTCCAGCCCTTCTTGACCCAGATGAACTGGGTCTCGAAGAAATCGCTGGAGGTGTTGAAGGCGATGGACAGCGGCAGCGGTTTGTTATCGGGGTTGTAGATGTTGAAGACCAGCTTGGCCCGCTTGGAGATGTCGCCGTTGACGCGCAGCCCCAGGGCTGTCTTGGCCTCCTTGCCCTCGCCGGTCATCTGCACGGCCAGGTACTGGTTGCCGCTCTCCTCGTCCTTGAGGAGCGAGACCTCGGCGGGATTGCCCCAGGGCTGGGCCCGCCAGCCGTCGCGCAACTCCAGGCCCTCGGCGACCTTGGGCTTCTCCGGCTCGGGAGGATTGGGGTTGACCTTGGGGTCGCCTGCGCCGGGATCCGCCGGGGGCGGGTTGGGGTCGGCGGGGACCGGGTCGGCCGGCAGCCCCTTGACCTTCTCCTCCAGCCGCGCAACGGCGGCCTTGGTGTCGCCGTCGTCCGGCTGGGCCAGCAGGAACTTCCGCTGCGCCTCCAGGGCCTGGCGGAACTGCCCCTTGGCCTCCTGCAGGCCGGCCAGCAGCCTCCAGGCCTCGGCCGGCACGCCGGGCTTGCCGGCTACGGCCTCCAGGTCGATGAGCGCCTCGTCCTTCAGTCCGACGGAGATCAGCCACAGGGCGAGCTTGTAGCGCGCCAGGTTGTCGCCGGCGGGCAGCTCGGCGCGACGGCCGGCCACGTCGTAGTCGATCCGGCGCACCCGGTTCAGGGGCACGCTCACCGGGCCCTCGTTCTGACCCCAGTTGAGGATGATCCAGAGCTTCTTCTCGCGCCCGTCGATCTCCTTGACCCGCCCGAATATGCGCTGGCCGTCCTGCCCGGCGGGGGCCGAGCCGAACATGATCACCTCGTCGACCACCGCGATCTTGCCGGGATCGGCGGGCGCCGCGGCCCGCGGCGCGCCGGCCCGCGCCGGGACGGGCGCTGCAAGCAACCTGATCAGCAGCAGTGGAAAAGACGCTCGCATCTGGTGATATCCCCCGGCCCGTGAAACCGCCCCCC
>JAKLDR010000279.1 GCA_022703445.1 Planctomycetota bacterium | reverse complement strand
GAGCTAGCCATCAAGAAGGCGGCCGAGCTCAACACCCGCTATCCGGAGGCCAAGGTGGACTGGCGCGAGGTCAGCCGCTGGCAGATCGGCTCGGCGCTCAGCCAGACGCGGAGCCTGGACGACGGGAACAAGGACGCCGGCGGCAAGCCGGCCAACGGAGGCAACTGATGAGTCTCATGCAGAGGATGCTGGGCATGGTCGGGATCAGCCGCAAGGTCGGGCTGCCAGCGGACTTCCCCAAGGTCTGGGCGATGGAGCCTTCGCGCCTGGAGCAGCTCTGCGCGCGGCTGGCCGCCGCGGAGATCTCCGGCGAGGCCGCGGCCGCGGCAGCCTCCCAGGCCGCGTCCACCCGCGCCCGGAAGGGCTTCAAGAAGCTCGAGGACATGATGGAGGATCCCCCGCCCTACTCCTACGCGGTCGAGAATGGCGTGGCGGTGTTCCCCCTCTCTGGCGTCATCCAGAAGAGCGTCCCGTGGATCTACGATTACTTCGGGATCCACGCGACCGGCGTGCAGGACGTCCAGGCGGCCCTGGCCGCGGCCCTGGCCGACAAGGCGGTCGACAGCATCCTCTTCGAGATCGACTCCCCCGGCGGGTCGGTGAGCGGCGTCCAGGAGCTGGCCGATGCCATCCGCGCCGCCCGGGCGGTCAAGCCTGTGGCCGCGCACATCTCGGACCTCGGCGCCTCCGCGGCCTACTGGCTGGCCAGCCAGGCCAGCCGCGTGACGGCCAACCAGACCGCCGAGGTCGGCTCCATCGGGGTCTACATGGTCATGGTGGACAGCTCCAAGGCCGCCGAGGCCGAGGGCTTCAAGGTCCACCTGATTGCCTCCGGGCCGCACAAGGGCGCGGGCGTGCCGGGCGTGCCGCTGACCGAAGAGCAGATCGCAGTCGAGCAGGAGATGGTCAACAAGCTGGCCGAGCAGTTCGTCGGCGCGATCGCCGCCGGACGCGGGATGGCCGCCACAGAAGTGGCCTCCCTGGCCACGGGCAGGACCTGGCTGGCCGCGGACGCGCTCCGGGCCAAGCTCATCGACGGAGTCGCCAACTACGAATCGGCGCTGGCCGCGGCTCGGCCGGCAGGGACGAAGGGAGACGGAAGCATGAGTGGACAGAGGAGCGGCACCGCCGCGGCCTCGCCGGCGCCGGGCAGTCAGAGCTCGGCGGGCGAGGCCCCCGTGGCCATCGAGGCTGCCAAGCAGCTCGAGGCCATGGAAGCGGCGTTCCCGGCGGACCTGGCGTTCGCGCGGGATGCCTGGAAGCGCGGGCTCTCGCCCGAGCAGGCCAAGGGCGAGCTCGCGGCCAAGGCCCCCGAGCAGCTCAAGGACGCCCAGGCCCGGATCAAGGACCTGGAGGGTCAGCTGGCCAAGGCCCAGGGCGACTCGGCCGCGGCCGAGGCCAAGCACAAGGAGGAGCTGGCCGCCAAGGACAAGGAGATCGCGGACCTGAAGGCGCTGGCCTCCCAGGTGGGGCACAAGCCCCTCGAGCAGAAGCCGGCGTCGGCCGAGGCCGCGGGCGCGGTGGCGGCCTACAACGCCAAGCGCGAGGAGCTCTTGAAGGCCGGCGACGTCCGGCCCGAGGAGACCATCGCCAACAAGTTCCCCGAGGTCTCGGCGGCCTACCTGGCGGCGGTCAACGCCGGCGCCCAGGCGAGCGCCCCGGCCGCGGCGGCCGCGGCCAAGCCGGCCGAGGCCGGGAAGGAGGGCGACGCCGGGAAGAAGTAGCCGGTCGAACCCTTGGGGCCCGGGACGGGAGTTCCCGGCCTGAACGAAACGAGAATGAAAGGTTGACGCCATGACCCAGCAGATCGACACCCCCTTCCTGAGCCGCGAGGCGGCCGAGAACCTGGAGGCCTTCCGCCTGGTGCGTCACGACACCAGCAACGAGTTCGTCTACTGCGACGCCGGGGAGACCCCGCTCGCGGTGACCGAGGACTACGTCGCCAGCGGCTTCCCGGTCGCCGGCGCGCTCCTCCAGAACAAGCCCGGGACCATCCGGGTGACCGCCGCCGGCGTCATCGCCGCGCGCTCCGACGTCTACTCGGCCGCCGACGGCAAGGTCAGCGCCACCAAGAGCGGCGTGCGCGTGGGCCAGTCCTTCGAGGCGGCCACCGCCGACGGGGACATCATCGAGGTCCTCCCCAACATCGAGAAGGTGGACCTGAAGTACTCCAACACGGCCTCGACCGCCGAGGTCGAGAACACCGTGGTCGAGACGGCCTTCGCGGCCTCGAAGACCCTGGTGGGCGCCGACCTCTCGGCCGGCGACGTGATCCGGATCCGGGCGCAGGGCCTGGTCAACGACAACAACGCCGCCGACACGCTGACCGTGAAGCTCTACGTCGGCACCGAGGAGATCGTCTCCACCGGCGCGGTCGACGTGGCCGACGGGGACATCTTCCTCATCGACGCCGACGTGGTGGTCAGGATCGCCGGCGCGGGCGGCCACGTGGCGGGCTGCGGCCTGGTGGCGCTCGGCGTGCCGGGCACCGTCACCGCCAAGCCCTTCGCCAAGGCCGACGCGGCCGAGGACCTCTCCGGCGACGTGCCCATCACCGTGAAGGCCACCTGGAGCGCGGCCCACGCGGACAACGAGGTCCAGCTCGACAACCTCATCGTGGAGGTCCTGCCCAAGTCCTAGTCGGACTGGGCGACAAGAAAGGCGTCGCCTAGAGCGACCTGATAAGGAGACACTGAGATGGGCAGCCCCAACGTGAGTTCCGCAGTGACCCGCCCGGACGTCCGCGATGCGGTCTACCGGGAGTGGGACGTCAACAAGGTCAAGCAGCTGTACGTCGCGGACCTGGCCCTCCCGCGCTGCGACGTGCCGACCGCCAGCGGCAGCTACAAGAAGATCTCCCGCGAGGAGGTCCTGAAGCGCATCGAGACCCTGCGCGCGCCGGACGGCGGCT
>JAKLDR010000278.1 GCA_022703445.1 Planctomycetota bacterium | reverse complement strand
GTTGAACGCAGGACGGGAGAGTGTTTACCGTTGGATCGATCGTTACCAGAGGGAGAAGACCCCATTCGCCATCTTCGACGAACCGCGGAGCGGCCGTCCTTCCTCCTGGACTGTGGAACGCGAAGCGCAGCTTGACCCTGCCCAGCCCAGAGCTGAACGCCGCAGACGGCTGCGCAAAGTCGCCGCCAAGATAGCCTACTGGCAAACCACCGCCCGCCGTGCCGCCATAGCCCACCGCAAACGCACCCTCCGCCGTCTCCGCCGCCTCGGCATTCGCGTCTCCACCCTCAAGAAGTGCTTCCGCTCGGAGGTAGCGTTGTAGTGTTAGCCGGTCGTCATTGATTGATTGCCGCCTCCGGCCCCGCACGGGGCATGACAGAAGCTGCTTTTCCTCTGAGCATGGTATGCCCCCCCCGAGCGTCAAGTCCGTTGAGGTCGTCGAACTCAAGAGGTGAACGTCCGGGGCCGGCTGCTTGTCAGCCACCCGCACCCAGGTATTGACCGGCAGCGCCGCCAGCTTGGGATTGGGCTGGTGGAACGGCTCGGCGGCCGCCGCGGCGAAGAGCTTCGCGGTGCGGAGCTTCGACGACTCCTCGAACCGCAGCGCGCTCGGAAACGTCGCCGAGGCCGGGAAGTAGCTCACTTGTCCTCCGCAGGCGGCGCTCCGGCGTCCGGCCCGAAGAACGCCTTGGTGCCGACGGGCACGTTCTTCAGCCGGAAGGCGACCATTTGGTTGGACCTCAATCCGATGAAGACGTTGTGCTGCGGATCGAAGTCGAAAACGGTCACCCCGAAATTGCCGTCGGCAGCCTTGCGCCACGTGTCGGTCTCCCTGTCATAGGCATAGGCGCCGGTCGAACGCAGGAGTATCAGATCGCGATTCAACGAGTCGAAGACCATCTGCAGACCCTGGCTGCCGCGTTCCCCTTCGGGCAACGGGCTCTTGGACTTGCGAGCCGTGCCCGTCCCGGGATCCATCAGCCACACGCCGAAATTCTCCGGCGGCTGCCCGGTATGCTTCTTGTGGTTTTTGACCTCGCGCAGCACAAGGTCCGCAACCGGGTCGTATCCGGCGGCATCGAATACATAGAACGCCTGCAGGCGCGGCAGGCCCTTGAAGGGCAGGCTGATCAGACTCGCTGTCCGGGTGTCTATCACGTCGGTGACCGGCCCCATGAACTCGTTATAGACATGCCCGCGCCGGGAGTCGGCGATGTACCACTTCGGCCCCTCGCCGGTCTTGACCGTGGTCTGGGGCCAGTGGCCGTCGAACCGGTCCAGGGCTAGGTCGTAGGTGGAGGCATCAGTGCGGCGCGTCATGTCCGTGGGGAATCCGGTCGCGTTGTTCATCCAGAAACGGCGCGAGTGCCAGCAGTAGACCAACCCCCGCGAACAGCCGGCGCCGGCCCGGGTTTCGTTGAAAAACAGGCCGGACACCTCGTTGGGACGGATGATGAACTGCTTGCCGCTGGCCGGATCGTAGCCGATGCATTCGTTCGAATAGCACATGTCGCAGCCGCCGTAGCGTATCCACACCCCCACACGGGCATCCACCGCGCAGCGGGTCTCCCCGAACGAGGCGACGCTCACCGCCCTGTCGAGAACGACCACCTTGCCGGTCGGGAAATCGGCGCCGAACTGGGGGTTGACCGGATTATAGGCGGGAACGAATTCGTCCAGTTCCTTTTTGGCGCGCGCGATCAATTCCGCATGTTCCTTTCTTCCCGCTTCGATCTCCCTGAGCATCGCCCAGGCCGATCTCCTGGGCAGGTATTCCTTCTCCCGTTCGATGATCGCGGCCAGCGCCTTGGCCGCGTCCGGCCCGCCGATCCGCCCGAGCGCCAGTGCCGCGCGGCTCCGTACCACGCGGTTCGAGCTAGAGAGCGCCTGGATCAGCGGCTGGACCGCCGCCAGTTGGGCGCTCTCGCCCAACCCTCGCGCGGCGGCTGTGGCCGCGGAGAGATCCTTCGAGTCCAGCAGCGGCGCGATCATGGTTACTGCGTCCGGCCCACCGACATAGCCGACCACCAGCGGTACCGAGAAGCCTCGGACGGTCAGGAACTTCTCCAGATGCGGCAGGGCTGGCGGTCCGGAGAACCGCGCCAGCAGAAACTCCGAATGGAGCATCCAGCGCTCGACGCCCAGCCGCGGGCCAAGTTCTTTGGCCAACGCTTCGCCGTCGCATACCGCCGCCAGTGCGCGTTTACCGACATCAGCGGAGCTTCCCAGGTGGTTGGCGGCAGGCCAAGGCTCGCCGGAACTCGCCAGGTGGCGGAAAAATTCCGTCGCCGCGGAGCCGCCGGAGTAGTCCGCCAGGGCTTTCTTTGCCCGGATCCGGATGTGTTCGCTCTTGGTGGTTCTGCACAGATCGATCAGCTTCACGATATCCTCGTCAGTCCCAAAGGCAGCTACAAACGGACCCGAATCCCGTGTGCCGATTTCATCGCGGACCGTGGCCTCCCAACGTTTGGCCAGGTCGGGCTTCTGGATGGGCCGCGAAACGGGCTTCGGACTTTCCCAGCGGCGCAGCGTCCGGGCAGCCGCCTGGCGCACCAGCAGGCTGGGGTCGCCCGAAAGCTTCTTCGCAATTGCCTGCCCCGCGCCGCAGCCGGCGGCGAGCCGGGCTGCCGCCTCCCGCAGGGGCACATAGGACGAACCGGCCAGGGCTTCGAGAGCCGCCGCCGGCACCGGGTCGGGGAAGGCCGCGCCCAGCGGCACTTGCCAGAGTCCGGCATCGCGGGGAGAGGCCTGGGAGTAGAGCTTGTCGCTGGCGACCCAGCGGACAATGTTGAAATCCTCCTCGCCGTCCAGACGCCGCAGCGCGTGCGCAGCCGAGAGCGCCACGGCCACGTCCTTCCCCGCGGCAGCCTTGGCCAATGCTGACCAGGCGCGGGCGTCCTTGAGGTGGCCCAGAAGCCAAGCCGCCCGGACCGCCTCTTCC
>JAKLDR010000277.1 GCA_022703445.1 Planctomycetota bacterium | reverse complement strand
CCACCGAGAAGAACATCTCTCCCTTGGCCCAGTCCGCCCCGCCCGCCCGCACCACCACCTCGGCGCGGTACTCGCCCGGTGCGCCGGCACGGAGCGCGGCGCGGTGGATTCCCGGGGCTGCCGGCGCGATCCGCAGCGTCTCGCCGCCGTCCGCATCCCTGGCCCCCGTCGCCCGGATGAGGGCGGTCGCCTCGACTGGTCCGGCGGGTGGGGCCTGAAGCAGTCGGGCGACGAGAGATGTTTCCTCTCCGGGCGCCAGCCGGTAGCTGCCGAGCGTCAGCGCCAGCCTCTCTCCGCGGGCCGCCGCGCGACCGGCGAGCCAGGCGGCCAGCCGCCCGAAGAAGCGCCGGTGGGCGTCGGCGCCTTCGGGCGACGAGCGCGCCCAGCGCCAGTGATCGGGCCAGTTCATGACCGCGACGCGGCCGGCGCCGGCCTTCCAGGAGACCAGCACCGGCTCGCCACCGGCGCGGAGCCGGACCTCGGCGCCGTTGCGGGTCGCGCCGAGCTTCCAGCCCGGGCGGGTCTCGGCGAGCGAACTCCACAGCCGGTGGTTCTCGGCGGGGGAGTCGGAGAGGCGGAGCGGCTCGACCGCCGCGGGGTCGCCGGCCACTTCCACTTTGGCGGCGGCTGCCGCGGTCCCGGCCGAAAGGGTTTCGAAGGGCAGGGCGGCCGGCAGCAAGGCCTCCAGCGGCGTGCCCCTGAATGTCGCGGCGCGTTCCGGGTCGGCCATGAAGAGCAGACCGCAGCCGTCCTCACGGATCGCGCGGGCCAGCGCCGCCGGGCCGTTCTCGCCGAGCTCCGCGGCGCTCACGTCGCCGAGGACCATCACGTCGAACTTGCCGGTGCGGCTGGCGACCCCGGCGTCGGCGGCTGCAGGACGGCTCTCGGGCGGGAGAAAGCCGTTCCAGAGCTCCAGACTGCGGTCGCCGCCGACGGAGGCCAGGGCCGTGGCCATCTCGCGGTGGCCCCAGCCCAGCCGCCCCTCCGCGTAGTAGACTCGCACCGGAGAGGACAGCACCACCATGTGGCGCATGGCCCGGGCCGAACACGATTCGCCGGCCGCGGCGCGGAGCTCGACGCGGCGCACCCCCTCCGGTTTGGCCTGGAAGGCGAAGCGCACCGGCAGACGCTCGGACGGGGCGGAGGCGGGGAGCTCCTGTCTGGCCAGTTCGGCGCCATCGACCAGCAGGCGAAGTTCGATCCGGCGGCCGGTCAGGTTTCCGGCCTCGACCGAGGCCGTCGCCGCGACCTCCTGACCGAGCATCGCGGTTTCTGGCACTTCCAGGCCCAGAATGCGCAAGCGCGGCCTGGCCGTGGCGACGGGCTCGCCGGTTCCGATCGTCCAGATCGGCACGCGGCGGGCGGCCAGGGACGGCGCGGCCACGGCGGCCGGGAGACCGGCGGTTGCCCGGCCGTCGCTGACCACCACGACCGCGGCCAGGTCGCCGACGCCGGGCGTTTCCAGTGTCGCGGCGATCGAACCGGCCAGGTCGGTCGCGCGGCCTTCGGGCGGCCCGGCGGCCTCGGCGGCCGAGAGCGGTCGGACGCCCAGGTCGAACCCCAGGACCTGGACGCTGGCCAAGCGCTCGAGTCCGCTCCGGAACTGCGAGTCGGCGGCAAGGAGGCCGGTGACCGCATCCCAGCGCGCGCGATCCCCGGGCAGGTCGCGTTCGGTCATCGAGGCCGAGCGGTCGGCGAGCAGCACGATGCGCGGCCTGATCGGCTCCTGGCTGGAGAGCACGCCGACCGGTCCGAGGACCACCACCGCCAGCGCCCCGGCGGCCAGCCCATAGAGCGAGCCGACCGCCGTGCGGACCCGCCAGCCCCGGCCACGGCCGGCGAAGGCCGCCCCGCAGGCCGCGCCGGCCATCAGTGCGGCGGCGATGATCGCGGCGGCGGTGGCCGGGCCGAGCCCGCCGGCGAGTTCCATGGAGCTCACGTCGAGGCCTCCGGGCTGCCGCGCTTGGCCCTGGCGGACTCGGTGGTGCCGGGCGTGGCCCCGCCGGGGCTCGCCGGCAGCGGCGCCAGGCGGGCGGCGGCCAGTTCCGCGGCCAGGAGGAAGAGCGCCAGGGCTGCCAGCCAGCCGGACAGTTCCCGTCCGGCGCGGCGGTCGGCGGCGATCCGCGCAACGGCGGCGCCGGGCGGCGCGGTCAGGGCCGCGATCCTGGCAGCGCTCCGGCGGTCTCCGGACAACTCCGCGGGAGGCAGTCGGACGGCGAGAGTCCGCTCGACGAGCGTTGTCCCGTCCGCCTCGGAGAGCAGGCGAAAGGCGCCGGTCTCGGTCGGGGAGGTCATTGCAGTCCGGAGGTCGGTGTCGGGGCACCCTGCCGGGACGCGGATCCCGGTCCCGTCCATCAGCCAGAAGGTCGCGCCGCGTTCCCGCCCGGTCGCGACGAATTCCACGACCCCGCCAGGGGCGGCCAGGAACTCGGCCTCCGGCAGGCCCGCCGCCCTGGCGGCCAGTTCATGGGTCAGGGGGACGAAAAGCTCCGCCTGCTCCCGGCCGGCCAGGCTCGACCAGCCGCGCTGGGGGCCAGAGGCCATCACCAGGACCGCCGAGCGTCCGAAGGCCCGTTCGACGATGCCGGGAAGTTCGGTGCCCGGGGTGCGCAGCCTGGCGAGCAGCGTGCCTCCCCCGGGGTCGAGGACCAGGGCCTTCTGGAAGCAACCGGCCTCGGCCGCGCGCCGGAACGGAGCGAAGAACCGGGCGCCAGCTTCGGTCGGCGAGAGGCGGGCCGGGGCGGGGAAGTCCACGGCATTCCGGCCGGCCGCCGGGACCGGAAGGCCCAGCGGGACGGCCAGCGCATCGAGAGCCTCGGGGTCGCTGGCGAAGACCACCGCGCCGGTGCCGGCGGCGACCGCCCGGGCCAGGCGCTCGCAGGTCGTCGGCGGCAGGCGCGGCGGCCCGATCAGGAAGATGGCCCGAGCGACGGCGAGGTCCTCGAGGGCCGCCGTCTCGGCGGCCAGGCTCTCCGCGAGGAAGGCCTTGCGTTCCGTTCCG
>JAKLDR010000276.1 GCA_022703445.1 Planctomycetota bacterium | reverse complement strand
CCAAGCGATGAGCAAGACCACCAAGAAGACCACGCG
Organism: Planctomycetota bacterium; assembly: GCA_022703445.1. Taxonomy (GTDB): domain Bacteria; phylum Planctomycetota; class SZUA-567; order JAKLDR01; family JAKLDR01; genus JAKLDR01. The sequence continues at coordinate 3,051 of JAKLDR010000276.1, read as the reverse complement.
GGCCCGCAAGCCCGCCGCCGAGAAGGCGAGCACCAAGACCGCCGAGACCAAGGCCGCGCGCGAAGAGCTCTGCGTGTTCGCCTTTCGGCTGACCGAGGCCGAGCGGGACGCCATCCACAAGGCGGCCGGGCCGGCGAAGGCCTCGAAGTTCGCGCGCAACCTGCTGGTGGCCGCCGCCAACAAGGACGACGCGGCGGTCAGGGCGATCATGAAGGAGGTCCAGAGCGAAGCGTAACGCGGGCGCGCATCGCGGACCCCCGATGACCTCTCGGGCAACCGAGGGGTCGTCGGCGTTCATGTCGACTTCCCCACCGACTTGCCCCCACTCACAGCCTCCACGTTCACGAGCGCACGGATCTGCCCGAGGATCGCTGCGTCAAACTGCCCGGCGGTCTCACGATCGGTCGGGTGATGCAGCGGATGAGGCCGGCCCGAGGCGGCGAGCTTCCTGGGAAAGGTCAGGAACAGGTGGCCCGCCTGATCCCGGCGGATGGCGATGTCATTGAGCAGGACCCCGCCGTAGCGGCAGGAGGCGAAGGCGACCAGGCCATCGCTGCCATTGGGAACTGGGCGGATGCGGACTTCGGAGACCATGCTCTCGGCGCTCTTCATGACGTGAGTACCTCCTCACCGACCAGGACGCCCGGGTCGGTGAACTGAGTGGGCGGATTCTCGGATTGGCTGCGTCGGTCCCGCCAAGCTCGGGCCCGGCATGCGTCCGTACAGAACCTCTTCGTTTGTCCTCGCCGCGTCTTCTGGGGTTCGAATTCCCGCCCGCACAGGGCGCAGAACGAAATCAGAGGCCCCTGCATTCCGTTCGTTTCAGTTCCAGGTGCCTGAATACCTCCTGGCCTCTCCGCGCCGCTCACAGCGCCTTCTGAACCGCCATCCTCGTGTGGCGACCGGGTCGCCGAAAGACGACCACCGGCGTGGCTGGAACTACCTTCACCCCGCCTATACGCGCACACGCAGAAAACGGGGGGTATTTCCGTGAGGGGGGAAGAAGGGGAAGGAAGGGAAGGAAGTAGAAGAGAGTGTGTCATATAGCGAGTTACCGACCGAGCTTTCTTCACCTTCGTTCACCTTCCTTCACCCCAAGATTCGACCTTCGAAGAGGCTTCCTTCACCTTGATTCACCTTTCTTCACTGCTTCCTTCACCCTCCGCCCTTCATTGAGTCTGACGATGACCCAGCCAGACGGTAGATCCGACCTGTCCGGCCGGAAGTCGCCTGCACCTGGACGACGATGTCGCCTCGCTGTTCGAGCGTGGTCACCAGACCGGAGAAGCTCTTGGCGTCGGTCTTCATCCGCTTCAGCAGCACGCCATGTGGCAGCGCCCGATCGGGAGCGGCACGCAGCTTCTGCAGGAACCGCAAGCATTCGGCGTGGAACGGATTGTCCGCGACATGGGATTGGGCCATGAAGAGCATCCGCTTGGTCTGGTGCAGGATGAGCCGGCTGGCCCAGGACGCGGCCGTCTTGCCAATCTCGGGGCGCTCGTAGTTTTCGCTCACGGCGTAGATCAGCGCGAGTTTGCGGACGTGCTCGCTGACCCGGCCCCACACCGTCGTCCCGACGCTGTCGTCGGCCGCCTCCGCCTTGGCATACTCAGCCTCGGCTTCGAGTCTGGTCTCGACAAGTACACCCGTCGCTTGGTCCGTGTGCGGGACGACCCGCGGCACAGGATGCCAGTTCTCAAGGTTCCCCGTGCCGGCCCTGAAGTCCGCCCACCACCGCGCCGTCTCGAGCACGCGCTCGGGCAACGGAAGCAGTCGAGGCTCCCGCCCGGTCGAGCGACTACCGCACTCCAGCACGATCATCCGGGCGAAGAACCCGTTGGTCAGCATCCGCTCCGACAGCGCCTCGTAGTAGTGGTTCGGGATGGCCGTGCCGAAGACCACCAGGCAGGGCTGGTCAATGGCCCCGGGTGCGTCTCGGCCAGCCTTGCGGCGCATCGGGAAGATCGAGTTGGCCGACGAGTACATCGTCAGGAGCGTCTCCATGATGCTCTCGTACCGGGCATCGCGCGCCTTGTTGATCGACTGCAGCATCCCGTCGATCTCGTCGGTCTGGAACAGCATGGCAGGCTCGGTGAAGAGCGCATCTTGCAGACCCTCGCCCGAGGCGAACCTGCCGCCGATCTGGCCGGACCGGCCGAGTGTGTGCAGGATCTCGGCGTTGATCTTGCGCGGGCGATCCTTGCCCGCGGAAGAGTGGGCAAGGCCGAGGATGTAGACGTTCGTCCTGTTGTCACCAGGGTCACGCACCTTGCGGCCCGCGAACGTGGCCTGCAGCGCCAGCGCGCCGGCGAAGGCCATCGAGCTATTCGGATACGGGGCCGTCTCCAGGCAGTAGTCCATGACCTCGGAGACGAAGCCGGGGATGCGCAGGAGTTCCGCCGGAAGCGGGCCGGGATCTGGCATCTCGGGTCCGCTATCCTCGGGCTCGGTCGCCGCGGGATTGTCCTGCCGCCAGTGGTCCTCCACTACGGCGACGGCGACCTGGTCGGGCTCGTAGCGCGCGATGCTAGCTGCGATCCGCCGGACTTCCCGGTCCTTCAGCGGCGGGCTGCAACGGTCGAGGTTGGCCCGGACCAGGGCGGCCAGGATCTCCTCCTGGCTCATTCCCACCCGCCGCATAGCTCCGCCCAGGCGGGCCAACGTGGCGTTACGGTGGCCGGCCGGTATTGCGTTGCCACCGGCCGCCGATGTCGCGCCCTGGGGCGGCACGGGCGCACCCTGGGCCGCGACCTGGCCGTCCTCATCTGGCCGGCTGGCGCCCTGGGCGAACAGATCCGCCCCGCCATCCACCCGCGTCGCGAGCCATGCCGGCGGCTCGGGCAGAGCCCCTGGGCACGTCCCGAAGTTCTCGGTCCACCGGTATGGTGTGCCGCCCACCACAGAAGGCGGCAGGACGATGTAGCCACCGTTGGCCCGGGTGTCGACCTTCGGCGCGAGCCGGCTTGCCGTGCTGCTCCAAGTCTTGCCCGCCGGCTGCCGGAAGATGTAGTGCCGACCGCCACGAGGGGTCTGCGACACGGGGCATTCGCC
>JAKLDR010000275.1 GCA_022703445.1 Planctomycetota bacterium | reverse complement strand
CGTGAGGCTGGCCAACCGCCTGTGCGACTGGAGCATAGACGTGAAGACCGAGGAGCAGTTCCGCGAGCTGGACCTGGGCAGCGAGGCGCGCCGCGCCGCGTCCAGCCTGTTCGGCGAGGAGGAGGAAATCCTCCGGGTCGACGAGCTCCCGGGCGTCGAGGAACGCGTGGCCGCCGCGCTGGCGACGGCCGGCATAGAGTACATCGAGGACTTCCTCGCCCGCCAGGACGAGGAGCTGCTCGCGATCGAGGGCCTCTCGGCCGAGGATATCGGGCGCGTCAGGGGCATCATAGAAGAGAACGTGGAAGTCATCGAGGAGGAGCGGCAGGAGGAGCAGGAAGCTCCGGAAGAGCCGGAGGAAGCGTATGCCGAGGAGGAATCCGAGGTGTACGAGTGCCCCGACTGCGGCGCCGTGGTGACACCCGAAATGACGCAATGCCCGCAATGCGGGGTGGCCCTCTCGTTCGAATACGAAGACGAGACCGCCAATGACCAGGAATCCTGAAGGTAGGCTATGTCGGATACTAACGAGAATAAACCCAAGCCGGTCTTGATCAAGCAGCAGAAGCCCAAGGCGCCCGAGGCGGCCGAGCCCGTCGCTCCCGCCCCCGAGAAGCGGAAGGTGGTCGTGGTCAAGAAAAAGCCGGCCGCGCCCGATGCCGCCGCCCCCGATACCGCTCCTGCCGCGAGCGCCGCCACGCCCGCGACCCCCGCCGTGCGGAAGCCGGCGGCCCGCGTGGTTGCCCACCACCAGGCCAAGGCCGACGACCAAGCCCCGCGCGCGGCAAGCCCGGATCAGCCCGCCGAACACCCGGTCAAGGAACACGCTCCCAAGGCGCACGCCGCCAAGGAGCATGCGCCCAAGGAACCCGCCACTGGCGAACCCGCGGCCGCCGCCTCCCCCGAGGCCGGCACCAAGCCGGAAGCTTCGGCTCCCGCCGCCGCCAGGCCCGTTTCCCCGGGCGGGCACACCACCAGGCCCGCGGGCACCGGCCCGCGCGTCGTCGGCAGGGTCGGCGGCTATCGCACCGGCCCGGGCTACGGCGACAGGCCACCGGCCCCCGGCCAGGGCTCTTCCCCGTACGGCGACCGCCGACCCGGCAGCTATCCCAGCCAGGGCCAGCAGGGCAGCTACTCGGGCCAGGGTTCCTCCGGCGGGTACCCGCCGCGCCCGGGCGCTCCGTCCGGCCAGGGCGGCTACGGTCCCAGGCCCGGCGGATACGGCTCTTCATCCGGCGGCTATCCTCCCCGTCCCGGTGCCCCTTCCGGCTACTCGGGCCAGGGCTATTCCGGCGGTCCCCAGGGCGGCGGCTACGGCGGCCCCAGGCCGGCAGGCTCGGGCGGCTACGGTCCCAGGCCCGCCGGAGCCGGCGGCTACGGTCCCAGGCCCGGCGGACCGGGCGGACCCGGCGGCAGGCCGGGCTATGGCCCCAGGCCCGGCGGACCGGGCGGACCCGGCGGCAGGCCGGGCTACGGCCCCAGGCCAGGCGGACCGGGCGGTCCCGGCCGCGGCGGTCCCGGCGGATCGGGCCCCCTGCCCGCGGGCGACAAGAAGCCCATGTCCAAGCGCTTCATCAAGGCCAAGAAACCGGCCTACCAGCGCAAGGAAGAGAGCCTCGAGCAGAAGCTGCAGCTCCAGCGCAAGAAGGCCAACGCGCCCAAGGCCAATCCCATCCCCAAGGTCATCGACATCATGGAGACCATCTCCGTGGCCGAGCTGGCCAGGAAGATGAACCTCAAGCCGGCCGAGATCATCGGCAAGCTCATGGGGCTGGGCATGATGGCGACCATCAACCACCAGATCGACTCGGACACCGCCACCCTGGTGGCCAACGAGTACGGCTGCGAGGTGAACATCGTCTCCCTTTACGACGAGACCCTGATCGAGAAGGAGAGCGACAAGCCGGAGGACATGGCCTTCCGCCCGCCGGTCGTGACCGTCATGGGCCACGTCGACCACGGCAAGACCAAGCTCCTGGACGCCATCCGCAAGACCAACGTGATCGCCTCCGAATTCGGCGGCATCACCCAGCACATAGGCGCCTACCAGGTCGAGACCCCCAAGGGCAAGATCACCTTCCTCGACACCCCGGGCCACGAGGCCTTCACCAGGATGCGCGCCCGCGGCTCCCTGGTCACCGACATCGTCATCCTGGTCGTCGCGGCCAACGACGGCGTCATGCCCCAGACCATCGAGGCCATCGACCACGCCAAGGCGGCCAAGGTGCCCATCATCGTGGCCATCAACAAGGTGGACCTCCCCGAAGCCAACACGGACCGCGTGAAGACCCAGCTCTCGGACCTGGGACTCGTGCCCGAGGACTGGGGCGGACAGGTCATGTGCCACGAGATCTCCGCCCTGCAGAAGAAGGGCATCACCGAGCTCCTGGACGGCATACTCCTGACCGCCGAGGTTCTCGAGCTGACCGCCAACTACGACTGCCGCGCCGAGGGCAAGATCCTCGAGGCGCGCATCGACCAGGGCCGCGGCATCGTGGCCACCATGATCGTTGAGCGCGGCACCCTGCGCATCGGCGACAGCTTCGTCGCGGGCGTCTTCCCCGGCAAGGTGCGGGCCCTGTTCGACGACAAGGGAAAGAAGCTGGAATGCGCCACCCCGTCCACGCCGGTCGAGGTGATCGGCTTCGAGGGCATGCCCAACGCGGGCGACCCCTTCGAGGCGGTGGAGGACGAGAAAATCGCCCGCTCCTTCTCCGGCAAGCGCCAGGAGCTCAAGCGCGCCGAGGAAGCCAAGACCATCAAGAAGGTCACCCTCGACAACCTGTACGACACCATCAACGACGGCACGGTCCAGGAACTCAAGGTGCTCATCAAGGGCGACGTGCACGGCTCGGTGGAGGCGCTCAAGGCCTCGCTGGAGAAGCTGTCCACCCCCGAGGTGCGCCTGGTGACCATACGCTCGGCGGCCGGCGCCATCAACGAGAGCGACGTGGACCTGGCCAGCGCCTCGGACGCGCTGATCATCGGCTTCAACGTGCGGCCGACCCCCAAGGCCAAGACCCTGGCAGACCAGCAGAAGGTGGAGATCCGGAAGTACAACATCATCTACAAGGCCGTGGAGGAGATCCAGC